>NZ_JBRJGR010000020.1:0-66036 GCF_053628595.1 Roseovarius sp. MBR-154
AACTCCCCGAATGATAGCGATAGTCCCGCGTTCCTTCGCATTATCGCGTCCTCGCGATTACGCACCTTATGCGCAGCTGCGCATAACGTGCGGAACGCCGCAGCGTAAGCGTCATAGATGCGGCGCTGCTCGTCGGTGAGCTTGTGCTCGACCAGCTCGTATTCGACGCCGTCGTAGGAGAGCGAGCGCGCGGTATAGAGGCCGAGGGACCGCAGATCGCGGGCGAGCACCTCCATGGCTGCCACGCCGCCGGCCTCGATCGCCTCGACGAACTCCGCGCGGTTCGCGAACGGAAAATCCTCGCCACCCCAGAGTCCGAGACGCTGCGCATAGGCCAGATTGTGAACGGTCGTGGCTCCTGTCGCCGAGACATAGACCACGCGCGCATCCGGCAGGGCATGCTGGAGCCGCAGGCCTGCGCGTCCCTGCTGCGAGGCGGCGATATCGCCGCGATCTCCCTTGCCGCCACCGGCATTCTGCATCGCATGGCTCTCGTCGAAAATGATGACCCCATCGAAGTCCCTGCCCAACCATTCGACGATCTGCTTGACGCGCGAAACCTTCTCGCCGCGGTCGTCGGAGCGCAGCGTGGCATAGGTGGTAAACAGGATGCCTTCCGAGAGCGTGATCGGCTTGCCCTGCGGGAAGCGTGACAGAGGCGTGACAAGCAGCCGTTCCATACCGAGCGCCGACCAGTCGCGCTGCGCGTCCTCGATCAGCTTGTCGGATTTGGAAATCCAGACCGCCTTGCAGCGTCCCCGCAGCCAGTTGTCGAGGATGATCCCGGCCGACTGACGGCCCTTGCCAGCGCCGGTGCCGTCACCGAGCATAAAGCCCCGGCGGAAGCGGATAGCGCCAGCGGCATCCTCGGGCGCGGCGCTCACGTTGTCGAAATGCTCGTCCACGGTCCAAGCACCGGCGAGATGATCGGCATGGGCTTCACCTGCATAGATAACCGTTTCAAGCTGGGCGTCCGACAGACGGGTGCGGATGTCGGACGGCAGCATGGGCCGGTAGGACGGCTTTGGCGGCGCGACAGAGGCCATGGCAGTGGATTGCACCAGTTTGGTCGGATGCGGCTGTGCGCCAGAAATGCGCAGCGATTGCAGCGCATATTCCTCATAGATGGCATCGGACAGGTGAGCGCCTTCCGGTGGCGTCCAGTCCACGGTCTCATAGGCGAGTTCGACGCCCTCGGGATCGTTGGCAGGAGCAGCGGCAGGCCGCGCAGCTGTCGCGCGGGACAGATAGCCTCGCACGGTTTTCGGCGTGGCGGTTGAAGCGAACGCCACGATCTTCGGTAATAAGACAGGCGAACGCTGCGGGACATGCGCCTCGATCCATCCGATCAGCGTGCTGACGTCGGGCGCGCCCCCCGGCGAAGCCGGGAAGACGGACGGATCGTCGGCGGGCAGCTTGTCGATCACCGTCAGCCGCATGTCGATGCGGGTGCCATGTCTGGCGAAGACCGCGCCATCGATCGCCGCGGTGAAGACCACGCGGCCGCGGTCCTGCAGGCGCACGAAGGCGTCGCGCCAGGCCGGTGCTTCCGGTCCGAAGTTCGCGCCGGTGATCGTGACCAGCCGACCGCCAGGAGCAAGCCGGGCCAGCGCCGAGGCAACATGGCGAAGGGAAGCATCCGCCATCCGCCCTTCGACATTGGCCATGACCGAGAAAGGCGGGTTCATCAGCACAACGGACGGCACAGCCTCCGGGGTCAGATGATCGTCGATCTGGGCGGCGTCGAACCGGGTGACGGGAAAGGCCGGAAAGAGGGAAGAGAGAAGATCGGCGCGGGTCTCGGCGAGTTCGTTGAGGATCAGCGAACCGCCGACGCTCTGGGCAAGGATCGCCATAAGGCCGGTGCCCGCCGAGGGCTCCAGCACCACATCGTCCGGCGTGACCCCGGCCGCCGCCAGCGCGGCAAGACCGAGAGGCAGAGGGGTGCTGAACTGCTGGAAGCTCTGACTTTCTTCGGAGCGGCGGGTCTGCGTCGGCAGTAGGCCCGCGATCTTCGCCAGCGGATCGAGCCGGGAAACCGGAGAACCGGCTTTGCGGAAAAGCGCCTTTCCGTATTTGCGCAGGAACAGAACCGTGGCGACTTCGCAGGCCTCATAGGCAAGCTTCCAGTCCCAAGCGCCGCTGGCGTCGGAGGCGCCGAAAGCGCTTTCCATGGCACTGCGGAGGTCCGCAGTATTGACGCGTTGACCGCGTTCGAGATGGGGAAGAATGAGATGGGCGGCGGCCAGGATCACGGGGGCCGGCTGGGTGGCCGGACCGGTCACGGGAGATGAGATATTCATGTCGGGGAACCTCGGAGAGCAGGAATGGGAAGACCCGGACGGCTCTCTCTCACCCACCCGGACCTGCCCGTTTTCGGCCCACCTCTCACTCTCAAAGCACAGCATAAAAAAAAGCGCCCCGCCGTCCGGTCGGGGCGCTTGTCGGTGCCTTCTCGGGATCATCCGAAGCGGCGACCGGCTTCGGTGAAGGTGTATTCATTGGCGGCGATCGTTTCATCGACCACTTCGTCCGACGACAGATAATCATATTCGCGTTCAAGCTGGCAGTAGAGCCATCGAGCCAGATCACGCAGCGCCTCGATGATCGTCTCCTCGGCATCGGCGGTCATGTCCTGCCAGGTCGGGCTGTCTCGCTCCACCGAGATCGCCATACAGTATTCGTGATAATAATGGCCGCGATGGGTGGCCTCGGCGCCAAGCTGATAGAAATTACGCCGCTGAACCGCCTGCAAGGCGTCAGCGATGCGGTGCAGTTCGGTGTCCTGCGGCGCGTATTCCCTGATCCGCCGTGGCGCACCCTTGCGGTAGGCATAGAAAGTTTCAAAGCAGGCGCCATCGCCCTGGCTCCAGAAGCCCCGGAACCAGATGCAGGGTTCCCGTCGTGTGCCGCCGCCCATCAACCGGACGGTTCGGGTCTTGAGGTTCAGCCCGAGGATTTCGGCGACGCTCTGGAAATCCTCATAGACCGCATCGTACCAGTCATCGCCGAAGCCACCCTCACGATACCAGACGCGGGCTTTGTCCCTGGCTGCATCGGAAAGCTCGTCGAGGCGATAGACAGTGATCTCGATGACCTCACTCATAGGGATTGCCTCCCCCCAGCACGGTGGAAAGCCAGCCGTCCGTGTAGATCCAGTCCACCGCCTCGCCGGTGGCGAGATCGAGGACGTGCGCCCCGCCGCCGAAACCGTCCACACGCGGCTTCGAGCAGGTGTTGGCGTATTGCATTCCCCAAAGGCCGGTCAGCCCGAACTCCTTCGCGCAGCGTTTGACGAACTGGATGACATGCTCAGGATCGCCGGTGCCATCATCGTGCATCCAGAGCTGGGTTCCGCCATGCTCGGGTTGAATGGAAAGCAGAAACCCGTCCGAAGGCGGATCCTCAGCGGCATTCTCATCCGAGAGCGCATTGTAGAGATCGAGCGCACGGGCGGCCTGCTCGGGGGTGCCCACATCGAGCAGGCAGGAGAAATGGGTGAAATAGTCGGCCATGATGGTCTCCGGGCATGACATGGCCCGGCGTGAAACCGAGCCGGATGGGATGGAAAGGGTGAAGTTCAGGCGGCCTGTGGCAGGCGGAGCAGATCGGCCGCGGTCTCGCGCCAGAAGGGATCGACCAATCGGGCCTCCAGCGCCGCGGCGCGGTAACGCAGCCGTCTCGCATCACCGGGCTCGGAGGCTCGGAATGCCATACCGCGCAGTCGGCTGGCCTCGGTCACAATCCTGCGTGCCTCGGCATCGGAGGCGACCGGCTGCTGCCAGAGGATAATGCCGGCGCGGATTTCGCCGGCGAGGACCAGGCGTTGATCTCGGTCCTGAATGAGCATGATGTGTGGCTGGAAATACGGAAAGCTATCCGTCCCCGTGCAAATCTCACCACGCGACAGGCGCAAGGCTGCGGCCTGGATGGCCTCTTCCGATGATGGGCATTCCCCAAGCGGAATCACGCAATCGAAGCGGCTCGTCTGGTCACTGGCGTCATAACTCGCGACGCCCAGGCACGAGATGCGCAGCGGCAGCTTTTGCGACCGATAACGCGTGGACAGAACGTCAGCCGCCAGAATATGGCCGATGGAGCGGAAGGTTTCGGAACGGGCAAAGGTCATCGGGATCACTCCATGACGGGCGCCGGCGAGCCTCTCTCTCCAGCCCTCACCCCGTCACGGCCGAACGGCCCGCACTCTTCCTCTCTGACCGGGCTTGTTCCCGGTTCCGCTGCCGACGATGGGGGACCATCGAGAGGCACTGAAGGCCCGAAGCGCGGGTCTCCGCGCTCGGGCCGTTTGGGGTGAGGCGCTTTCGCGCCTTACTCCCATGGATCCAGTTCCAGCTTCACCATGTCCTCATCGCCGTCGAACTCGTCGGCGGGCATGGCGCCGTGGGTTCCGTCCCCAGCCTGGAACACGACGACTACGACCATCAGCGTGGCGGCGAGGCTGGCGGCGAAAGCGGTGGCATCTGCATAGGACATCGGGATTGGCTCCTGTCACTGGAGGCGGGGGACCATCCCCCGCGCGACAGGCGCCCGACGTGTCTGACCGGATCTGCACTCACCCTCGGGCGTTCGGACTTTTCCGAATCCCCGAGGGCGGCACGCGTGCGTAAGCCGATCCCTCGGGGGTTGAATGTCAAAGAGACGGATCAGACCAAGGTTAGCGAATGGAAGTGTGGGTGGTGTCTTGCATCCGACAGGCGCCGGATACCCGTTGCAGATGTTTCGCCCGGCTGGCCCTTGCCGCCACGTTGGCAGCAGGAATGTGTTCGAGGACGGGGGCAGACACCGATGCCGAACATGATGAGCGGCACTGTCGTGAAGCTGGAACCGGAGCCATACAGGCCGATGACAGGAAGACGGTGGCGGCTATCGTCGGACGTGAACAGGCCTTCAGTCCCAGAGTCCATCGGCAATCTCGCGGGCGATCATCGCGCGCGCTCTCATCATCAAGTCGTCACCGCTGGTGTCGATGTGACCGTCGAACCGGGCATGACCGCCGTTCGCGGTCCAATCGGCGTAGCGGCAATATTCGCGGGCTTCGAGACGGAAGGCGCGCATGTCATCCGCCCAATGCGGTTTCGGCTCCACCACCACGGTGATGCCATCGCAGGTTTCCTCCCAGGGCAGCGTCCGTTCGGATGGCGGACTGGCGCGGTTTTCACGGAATATCCGGTCGATATCGATCATTGCGGGCATCGGGTTCTCTAAAGAAAAAGCCCGGTCACGGGGACCGGGCAAGTTGCGGAAACGGAAAGCGGGATCAGTAGCCGAAGCGCCAGGACGGCCATGCCTGTCCGTCATTGGCGTCGGTGACGGCCTGGGCAAGCAGGTCGCCGTCACCTTCGATCAGCGTGGGATCGCGGATCGGGGTTTCGTCGATGACGACGACATCGGCGACGATGCCGTCCTCGACCTCGACATGCACGGGGACGAGATAGGAAAAGACGATGCGCCGGTTCGTCGTGTCGGGTCTCAGGGTCATGTTGGGCTCCTGAAATTGAGGAAAAAGTGCGGGGCGACCATAGCCGCCCCGCGTGAGGATCATTCCGCAGCGACCATGCTCTGCGGGTCTTCGTCCACGGCGGCTTCGTCCTCTTCGCCGTCTCCGGCGAGGAACTCGGGCAGATCGTCCGCCTCCGCGTCGATCGCGGCACCTGCATCGATCGCGGCGTCGGGGTCCACCAGGCGCAGCGGCTCCGGCAACCAGCCGGTTTCGGCCAGCAGGCGCTCGGCCTCCGTAGCCATGTCACCCTTCTTCAGGTGGTCGATGAGCTGGGCGGCCCGTTCGCCGGCGCCCTCGCGCACTGCCTCGATGATCCGCGGCTTGGTCACGCGGCCGAAATAGTTGCCGACGGTCGGCCGCCAACCCACAGCCACCATGTCGAGGCCCGTTGCCCGCGCCAGCCGGTCGGCCTGGGACAGGCGCACGTCGAGCCCGTGCTGGCTGACGCCCATGCCGCCATAGGGGTTGGGCTTCTCGTGCAGGGCGTTGACGCCGAAGCTGACGCAATGGGCGAGCAACTCCATGCGGGTGTCGTCGTCCTGATCGACCAGCCAGTCCCAGAGCGCCGCATCGTCGGCCGGGATGTGATCGCCCCAGCGTTCGTGCCGATCGGCGATGGCGCGCGCCGAAACGCTCTCGCCCAGATCGTCGGCCTGTGCCGGGAAATGAACTTCCCGGACATGAGCCTCAAGGCACCCCCTGGTGGAATGCGGCAGGAAGCAATCGGTGACCAGCCGATGCAGCAGCGCCGTCATCGCGACACGCGGGTTCGTCGCCACGGCATCGCGGAGCGCCAGCGTGCGATGCGCGGTCAGCTCGCTGATCAGGCGGTCCGGCAGAGGTCGGATGGTTTCGACGTCCTCGTCCTCTTCGGATTCGGCCGCCGTACCACCCAAGGTGATGACAGCGCGCTGGACGCCGCCGGGCTCGCCGCCTTCGGGAGATGCACCATCAGCGTCACCACCCTCGGGACCTTCCGCCGCCTCGTCTTCGGGACGGACATAGCCACGCTCGACGGCTAGCTGGCCGTCATGGCGGATGCTGACGAAGACACCGGCGCGGGCCATCTGATCGGCGTCGTAGCGCATCGGCCGGGTCTCGAAGGCTTCCAGCGCCTCTTCGATCTCGCAGAGCCGCGCATCCACCTTGTCGGGGAACTCGTCGGCCTGGGCATATTCCGCCTCCAGCGCGTCGAACTCGTCCCGCAGCTTCTCACGCTCGGCACGTTCCTCGTCGGTCAGGTCGATGGTGGTGCCGGCCAGACGGCGCATGCCGCTGGTATGGCCATAGGGGAAATCGGTCGCGACCTCGATCCATTTCCAGCCCTCGGCGGCGATGGTCTCCGCCTCGGCCTTCAGTTTCTCACCCGCCAGCCGGTCGAGCAGAACCGGGTCCTGGAGCCAACCACCATCGTCCTGCTGGAAGAGATCGCGCAGAACATAGCCGCCCGCCGCCTCATAGGTCTCGATGCCGACGAAGAGCGCCCGTTTGTCGGAGGCCCGCACCGTGATTTCCGTCAGCATGCGACGGATCGTGTAGGGCTCTTTCTGCCAGCCATCCTTGATCGCATCCCAGACCTGTTCCTGCCGGGCGTGGTCTTCGGAGACGGTGAAGGCCATGAGCTGTTCCAGCGTCATGCCGTCCTCCGCATAGGTCTCGAGCAGCGCCGGCGAGACCGAAACGAGGCGCAGACGCTGCTTCACCACCTTGGCGTCGACGAAGAAGGCTGCGGCGATTTCCTCCTCGCTCATGCCCTTCTCACGAAGGACCTGGAATGCCCGGAACTGGTCGAGCGGATGCAGCGGGGCGCGCTCGATGTTCTCCGCCAGAGACACCTCGTCGATCAGGATATCGTCTCCGGCCTCCGAGACGGTACAGGGCACCGGCGCGGTCTTGTTGAGGCGCTTCTGTTTGACCAAAAGCTCCAGCGCACGGTAGCGGCGGCCGCCAGCCGGCACTTCGAAGAGCCCGGTTTCCTGCCCTTCGGCGTCGAGCTCGGGCCGGACATGCAGGGACTGGATCAGCCCGCGGCGGGCGATGGACTCGGCCAGTTCCTCGACCGAGATGCCGGCCTTCACCCGCCGGACGTTGGACTGGCTGAGCACCAGCTTGTTGAAGGGGATGTCGCGCGAGGACGACAGGGTGATTTTCTGCGTGGCAGTGGCCATGTCAGTGTCTCCATGACGGACGCCGGGGAGCCTCTCTCTCCGGCTACAAGCCCGTCACGAAGCGAAGCGCCGCCCTCTTCCTCTGAAGAGAGCGACGCCGAACCCGCAGAACCACAAACCCGGCAATCAGGAATGCCGGTTCTGCGTATCGGAGAGGATCCCGGTCAACCGAAGCCAGAGCGATAAAGCAGGCGTTCGGCATCGCGAATGCTGCCGGCCTCGCGGGCCGCCTCGGCCCAGACCGAGATCGGGAAGTCCCCCGTGAAGAGCAGATCCCGTTCGATGCCCATGCCGAAGGGCAGCCGGATCGAGCGCAGTTCGTTGAGGCTCCAGGAGCCAAGCTCGGGGTAGCCGATATCGGCCAGGCCGAACATGATGTCGCCGTCCACGTCGAGCTCGGTCGCGAGCCAGACACCGGCACCGAAGGGATTGAAGAATTTCACGACCGGAATGTGGTCGGTGTCTGGCTCGCGACCGTTGGCCAAAAGCTGCGCGCGTTGTGACGCCGTCAGGAGGATCATGCCGCAGCCCTACCTTCCATCGGGGTCTGCCGCTCAACATCGGCGCTGTCGTCGGGCAGATGGGCCAGCAGCCAGTCGGCCGCCTTGCTGGCCTGCGAGGCGGCACGGACGATGGCGCGGGAATCCTCGCGCATCACCTCCAGCCAAGAGCCCACGTAATCAGCGTGGCGCACCGTCGGGACGATCCCGAGCGAGGCGCAACAGAACGCGCTCGAAATCTCGGCGATCAGTTCCTCGAAGGCGTATTTCTTCGTGCCGAAATTCCCCGAGAAGTCCCGCCCCAACCGTGAGGCATGTCCTGTCGCGTGGGTCTTATGCCGATATCGGCATAAGACCCATTATGCCGGAAGTGGGATTATGCCGCATGGCCGAGTGCGGTGGCTGGTTTGCCGAGGTTCGGCCATGCAGCGGTTCGGCATATTCAGAGCGATTCCAGGAAGGCGAGCAACTCGTCGTTAGGACGATACCGCCCCGGATGCGTTTCCGGGTTGGCGACCTGAGCGAGCGCTTTTTCCTTCAGCCGCATGTCGGCGTGGATATAGATTTGAGTGGTCTCCACGGATTCATGCCCGAGCCAGAGGGCGATTACAGACTGGTCGACGCCATGGTGCAGCAGTTCCATCGCAGTGCTGTGGCGCAGCGTGTGTGGCGTGACTCGCTTGCCGGCGAGGCTCGGGCAAGCTCGTGATGCCGTCAGGCAATGCTTCCGCACCAGATGCTCCAAAGCATCCCGGCTGAGTTGCTCGCCTCGGATTGACGGGAACAATGGCCCGTCGCTGTCGCGGCGTTCGCCTACCCAGACCTGGATCAGTTTCGCCGTATCGCGACGAAGGGGTGTGCTTCGTTCTTTTCGCCCCTTGCCGATGCAGCGGATGTGAGCGCCGGTGCCGAGAACCACGTCTTTGCAGCGCAGGTTGACCAGTTCGGACGCCCTTAGCCCGGTCTGGAGTGCAAGCACCAGCAGGACGTGATCTCGCCGCCCGACCCAGGTCGTTCGATCCGGCGCGGCCAGCAGCGCCGCTATCTCATCAGCGTCGAGGAATGTGACGCTGCGCTTCACATATCGCTTGTTCGGCATGGAGAGAATGCGCTGGCAATGAAGCAACCAACCCGGGTCGGTCAATGCGACGTATCGGAAGAATGACCGGATGGCTGCAAGACGCGTATTGCGGGTGCGGGCCGTGTTGCCGCGCGCCGTTTCCATATGGGTCAGGAAGTCGGCGACGAGATCGGCATCGAGATCTTCGATCGTGAGCTTTGTGGGCGGCTTTCCACATCGTGAACTTGCATATCGGACCAGCAGCCGGAATGTGTCCCGGTAGCCAGCGACGGTGTGGCGGCTCGCTTCCATTTGCGTGCAGAGCCGGTCAGTGAAGAAGCGCTGGATCAGCGTGGGGAAGTTGGTCGCCTTCATCGACCTTCCTCCGCCGCCGCGCCTGTTATTCGAGCGGAGGCCAGTTCCAGCAGTTCCGGGACCGCTTCCAGATACCAGTATGTGTGGGCGGTGTTTGCATGACCGAGCCATGTCGTAAGCTTGATCATCTCGCGACCGACGTCTTTGCCCGACCGATACCAACTCAGCATGGTCTGCACCGCGAAGGTGTGACGAAGATCATGGATGCGCGGGCCACGGCCGTGCCGAAGATAAAGCTGCCGCTCTCGCAGCCCGATCTTCTGGCATACATGTGCGAAGTTGTAGCGCGCACCGCAGTCGCCAAGACGACGCCCCTCACAGGTCACGAAGAACGCTTCCGGCCTGCGCCCGAGCAGCCGGTCCCGCTCGCGACTATAGCTTTCCAGCCGTTCCACGACGCTCGGGTCCAGCGGCAGCAACCGCTCCTTGCCGAGCTTGCCCTGCCGGACATGAAGCACACCGGATTCGACATCGAGATCGGCAGGATCGAGACCGAGAGCTTCGCTGATGCGGAGCCCCGTCACGGCGATCAGACCGAACAGCGTCGAGCACGTCAGGCCGCGCATCCCGTAGGTCGATGGCAGCGATCGCGCATGCTCGATGATCGCAACGATTTCGGCGTCACTATAAATATATGGATGCACACGTTGAACGCGACCGGGCACCAATCCCCGGGGCGGGGCCTCGTGCCTGGGATCCTGTCCATGCAGCCACTCGGCGAACTGGCGGGCCACCCTGAAGCGTGTTGCCCGTGTTCCGGGACTTGCAGAGGGGAGGCTTTCGAGCCAGCGCATGATCAGGTTGGCGCTGACGTGCAGCGCGCCGTCGCTGTCGGCGAAGGTGACGAAGCGGCGTAATATCCGTCCATCCGTGGTCATTGCAGTGCCGAGCTGTCGTCTGACGGTCAGATAGCAGTCCATTTCGGCAAGGAAGCTCATCGTGCCACCTCCGCAACAGGCCAAGGCTGGGCAATGGAGCGCAGCCCGTCCGTATCGAGCTTGGCGTAGATCATCGTCGTCGCCCGCGATCGATGCCGCAGCAGATCGCCGATCTCTTCCAATGACGCACCGGCGCGAACCATGTTCGTCGCCAGGCTGTGGCGCAGAACATGCGATCCCACATAGGGTGTCGGGGGCTTCACGCCCGTCGCCGCGAACGCCTCCTTCAATATCGTGTTGATGACCTGGCTGTCCTTGAACGGACGGTTGGGCGCTCGATGCGTCACGAACAACATGCGCGTGGTCGCTGAAGTTCGCTCCTCCTGTAAATACCGAATGATGGCTTCGCCGACGTCCGGCGGGATTGGCAACCGGTCATGTTGCTGCCCTTTTCCACGAACCATCAGTTCGCCGGCGCGCCAGTCGATGTCATCCAACTGGATCGCGATAATCTCCGGCGCACGCAGGCCGAGACGAGCCATCAGCAACAGCATGGCGTAGTCGCGGGCACCACGCCGCGGATTGGTGCGCACCGACGCGACGACGGCCTCCACCTCATCAGGCGACAGATAACGAGGGAGCCTCGCGCCCCAAGGTTTGTGGACTCTGGGGACGCAGAGCGAGAGGTTGGTCGTCGTGAGGCCCTGGGCGAACAGATACTGGAAGAAGCTGCGCAGATGCGTGGCCGGCGTCTTGTCGCGGAACGGGCGCTTGCGTGAGAGAAGGTGCTCCATGAACGCCACGACATCCCGCACGTTCAGCGCCGGCAGGTCGAGCACATTGTCGCCGAAGCGATGGTCGAGAAAGCGATCCGCGAACCGGAGCACGTGATAGATCGTACGCGGGCTGAGACCGCGTTGCCGCAGAAGATAGGTTTCGAAGTTGCTCAGCAGCTCTGCGCGCTCGGCCTGCGCAGGTGTCAGCGGCGGTCGTATCGCCACGCCGATTTCAATCAGATGCGCGACGAACAGCCTGGCAAGATTGGGAACCTTGATCTGGCTCTGCGGTGTCGCTGGCAATCGACATCCCAATTCAACAGCAAGATCTGGCGTCAACGCCGACGGTGCAATGGCCTCGTCATCGAGCAAGCGACCGAAGCGTCGAAGCAAATAACGATAATTTTTCAGCGTATCCGGTTTGTAGTTTCTGGACGCAAGGTTTTCTTCGAATGATGCGAGATACTGATCAAGGCATGTATGATCGGATTTTTCCATTTCTGTGCTCCATGTTGGTGGAGCAATGAACTTCGCGCCAAATCCCCGCTTTGTGACCAGTCGATCTTCATCTGAGGGCACGTGCGGCCAAGACAATATTTCGACGTCACCTCTTCAACGCTGACCCGCATATAGAGTTCTTGACGTGGCTGCCCGGACTTTCGTATCTAAAATTATGGGGATTGCGAGCTCCCCACGAGGCGCCAGCCGAAGATCGCGTTCCTGTTCAACCCCGGCCACGGAGGAACGCACATGCCTGCGCCCAATGCCATTTCGTTCGATAAACTCACCCGCATCATCGGAACCCCTCGAGCGCCGCTCTTGCTCGACGTGCGGTCCGAGGAGGATTTCGCGACCGATCCACGGTTGCTCCCTGGCGCCGCCCGGATCGATGACCAGGCGCTCGCCGCGCTCGCGTCACAACTCGGTGGGCAGCCGTCCATTGCCGTCTGTCAGGCCGGCCACCGGCGCAGCCAGGGCACGGCTGCCTGGCTTCGCGCCGAAGGCTGCTCCTCGGAATATCTCGAGGGCGGGTTCGATGCTTGGCGAGCGGCCGGACTCCCGTTGATCGATCCAGGCAAGTTGCCGGCGCGCGATGCGCAGGGCCGTACCATTTGGGTCACCCGCTCCCGCCCCAAAATCGACCGCATCGCCTGTCCTTGGTTGATCCGGCGCTTTCTCGATCCCCGTGCGATCATCCTGTTCGTTGCCCCCGTCGAAGTGGTGGGCGTCGCCGAGCGCTACAATGCCGCGCCCTTCGACATCGAGGGCGTGTTCTGGAGCCATCGGGGCGAGCTCTGCACCTTCGATGTGATGCTGGCCGAGTTCGGCCTAGGCATTCCCGCCCTCGACCGCCTGGCCGCCATCGTTCGCGGAGCCGATACCGCTCGGATGGACCTCGCACCCGAAGCCGCCGGTCTGCTTGCCGCTTCGCTCGGCCTGTCGCGGATGTATTCCGACGATCTGGAACAACTAGAGGCCGGGATGCTCCTCTATGACGCCTTTTATCGATGGGCACGGGACGCGACCGACGAGACCCATAACTGGCCCACTAACAAGCCGAAGGCAGAATGATGCAGGACCGCGCATATCCAACCCTTGGTGCGGCCACCCGCATCTGGGCCCGCATTGGCCTGCTGAGCTTTGGCGGCCCCGCAGGACAGATCGCGCTCATGCATCGCATCCTCGTCGAAGAACAGCGCTGGCTGGGTGAGAAGCGGTTCCTTCATGCGCTCAACTACTGCATGCTGCTGCCGGGGCCGGAAGCCATGCAACTCGCCGTCTATATCGGCTGGCTGATGCATCGCACCCTCGGCGGCATCATCGCGGGCGTCCTCTTCGTGCTGCCGGGCGTCGTGGCGATCATGGCACTCAGCTGGGTCTATGCGCTTTACGGCAATGTCGGGCCAGTCGAAGCTTTGTTCTTCGGGCTCAAGGCCGCGGTGCTGGCCATCGTGGTGCAGGCGGTCATCCGGATCGGCTCGCGTGCACTGAAGAACGGGGCGATGGTCACCATCGCCGCCGCCGCCTTCGTAGCGATCTTTGGCTTCGCCATCCCTTTCCCGCTCATCATCCTGATTGCTGGCTTGATCGGGTTCTTCGGCGCCCGTGCGGGTCTGCCTGCATTTCATGGTGGCGGCGGACACGGCAAGGTGGGCAAGGTCCAGGTCGATGACGCCGACACCCTCCTCGGCGAAGAATCGCCGGCTCACACGCAGGTCAACCGAGGGTGGGCGTTTCGCGTCTCGGCAGCGTTCCTCGTGCTCTGGTTGGTCCCGGTCGCCCTGCTGTTCGCCGTCTTCGGTCCGGCCAACGTTTTTGCCCAGATCGCAGGCTTTTTCAGCGTCATGGCCGTGGTGACCTTCGGTGGCGCTTATGCGGTCCTTGCCTATGTCGCGCAGGAGGCAGTTCAGAACTACGGCTGGCTCGCCCCCGGCGAGATGCTGGACGGGCTCGGCATGGCCGAGACTACGCCCGGGCCCCTAATCATGGTGACGCAGTTCGTGGGCTTCATGGGAGCCTTCCGCGATGCGGGCGGACTGTCGCCGTTGATGGCGGGAACGCTGGGCGGGCTGCTGACGACATGGGTTACGTTCACACCCTGCTTCCTCTGGATATTCCTAGGTGCCCCGTTCATCGAGCGCTTGCGCGACAACAAAGTGCTGACAGCAGCCCTGACGGCGATCACGGCCGCCGTCGTGGGGGTGATCATGAATCTTGCGGTCTGGTTCGGTCTGCATGTTGTTTTCGATGAGGTGCAGACGATCACGTCTTTCGGCCTCGATCTCGATGTGCCCGTCTGGTCCACAATGAACCTGTCTGCTGCGGCGTTGGTCCTTGCGGCGCTTGTCGCGGTTTTCCGCTTCAAGCTCGGCCCAGTGACGGTTCTCGCCGGGTGCGCAGCGGCTGGTCTGGTTCTTGGGGTGGCCAACATTGCATAACGGTGATCCGCTCTCGCGATCCAAGTGAGAGCCAAAGGGCCCATGACGAGATTGATAAGGGGACAACGCCGCATTTCGTCAAAGCCCCACCCGGACAATCGGATCGTGGGCACGCTAACCCCTAACCGAATTCCTCAGCTCCCTTGAGTTTCGTTTGGGCGTCGGTTTATGCCGAGCGCAAAGAGGACTATGGCCTGCAATTACAGCAGAGCGCTTGCGAAGTCGGCATAATCCCACTTCCGGCATAATGCCCCATCTCGTGCAGGGCGGTCCTGTGCCAGTTGATCGGCTCAAAATAAGCCTGCGGCGGTGGCACCTGTACATAATCGAGCGCGGGGACATAGAAGGCGTGGTTGCCACCGATCCGGAAGTCGATGCCGGTCGCCGCGATCAATGCCTCGACCCGCGGCTCGATCAGCCCGGGCGGCGGTGGCGGTGCCTCGACGGCGATGTCGTCGGGCAGACCCTCGCATTGCGCCGCGTTGAACACGGTAAAGCGCTTCAGAAACGGGATGCTGTTTGCGTCTTCCCCGGTCTCCCGGGCGCGGCGCTTCTCGTCTTCGGGCGTGAAACGGTCGGCATAGACGACGGTCGTGCCCCGCTCGCCCTTGCGGACATTGCCGCCGAGCGACAGCGCCTGGCGGAACGTCAGCCAGTGCTGGGTTGGATAGCCCTGCTGGATCACGGCGCCCCAAAGGATCAGGACATTGATCCCGGAGTATTGCCGCCCCGTGCTGGCGTTGCGCGGCATGGCGAGCGGCGCTTGCGCCGCCGCCGTCCCCCAGGGCTGGACCCAGGGCAGCCGGCCGTGCTCCAGCTCGGCGATGATCTTGCCGGTGATGTCGTCATAAAGGTTCGTGCGCGGGCCGCCCTTGCGGGCCGCGCGATGCTCTCTGTTCATCGGGATGATCTCCGCGACGGGCGCCGGAGGCCTCTCCTCCAGCCCTCAACCCGTCACGGAAAACCCGCCCGCACTTTCACTCTCAGGGGGCGTTGCGGGGTCTCCCCGCTGATGGGGGTGCGTCGGCAACGCCAGTGCCGACCAGGGGGAAGGCTTTCTTCTCCCGGCTATTCACCAGGGGTTTTAAAGACTAGAACTGGATATCTCTGGACGTCATGGGAGCAGGCTTGAAACGCTCAATCAGCGTCCCCCAACTGAGTTGACGGAACGAAGTTTTGAGAGCGCTACCGCAATGGGAATTCAGCATCTATGCGCTGTCCCTCCCCAAGGGGCATGGGTTCGGAAACCGGCCCCCTGTCGGCGCATGGCTCAGCGAAGACGGTCTCTCATGTGGCATTCTCAGGCGTGATCTGAATGATCGCTCCTATGGGGTGCTGGTCATGCGGCGGCGAACCGACCAAGTCTGGACGGTGACGGCCGAGCGTGAAGGCTATGCCGCTGAAAAGGAAGCCCTCGCCCAGTTGCCGCCTCTCCTGAAAGACGGAGAGCCTCCGGAACCTGTTCCCTCGGGCGTCATGCAGCGGCCCGCGCTCTATGATCTGGAAGGAAGGACGGCGAGCGACGTGTTCGCGACGTTGACGCTGCCGTCCCATCGCCCCGCGGCATGGACGCTCAACCAGCTCTATCTCGCGCTTCCAAAGCCAGATCGAAACTGGGCAGGAGATTGCCAGACGAACAACTTTCACACGCGGTTGTGGGAGGCGCAGCTGCTGGCGACGTTTCGCGAGCAGGGATTGCTCGTGACCCAACCATTTGAGTCCCCGGATTTCCGCATCGAGAACAGGCATGGCGGTTCGGCATGGGTGGAAGCTGTGACCGCCAATCCGGCAGATCCTTACAACCATGTGAACGCGCCTCCGAGCGCCTTGCCAGCCGACCGGGAAGAGGCGTTTTTCGGCGCCGGAGCTTTGCGCTTTGCCAAAACGATCGGCAACAAGCTTGCTCGCAATTACGATCAATTGCCGCATGTAAAGGGTCAGCCCTTCGCCCTGGCGATTGCGGACTTTCAGGCACCGGCATCGATGATCTGGAGCCGGGAAGGACTGATTGGATATCTCTATGGCGAGGGCGCGGAAGAGGTTGAAATCGACGGGCGCATGTTTGCGCGTCCGACGAAGGCATCCCACCTCAAGGGCAAGGTCAGATTTCCCGCTGGCCTGTTTGCCGATGCGGGCCATGCCGAGCTCTCCGCAGTTATCTTTTCGAACGCGTGTTCGATGGCCAAGCTCAACCGCGTTGCGGTATCGGGTCAGGGCGCACCGCGTGGACTACGATACATGCGGATTGGCAACTTCTTTGACAGGACGCCGGGCGCTCTCAGGGGCATCCCTTTCTGCCTGGATGTGACCAGCGATGCATATCGCAACCTTTGGCCGATAGGGAGTGAGCCGTGGTCGGCTGAAATCGAGGTCTTTCACAATCCGTTCGCGCACCACCCCTTGCCATTTGAGCTTCTGCCGGAGGCAACACACTGGTTCGACCAGGACGGTGAGACGGTGTGTCGAAGTTTTTACGAAACCTCGATCCTTTGGTCCCAGACACTGATCCAAAACGACACGGATCCACCGCCGACCTTGGAGCAACTGATGTCGAAGTGTCCAAAGGCGTGAAAGGCTTCATGCCGAATGCACCGAAGGTGCTCGCATTCGATCACCCGAGGATGTTTATGACCCGAGGTGCGCCTTGCGCACGACCACCTGGGCATGGGCTCCTGCCCCTTCACGCGCTTCAGATAGTCTCTCCGACCCAACGTACCCGTCCGATTTGCGCTCCATGCTATCCGCTTCCCCGCCACCCCGCTGCGGGCCCTTCTCCCAACTATGCCATCGTGCTTCACTCCGGGATCATGAACACGGCGTTTCTCTTGATAGCAATGTATTCCGGGCGACCGATCATTCCCGCTGAGGATGTCGCCAGGGATTTTTTCGGCCTGAGTACCGACAAGTTCATCCGCAAAGTCTCGGCGGGTTCCATCGCCCTGCCCCTCGTCCGAATGGAAGCGTCGCAGAAATGCGCCAAAGGCGTCCATATCGATGATCTGGCCGAGTACCTGGACAAGAGGCGGGCTGCAGCCGTCAAGGAATGCCTGCAACTGCAGGGCCTTCGGTAAGCGTGTTCCCATCTGAAAATCGCCGAAGGCCTGTCTGCTGCCCATGGCACGAAGCCACCACCCTCTTCACCTCGCTCAACAGCACGGATTGAATTCTGTCAGAAAACTGCGTATATTTCTGACAGGAGAACGATCATGCAGCGCCTTGCCGAACAGATATTGACCCATGCAGAGGGACTTCCGGAAGGAGCGCCACTTGCCGCAAAGGGGCTGCTGCACCTCGGCAGCCGTGCCGGTGTGGATCAGGCCTTGTCGCGCCTCGCCGAGCGTGGCCAGTTGATCCGTGCCGGGCGCGGCGTTTACCTGCGACCGATCAAAAGCCGGTTTGGAACGCGCGCTCCGTCCGTGGAACAGGCCGTCGAGGCCCTCGCGGCGCAACGTGGAGAAGTCATCGTTCCAACCGGCGCCGCCGAAGCGAATGCGCTCGGCCTGACCACGCAAGTGCCTGTTCGCTCCGTGTACCTGACCTCGGGTCGCAGCCGCACGCTCTCATTGGGCAAACAACTCGTGGAACTGCGTCACGCCCCCCGATGGCAACTCGCCCTCGGGAAGCGGCCGGCAGGCAGTGCTGTTCGCGCCCTGGCCTGGCTTGGGCCGGAACAGGCAGAGACAGCTCTTAGATCGCTGAAGCAGAAACTGCCGGCAGCGGCCTTCGACGAATTGGTAACCGCAGCACCGCAGTTCCCGACCTGGCTTGCACGCAGTGTCGGAAAGGCGGCGCATGTCTGAACCCTTCCTGTCTTTGCCGTCTGCAGACCGCAAGGAAGCCCTGGCCGTCGCTGCAGATCGCTCCGGGCGGCCCGCGCACTTGCTCGAAAAGGACGTCTGGGTTGTCTGGGCCCTTCAAACCCTCTTCGGTCCCGAGCTTGGTGAGCACCTCGTTTTCAAAGGCGGAACATCCCTTTCCAAAGCCTATGGGGTGATCCAGCGCTTCTCTGAAGATGTCGATCTGACCTATGACATACGGGCAATCGCACCTGATCTGGTGGGAGAACGCGCCGAAGCCCTGCCAACCACGCGCAGCGAGGAAAAGCGCTGGTCGAAAGCTGTCCGGGATCGATTGCCGAAATGGGTCGTCGAGACGACGCAGCCCTTGATCCAGGACGCCATTGCAACGCAAGGGCTATCGGCCTCGACACGGGCAGATGGCGACAAGCTATTCATCGATTACGAGGCCGCCTCTTCTGGCTCCGGTTACGTCGCCCCCAGCGTCATGCTGGAATTCGGCGCGAGGTCGACGGGCGAACCGGCGAGCCTGCGTGACATCTCCTGCGACGCGAACGGGCTGATCGAGGGCGTGACTTTTCCGACCGCGACCCCGCGCGTGATGCATGCAGAACGAACCTTTTGGGAGAAGGCCACGGCGATCCATGTCTTCTGCGTACAGGGACGGCTCCGTGGGGAGCGCTTCGCGCGCCACTGGCATGACCTGGTACGCCTCGACGATGCAGGCATCGCGGATGTGGCTATTTCCGACCGAGACCTCGCCTCAGCAGTGGCGCGCCACAAGCGCATGTTCTTTCCGGAGAAGACCGCAGACGGAACACCCGTGGACTATGAAGCCGCGGTTCACGGCCATCTGCAACTGGTCCCAAACGGAAAGGCTCGCACCGCGCTCGCGGCCGACTACGCGCACATGGTCGACGACGGCCTATTGCTTGAAGACGCTGAGCGTTTCGACGAATTGATCAATCGTTGCCTCACCGTTGCCGACCGAGCAAACCGTGTGGCGAACGAGGTCTCCAAACATTGAGCCAATATTAGCAGGAGGAGGACGCCTGCGCCGTGTCTTTGATCTCCAGCAGCCAGTGTCGGCAAGACGCGTGGCGGCAACACTTCTCTGTCACCCGTCGAAACCGGAAAGGCATTTGCCTATTTTGCCGCTCACCTGACGGCCCCTAAAGATCTGCATGATATTCTAAGCTGGCGCCACCGATACTTGTTAACCTTCTTGTCAAACACCACAGGATTGTATCTCATGCAGGCCAAGGTGCGGAAACACGAGGAATGTGTGATGGCAGGAAAGTTTGAACTCTATGAGGACAAAGCCGGTGAGTATCGCTTTCGGTTGAAGGCCGGAAATGGCGAAACCATACTCGTTGGAGAAGGCTACAAGCAAAAGGCAAGCGCGGAAAATGGCATCGCTTCGGTTCGAACGAATGCGCCGATCGATGCCAGGTACGAGCGAAAAACAACCATCGCCGGGAAGCCTATGTTCAATCTAAAGGCCTCCAATGGCCAAGTGATCGGCACAAGCGAGTCCTATAGCAGCGAGGCCGCTCGCGAAAACGGGATAGCATCGGTGAAAGCGAACGCTCCAGACGCTCGGCTAGACGACCTGACTTGACCAAAGTCGGGCCGTTCATCCCCCACCCTAATCATCGTTGGGTAAAGGCAAGTGTGAATCCCGGATCGCGTTGCGAACAAGTAACTACATAGCCGCGCTCCTGCGTCCCAGGTTTTCTGAAATCGAGAGCCGTGATCGGTCGAACAGCACGACACACATGCCACCGAGTAGGTACTGTTGTCATCCACAGGCCGCGTGACGAAGTCGTGGTTCAGCTAACGTTGGATAATATCAAAATGCCAACGCAGGTATTTTTGAACTTTCAAAGCGAGAGTATCTGCGTAAAATTACGAAATTAAATAGTTCAAAAGGTCACAACCGTGCCTGCGGAATCAATTATTGATATCTCCATTCCACTCGAGCTCCAGGAATTCGTTCCAGCTGCAATATTGCGTCTGAAATACATGTTTCCGGAGATGAGAATAGAGAGAGCACCGAATGGCGTGACGCTGCATCGCGTCAAAGAAGTGGATGCCCATAAGGTCGAACGCGAGGTTGCATATCAAATCTATCGAGAAAAGATCTTTCAGGAAACGCTAACAATGCGGCAAAATTTATATCAGATGCTGGTGATGTGATGCACACTTGGCCGCTGAGTTTTCGAGAGTTTCCTGACCAACGTATTATCATGACAGATGACTCGGGTTGCTATTTCATGGCGAACCGAGATTTTGTGGAACGCTATGCCCTTGGACACCTCACCGAAGCAGATGCAACTTTCCTGCAAAAGAATGGACATACCTATCAAGACGAAGGTGATCTCTCGCACACAGCGTTCATGAGCAGGTGGGTACAACGCCAACATGTCGGTGGCGACTCCGCCTACGTCATACTTATTCCAACTCTGAGATGTGATCTGAAATGCTCCTATTGCCAAGTGTCCCGGGCACCGCTCACCGCGAAGGGCTTTGACTGGAGCGAGGAGACACTCAAGCAAACCCTTACCTTTCTCGATCATCTTCCAGGCAACGAAATTCAGATCGAGTTCCAGGGCGGAGAACCGTTCCTACGCCTCGATCACATTAAGGCAGTTGCAGAGTTCGCCCGGCAGCGGTTCCACCGCGTGCACTTTGTGGTCTGCACCAATCTTCAGACGCTAAACGACGAGATCCTTGAGTTCATCAAAAGCGATGACGTGTTTATCAGTACGTCTCTCGATGGCCCTCACGACATTCATACCCGAAATCGGACAGCAAATGCCGATCTGACCCGGGAATTCAATCGTAACCTCTCCAAGGTGATCAAGCTGGTCGGGCCTGAAAAGGTATCTGCCCTGCCGACGATCGACATTGAGGATGTTGATTTCCACCGAGAACTGACCCGGTTAGCGTCCTAATTTCCATTGAGAATTGACCCATGTGACCCTTCCCCCACGCGACGAGCGCAGGGGGGCAACGGAGTGATCCACATGGGACTTTTGAACATTATTCGGAAGCTGCGTTTGCGGCACGGCCTTCCGATCCGGGAGATTGCCCGACGGACTGGTCTGTCGCGCAATACGATCAAGAAGTATCTGAACGCGGGGACGATCGAGCCTTCCTTTGCGACGCCGGAGCGGCCCAGCAAACTCGATCCTTTTGCCGACAAGCTGGCATGCTGGTTGAAGACCGAGGCGGGGAAGTCGCGTAAGCAACGGCGGTCCCTGAAGCGGATGCATGCTGATCTGGTCGCGCTCGGCTTCACCGGATCCTACAATCGCGTGGCGGCCTTCGCCCGGGAGTGGCGCGCAGATCGCCAGCGAGAGCAGCAGACGACAGGCCGCGGCACATTCGTCCCGCTCCTGTTCCGTCCGGGGGAGGCCTTCCAATTCGACTGGAGCGAGGATTATGCCATTCTGGGCGGCGAGCGCACAAAGCTTCAGGTGGCCCATATCAAGCTGTCACATAGCCGGGCCTTTCTTGTTCGGGCCTATCTGCTGCAGACGCATGAGATGCTGTTCGATGCCCACTGGCATGGGTTCCGCGTCTTTGGCGGCGTGCCGGAGCGCGGTATCTATGACAACATGAAGACAGCTGTAGATCGGGTTGGTCGCGGCAAGGAGCGCCAAGTCAACATGCGCTTTCTCGCCATGGCGAACCACTACGTCTATGAACCTGAGTTCTGCAATCCGGCTGCGGGGTGGGAGAAAGGCCAGGTTGAGAAGAACGTTCAGGATGCCCGGCCGCGCCTGTGGCAACCGATGCCGGACTTTCCCGATCTCGCAGCGCTGAACGCCTGGCTGGAACAGCGCTGTCTGGAACTCTGGCGCGAGATCCCTCACGGCACTCTTTCTGGCTCGATCGCTGATGTCTGGGCGGCGGAACAGGCTGCGCTGATGGCCTTGCCACCCGCTTTTGACGGCTTTGTCGAACAGAGTAAGCGCGTCTCGCCAACGTGCCTGATCAGCTTCGAGCGCAATCGCTACAGCGTGCCCGCTTCATTTGCCAACAGGCCCGTCAGCTTGCGGATCTATCCTGACCGGCTGGTCGTGGCGGCCGAGGGCAACATCCTGTGCGAACATACCCGTGTGATCGAGCGTAGCCACCACCTCCCACCGCGCACGATCTACGATTGGCGGCATTATCTGGCCGTCATCCAGCGCAAGCCCGGTGCGCTACGGAATGGGGCACCCTTTGCAGAGTTGCCACCCGGCTTCAGGCAACTACAGGAGAAGATGCTGCGCCGCCCGGGTGGAGATCGGGAGATGGTCGAGATCCTGGCGCTTGTCTTGCATCACGATGAACAGGTCGTGTTGAAGGCCGTGGAGCAGGCTCTGGCCGAGGGCGTGCCGACCAAGACGCACGTGCTGAACATCCTGCACCGGCTGATTGACGGCAAGACCACTGGCGGGCCGGACATCGACACGCCCCAGGCTCTGATCCTGCGCCGCGAACCCAAGGCCAATGTCGAACGCTATGATGGCCTGAGAGCCCGGAACACCGGAGGCCGCCATGCGTCATGACCCTGCCAGTGGCGCCATTGTCATCATGCTGCGCAGCCTGAAGATGTATGGGATGGCACAAGCCATCACCGATCTGATCGAGCAGGGCGCGCCCGCTTTCGAGGCTGCTGTGCCGATCCTGTCCCAGCTGCTGAAGGCTGAACTGGCGGAACGCGAGGTGCGCTCCATTGCCTATCACATGAAGGCTGCGCGCTTCCCTGCCTACAAGGATCTCTCTGGATTCGACTTCGCCGCCAGCGAGATCAATGAACCCACGGTCCGCCAGCTGCATCGCTGTGAGTTCATGGACGGGGCCCAGAACGTCGTGCTGATCGGCGGGCCGGGAACGGGCAAAACCCATGTCGCGACCGCAATCGGCATCCAGGCCATCGAGCACCACCGGCGTAAGGTCCGCTTCTTCTCGACCATCGAACTCGTCAACACGCTCGAACAGGAGAAGGCAAAGGGAAAGGCTGGACAGCTTGCCGAGAGCCTGACGCGCCTCGATCTCGTGATCCTCGATGAACTGGGCTACCTGCCGTTCAGCGCATCTGGCGGGGCGCTACTCTTCCATCTGCTGAGCAAGCTTTACGAGCGCACCAGCGTCATCATCACCACCAACCTCAGCTTCAGCGAATGGGCCAGCGTGTTCGGCGATGCCAAGATGACAACTGCACTGCTCGATCGTCTCACGCATCGCTGCCACATCCTGGAGACCGGAAACGACAGCTTCCGCTTCAAGGCCAGCTCCGCCACGGCGGCCAGAACAAAGAAGGAGACAAGCCATGTCTTGACCGAAGACTGACCCAAAATCCATAATCAGAGATGGGTCAGTTCTCGATGGAAAACCCGGGTCAGTTCTCGGTGGAAATCAACAATCTCTCGGCCTATACCGGCACCGTCCATGCCGATGGGTTTGCCGGCTTCAATGGCCTGTTTGGCGAAGGCAAGGCTGACGAACAGGCCTGCATGGTCCATGTGCGCCGCAAGTTCGTCGACGAGGTTGAGCGCACCGGCTCTCCCATTGCACAGCATGCGATCAAACAGATCGCGCAGCTTTACGCTGTCGAGAAGGAGGCGCGGAGAAAATCCCCGGAAGAGCGCGTGGCCCTGCGGCAGGCGAAGGCTAAGCCCGTCTTCGACGAATTAGAGCTTTGGCTGCAGGCGCAGTTGCGCAAAATATCTGGGAAAACAAAACTCGCCGAAGCCATCCGCTATGCGCTGAACCGTATGCCAAAGGCCCGTGGCTATCTCAGCGACGGGCGTCTCGAGCTGGATAACAACACTTGCGAGCGTACGATGCGCCCTGTTGCATTGGGCAGAAAAAACTATCTGTTCATGGGCTCCGTCGGTGGCGGAAACGCGGCTGCGATCGCCTACACACTCACGGAAACCTGCAAGCTGAACAACGTCGATCCTGAAGCATGGCTTACATGGGTTCTCCAGCGCCTACCTGATCATAAGATCAATCGCATCGACGAACTCATGCCATGGAATTGGCAGGCCGAAATCGCCTGAAACCGCGCCTCAACCGGACGGATACCAAGAGCCAGTGTACTCGGTCGAATTAAGCGCACAGGAGATCTCAGAGATTGTCGACTTCCTCTCTACGCTGAATTTCGACCCAGAGGATGAACGTTGAGACTGATGTTCCCCACGTCCCTATTCAACATATTCTTTCGCCTTTCGGTGATTGGCATATGCCTCATATTGGCAATCTGGCTCTACCTGGTACAGCTACATCCGCGCCTTCAACTCCGCACCAGCGAGGCGGAGTTCCGACACCTCGCCGCCGCCTGTGATCAGGCCGTACGCTTGAATGCAATAGACACTAACATCCAAGATCGCATCCCTCCTGCAGAACTTTATCGACTAGACCAAGCTCTGGAAATCGCGCGACTGCCTTGCAAGAACTACGCAAGTCTCAGAGAGCATCTCCTGTCCGTTGACGTATCTCAACATGCTCTCGCGGCATTACACCTATCGGCCATATCAGACCCCGCCTATCCTGATCTGAAGCAGGGCGGAGTCTCGGAGGCAGAACTCGATGCACAACTCAGAGTAACGATCGAGCTTCTCAGCCTTACCCCTCTACCTTTGAAAGATTACGTGCGAGACTCAAAGTTTCGCCTTGGAGAAAAACTCTTCTATGACACGCGCCTGAGCGGTTACGGCGACCGCACCTGTGCGACGTGCCATAGCCCGCAGAATGCAACTGCTGACGCGGGCACACTTGAGCCGCGTCTCGACGTGACACCAAGTATGCTTCCCGAGATTCCGGCACGCAATGTGCCTGATCTTTGGAACCGCGATCACAACGACGTCTCTGCAATGCTGTGGGACGGCCGCCTAGAAGTGAAAGTCGCTGCAAACCTTGGAGGCCTCGTCTCACCGGACGGGCTCGACACCGCTGGTTTCGAAAATCTGATGGCTCTACAATCCGTCCGCCCAATTTTCAGCCCCGTGGAGATGCTCGGCGAACCTGGAATCTCGAACGCGCTTGCGCCATCGGCCACCAAAGACCTGGAACCAAATGACGTCCTCGCCCGCTTAGGTCCACTGCTTTTTCTGGGTGATCGGGCGCAAAAGACGCAAACTGAAAGCTACGAGGCTCTGTTTCGTGAGAGCTACGGTTTGACCGATGCAGATCAGATCAGCCCACCTCATATTGGCAATGCTCTCGCGCACTATATCGAGATAGAATTTCAATCCCGAAACACACCCTGGGATCGTTACCTATCCGGCGATCTGACCGCATTGAGCGTGAACCAGAAACGCGGGGCTCTCGTATTTTACGGAATTGGTAAGTGCGCCGTCTGCCATAGTGGCGATATATTCAGCGACTTCGGTTTTCACTCAGTAGGAGTTTCTGATTCTCGCGAGAATAAAGACCAAGGCCGATTTTATGCAACACGTGACACCAAGGATAGGTTTCTCTTTCGAACCCCACCTCTAAGGAACGTCACATTGACAGCTCCGTATTTTCACAACGGCCAGACCGACACACTTCTCGAAGCTATAATCCAGCACCTTGATCCTTATCGCTTTGCACGCGCGTATAATGAAGATGGAGGACATCTCATGGAGCCTGCAGAAATAGAGGCCATTTCGCCAATATTGACAACACCCAGCACAGTGACAGATGAGCAAGCCTCATATTTACGTGATTTTCTCGAAGCACTTCAGGAACAGCGCGAACTGGATCCCCGAAGATAGAAAAGCACGCGCACAGATTATCGAATATACGGCAGAACTCCGGAATAGAAAGACGGATATGGGTGGCGAAAAGGACAGCGGGAAGATATCCGACAACCCAAGAAGCATAGATATGAAGGCGCTGCTACCTGGGCTTGAGATTATGGGAAAGGGTGCAAATTTTCTTGGAAAACTAGGTATCAAACGCGAACAGATGCAACGCTTCGCAAGCCAAATAGAAGATCTGCTCCAGCAATCGAAGTTGCTCGATCTTCCCGATCGCTTCAATGCAGCTTTCGGTTCGCTTGGCTGGATCGCTGTCGGCTCTGCGCTATCAGTTGATGTCATCAACGAAGCTTTATCTCTCCATGAGGAGGGAAAAATGGATGAGGCGGAAGCCGCACTCGTTGATTGGTTCACGAAAGATAATATTGAGCTGTTTGCGATCTTGCGGGCACGCCGGTTCCATCACGCAAGTCTTCGTGATGATCAACTCAAGGAAGCCCTCCAGCTATATCTTGAGGAACGCTACATGGCTGCTGTGCCGCTCATCTTGATCGCCTGTGATGGATTTGCATCAGATGTCGCGCGGGTCAGCCCATTCGAGAAGGATGCGGATCTAAGCTGCTTCGACTCGATCACCGGCCACAGCACGGCGCTGCCCGAGCTCATTAAGTTGATTACAAAAGGTGTCCGGAAGTCCCGCGATGATGAACTCGACTTGCCATTGCGACATGGAATTCTACATGGCCGGTCTCTGGGTTACGCCAACAAAACGGTGTGCGCTAAGGCATGGCTTTTGATGATGGCTCTGGTCGACTGGGCGATAGATAAGTCATCAGAAGAAGAGCGGCGCACTCAGCATGAAAAGAAGCAGCAAGAAACGCTGTTTGACGCCCTCGGAAAATACCGCCAGACACAGGACGATCGGAAGGCAATGGACGCGTTCGAACCTTACGATGTCGAACTCCCCCTGACCGAGCCAATTAACCCCGGGTCGCCGGAATTTACGATCTCCGAGTTTCTTGCAGGCTGGAAGGCGAAAAATTATGGAAAAATGGCCCAGCACGCGGTTAATCCCGCACAGAAGCCTATCAAAAAGCTGGCAGGCGACATGCGTTCGACTGCCGATTGGATCGAGCTAATCGACTACGAAATTAGATCAATCCACCGGGCCAATATTGCACGCTGTGACGTCCGAGTTTGGATTGCAGCAAAGACACTTAAGAAGGAAGTTGAAGGCGAGTTCAGTTTGATTGCTTTTCGCTTCACCGTGGGCGGCGACGTTGCCATGCCGAGCGAAGATGGCCGATGGAGCATCCAGCAGAATTTCATATACAACATCGTGCACGAAAAATTTTCTGACAGCGTCAACAGTCCCGAGTGAAAATAATAGTTTGCAACACAGGCAATTTATCCCGCTGCCTCACCAGACGTTTCATACACATCTCATCTCATAGGACGAATGCGGTGGCCTTGAAGATGCTGCAGACCGAACCTGGACTAGCCCCGGAAGTGTTGTCGTCTTGATCTTTGGAAGAGGAATCCGCGCAAAAATTTGGTACTTGGTACACAAAATCTTCTCGTAGAGCATTGTTTCCAATAATGTATTATGGATCTACCCGTCCAATCCATCATCGGGGCCACAGACAATCTATCGTTTTGATTTATTTCCATTTTTTGTGTATCTTCAAACTGTTGGCTTTGGGCTCTGCTACGCTGGAATACGCCCCAATATCCCCGAATTTGCCCCTCTACGACGACTCATTGCACACATGAGCCGCACACGAAAATGGCCTCCATCGATCCGCGCTCCCCTCCGGTGCATGACCCGCGTCCAGATCAGACGAAAGGGCCGCTTTGCTGCGCGAGACGTTCCTCCGTCGCGACGACGCTCATCGTTGGGTCCTGCCCGCGCGGAGACCCGTGTGGATCAGGGGTTGGCACCGAACAAGTCGTCCGTCTCCCGCCTGACCACCATCGGCGATCTCATCGAGCTCCACATAATCGATATGTGCCAGGTAGGCAAATCGCCGCGTCGCGAGCCAAGGCCGCCACGCTCAAGCGCGATCTACGCAAGGAGAGGATCGGACACCTCGACCGGCAAAAGCTGATCGACTACGGCAAGATGCGCGCCGATCAAGGCGCCGGTCCGGTGACCCTCAGCATCAATATCGGCGTGATCAAGATGATCATCACCCATGCGGCAGCCGTGCACGGGTTCGACATATCGCCCGAGCCCGTCGATCTTGCGCGCGTCTCCCTGATCAAAGCCGGAAAACTCTCGCCAACGGCGGTAAAAGGTTCGGGGTCGGACCAACGAGGCGGACGCCCCTTGGCGAGGGCGGTATAAGGTTCGGGGGCGGGCCACGAGCCAACGGGCTCCGGTTCCGGCTGCCTGAAAGTTCAGTGGCAGGTCAGTCCCTCGGTGCCGCCGCGCGCCGCAATCGGTCGTTGATTGCGCGGCCAAGCCCGGTCTCGGGGATCGGCGATACGGCGATGCCATCGGCCCCCATCGCATCGAGCGCGTGCAGGTGGTGAAAGAGGTTGGCCGTGGCCTCAGTCAGATCGCCCGCACGCGACAGGTTGAGATCGGCCTCGACCGGGCCGAAGCCCAGCATCACCTCGCCCGGGCGCGGTGCATCGGCTTCGAGCCGCACCTGTGCCCCCGGCGCGTAATGCGAGCGCATCTGCCCCGGCGCGCTAAGCGTCTCGCCTTCGGCACGCCGGGCAATGGGCTGGCCCAGTGCGGCCTCCAGCGCCTCGACCGGCACCCCGCCGGGGCGCAACAGTACCGGCGCACCCGCCAGCCCGAGAATGGTCGATTCGACCCCCACCGGGCAGGCGCCGCCATCCATTACCGCCTCGATCCGCCCGCCGAGGCCCGCCATCACATGCGCCGCCTCGGTCGGGCTGATCCGACCCGAGGGGTTGGCCGAGGGGGCCGCGATTGGCCTGCCGAATTCCCCGAGCAGCGCGCGCGCCACCGGATGCGCTGGCACCCGCACCGCCAGCGTCGGCAGATCGGCGGTGACCAGCGGTGACAGCCACGCCCCCTCGCGCAGCGGCAGGACCAGCGTCAGCGGCCCCGGCCAGAACGCGCTCGCCACGATCTCGGCGGCGTCCGACCACGCGACGTATTCCTTCGCACGCGCTGCACTCTCGACATGGATGATCAAGGGGTTGAAGCGCGGCCGCCCCTTGGCCTCGAAAATTCGCGCCACCGCCAGATCGTCGCGCGCATCCGCGCCAAGCCCGTACACCGTCTCGGTCGGAAACGCCACGAGGCCACCGGCACGCCAAATCTCCGCAGCGCGGGCAAATTCCTCCGCTCCGGCTTGCAATACTTCGGTTGCATTTGGCATATACGTCCCCTGTCCTGACGCGGCGTTTCGGTTGTCGTTCCGGCACCTTCGGCTAATCTAGACCCTGCGCCGGGCTGATTACAGACGTTGATCACGGATGCCAAGCCGCGCCAGAAACAGAAAGGATGATGGACATGCCCTATCGCGCGCCGGTCTCGGAATATCAGTTCCTCTTCGATCACGTCATTGGCCTACCGCAGGTGAGCGCGACCGAGCGTTTCGCCGAGGCGACCCCCGACATGACCGCCGCCATACTCACTGAGGCCGGGCGCATGTGCGAAGAGGTGCTCTATCCCCTGCAGCGCGCCGGTGATCTGCACCCCGCGCGGCTGGAAAACGGCGTGGTGCGCACGCCACCGGGCTTTGCCGAGGGCTACCGCGCGATTGCCAAGGGCGGATGGGTCTCGATCAGCGCGCAGCCCGACCATGGCGGCATGGGCCTGCCGATGACCCTGACCACCGCCGTCAACGAGATGATGTCGGCGGCCTGCCTGTCGCTGCAACTCGCCCCGCTGATGACGCAAGGCCAGATCGAGGCGCTGGAGCATCACGCCTCGGGCGCGCTCAAGGCGCTCTACCTGCCCAAGCTGGTCAGCGGCGCATGGGCCGGCACGATGAACCTGACCGAGCCGCAGGCGGGTTCTGACGTGGGCGCGCTGCGCACCCGCGCCGAGGACAATGGCGATGGCACCTACTCGATCACCGGGCAAAAGATCTACATCTCCTGGGGCGACAACGATTTCACCGAAAACGTCTGCCACCTCGTGCTCGCGCGCCTGCCCGATGGCGTACCCGGCACCAAGGGGATCAGCCTCTTTCTGGTGCCGAAACTCATCCCCGACGCCGAGGGCAACGCCGGCGCGCGCAACGGCCTCAAGGTCGTCAGCCTCGAGCACAAGATGGGCCTGCATGGCAGCCCGACGGCGGTGATGCAATATGACGGCGCCACCGGCTGGCTGGTGGGTGAGGCACATCAGGGCATGCGCGCGATGTTCACCATGATGAACAATGCCCGCCTCGGTGTGGGCGGTCAGGGCATCGGCGTGGCCGAGGGGGCGTTTCAGCACGCGCTCGCCTATGCGCAGGACCGCAAGCAGGGGCAAACCCCCGACAAGGACAACCCCGACACGATCATCGGCCACGCCAATGTGCGCCGCATGCTGGCCGGCATGAAATCCGAGATCTTCGCCGCCCGCGCCATTGCGCTCGCCTGCGCGCAGGCCATCGACATGGAGACGGCGACGGGGGCCAAACACTGGGCCGCACGCGCAGCACTCCTGACGCCCATTGCCAAGGTCTGCGGCACCGAAACTGGCATCACTGTCGCCAATACCGGCGTGCAGCTGCATGGCGGCATGGGCTACATCGAGGAAACCGGTGCGGCGCAATACCTGCGCGATGTCCGCGTCACCGCGATCTACGAAGGCACAAACGGAATTCAGGCGATGGATCTGGTGGGCCGCAAGCTGATGGACGGGGGCGAGGCCGCCTTTGCGCTGATCGACGAAATGCAGGCGGCGGCAGAGGCGGCGCGCGGCGCTCTGCCCGAACTGGCCGAATCCGTCTGGCAGGCGACCGAGAGCCTGCGCGAGGCGACCGACTGGATGCTGGCGCAGGACGACATGACGCAGCGCTTTGCCGGGGCGATCCCGTATTTGCGCGGCTTCGCCCGCATCCTCGGCGCGCATTTCCACCTCAAGGCGGCACAAGCCGAAGGCGGCGATGGTGCGCGCACGCGGCTGGCAAGGTTCTACATCACCCGGCTCTTGCCCGAGCATGCCGGGCATCTGGCCCATGCCACGGCAGGGGCCGACGATCTCTACGCGCTCACGCCCGAGGATTTCGCGGCCTGATGGATGGCGGCGCGCATATCCGCCACCCGTGGTCCGATCCGCCCGCCCAGGGCGCGGCGACCGAGGTCGCGCCCGGCGTGCTCTGGCTGCGCCTGCCGCTGCCGATGGTGCTCGATCACGTCAATGTCTACGCGCTCGATGAGGGCGACAGCTGGACGCTGATCGACACCGGCATTGGTTCAAAGCGAAGCGTCGCGCTGTGGGAGGATATTCTGGCTGGCCCATTGCAAGGCAAGCCCGTCTCCCGCGTGATCCTGACCCATCACCACCCCGACCATATCGGCATGTCGGGCTGGTTCATGGACCGCTTCGGCGCCGATCTCTGGGCCTCGCGCACAAGCTGGCTGCTGGCGCGTCTGCTGATCCTCGACGTGGAGGAGCGCCCCACCCCGCAGGCCCTTGCCTTTTCCCGCGCAGGCGGGATGGACCCGGAGATCTACGAGCACCGCAAGCACGAACGCCCCTATAATTTCGCCGATATCTGCGCCCCCATCCCGGTGGGCTATACAAGGCTGCAAGAGGGCGACGTGATCCGCGCAGGTGGGCGCGACTGGGATGTGCGGATGGGCGGCGGGCATGCGCCCGAGCATCTCACGCTCTGGTCCCGCAGCGACGCATTGGTGATCGCGGGCGATCAGATCCTGCCCGGCATCAGCCCCAATATCGGTGTCTACCCGACCGAACCGATGGCAGATCCGCTTGCTGACTGGCTGGCCGCCTGCGACCGGCTGGCGGCGCACGCCCGCGATGATCATCTGGTACTGCCCGGGCACAAACTGCCCTTCACCGGCCTGCCCCTGCGCATGGCGCAACTCAGCGGCAATCACCACGCCGCCCTCGACCGGCTGCGCGCGTTTCTCAAAGAACCGCACACCGCCGCCGAGTGCTTTCCGCTCCTCTTCAAGCGCCGCATCGACCGGGGCACCTATGGGCTGGCGTTGGTCGAGGCCGTTGCGCATCTCAACCATTTGCTGCACGCTGGCGAGGTTACCCGCTGGCGCCGCGCCGACGAGGCCTGGCTCTGGCAGATCGAGGACGAGTAACCGGGAGGAAACCCCGATGGTTGACGAGATCGACACCAGCGCCGAACATGCCGAAGCCGCCGCAATGCCGCGCGCCCACGAAGTGCATTCCGACCCCGACCAGCCCTGTATCGAAACCGCCGCCAAGTCGCTGTCGCAAAAGCCGATCCACGGCAAGAGCGCCGCGCAATGGGCCTATGAGCGGCTGATCCTCTACATCCAGAACTTCGAGAAGACACTGGACGAGGAACACGAGGTTGCAATGGGATTCGCCGGTGGCGATGCGGGCGTGATCCGGATCGAGGGGATGGGCTATTTCGATCCCGATATCATCACCTTTTACGGGCAGGACCAGATGGGCATGCGCACGCAGCTTGTCCAGCATGTCAGCCAGCTCAATGTCATGCTCCGCGCCCTACCGAAAAAAGCCCCGTCCGAGGCCCCGACGCGCATCGGCTTTCGCCTCGCGCAGGATCTCCAAAAGGGCTGAGATCTGCGACAGCTTGGGGCGTGACAGCCTGTGGCAAATGCAGTAATGACGAGCCGAAACATGGGTTCAGCGAACAAGGGAACACGCGACATGGCCGAGCACAAGCATGGTGAGATGAATACCGACGTTCAGGAAAAGACATTCGAGGGCTTCATCAAGGCCGTGACCTGGTCGGCGGTCGTGATCGTCGTGCTGCTGCTTTTCATCGCAGCGGTCAACGGCTGATCCAGCCGCCCCGGATACAGGCACATATGATGCGGTCACGGGTTCTGGCGCTTGCCGCCTTTGGGTTTCTGGCGGGCTGCGCCGCCGAGGCGGTCTGGGCCCCGGACGAGGCCGTGACGCGTGCCGCCTATCGGCATGAGGGGCCGCCGCGCCTGACCGTCTTTACCATGATCAACAACGAGTCGGGCGCGGGCATGCATACCTCGCTGATGATCAACGGCGCGCAACGGGTGATCTTCGATCCGGCCGGCAGCTTCCATCACGAAACCATCCCCGAGCGGCATGACGTGCTCTATGGCATCACGCCGCAGGTCGCCGATGTCTACACGCGCTATCACGCGCGCAAGACCTACCATGTGCAGGTCCAGCGCCTCGATGTGTCGCCGGAGATGGCCGCGCGCGCCATGCAACTCGTGCAGGCAAACGGGCCGGTGGCCCCCTCGCAATGCGCGCTTGCAACCTCGCGCATCCTCGGCGAGCTTTTTCCCGGGCAGGTGCGCAGTTCCTGGTATCCGCGCAAGACCGCTGCGGATTTCGGAAAGATCCCCGGCGTGACCGAGGAAAAGCTTTATGAATATGATGGCGACGACAATTCCAATGTCCTCGCCGAATGGGACCCGACCCGCGCCGCGGCGCAATAAGCGACCGCAGCGCGCGTCAGCGCCGGAACCGGGGATCAGTCCTGCGCGCTTTCGTCCTCGGTGACGCCGCGCACGCCGAGCAGTTGATCCATGCTCACCGACGGCTGATCGCAGCCCGCTTCGCCGACGATCTTGGCGGGCACGCCCGCCACGGTCTTGCACGGCGGCACCTCCTGCAACACGACCGAGCCTGCGGCGATGCGGCTGCAATTGCCCACCTTTATATTGCCCAGCACCTTGGCCCCTGCCCCGATCAGCACGCCGTTGCCGATCTTGGGGTGACGGTCCTCTTCTTCCTTGCCGGTGCCTCCAAGCGTCACCGAATGCAGCATCGAGACATTGTCGCCCACCACTGCCGTCTCGCCGATGACGATGGAATGGGCGTGGTCGATCATGATGCCCTTGCCGATCCTCGCGGCGGGGTGAATATCCACGCCGAACACCTCGGAGCAGCGCATCTGGAAAAACCGCGCCAGATCGCGACGTCCCTCGGTCCAGAGCCAATGGGCGATACGGTAGGCCTGAATCGCCTGAAATCCCTTGAAGAACAGGAGTGGCAGCAGAAATCGGTCGCAGGCCGGGTCGCGGTCGTTCACCGCCACGATATCGGCACGCGCCGCCAGCCCGATCATCTCGTCACTGGCCAGCGCCTTGTCGCAGATCTCGCGCAGGATCTGCTCGGGCATCTCGCGCGAGCCGAGTTTGAGAGAGATGCGATAGGCAAGCGCCGACTCGAAGCTGCCATGATGCAGCACGCTGGAATGAATGAGCCCGCCCAGAAGCGGTTCGTCACGGATCGCGGCCTCGGCCTCGCGGGCGACGCGCGCCCAGACCGGATCGAATTCGGCCAGTTTTGTCTTGGTATGTGCCACGGCTCATGCTCCTCTGGATCGATATGAGTATAACAGATAGGCAGGGGGCGTAAAATGCAAAGGCGTGACCAGGTGGATCAGCAAAATGAATGAAACGTGGGCTGGGGAATTCCGGACCTTGATCGAATCCCCCCTTGCCGACCTCGATGCGCAAGAGGCACGCGGACGCGAGGGGCAGGCGACGGTGGAGCTGGATCAACAGGCCATCGGACGGCTGAGCCGCATGGATGCGCTGCAAAATCAGGCCATGGCCAAGGCGGGTCATGCGCGCCGTCAGGCCGAGCAGACACGGCTGCGCGCCGCTCTGGCCCGGATCGACGAGGGCGAGTTCGGCTATTGCGAAGATTGCGGCGAGGCAAGCGCCGAAGGACGGCTGAGACTTGACCCCGCCGCCCCGCGTTGCATTTCCTGCGCCAGTGGCTGAGATGCCGAGACTTGCAAGGAGACGCCCATGCCCGCCGCCATCATCGTGAGCCACGGACAGCCCTCGGACCCCGATCCGGCGCAGGCCGATCTGGAGCGATTCACCACGCGGGTAGCGGACGCCCTGCCCGGCTGGCATGTGGGGGCGGCGACATTGGCCGCGCCGGGTGCGCTCGATGCCGCCCTAGCCGCGGCGGGCCCTGCCCCGCTGGTCTATCCGCTCTTCATGACCGAAGGCTGGTTCACCGGCGACAACCTGCGCAAACGACTGAGCGGGGCACCTCAGGCGCGGATGCTGCGCCCGTTTGGCGTGTCATCCGAGTTGCCGGATCTGGCGGCTGACCTCTTGCGCGACGTGCTGGCCGGGCGTGGCTGGCAGGCGGGCGAGACGCAGCTTTTCATCGCCGGGCACGGATCGGGCCGCAGCCCGAATTCGGCGCGCGACACCCGCGCCTTTGCCGAGGCCGTGGCGGCGCGGATGCGCTTTGCCGAGATGCGCGTGGGCTTTGTCGAGGAGCCGCCCTATCTGGCCGATCAGGCGGCGGGACTGAAGGCGCGGGCGATCTGCCTGCCGTTCTTTGCCGCGATCCTCGGCCATGTGATCGACGACATCCCCGAGGCATTGGACGGGGTGGGATTTGAGGGCGTTCGGCTTGACCCGATCGGCTGTGCGCCGGGGGTGCCTGCGCTGGTGGCGCGGGCGCTCATGGTCGAGGCCGTTCAGACGCCCAGGTAACGGTCAGTCAGCGCGGGCGAGAGCGCGGCGAACGCGCCGGACCAGACCGAGACGCCCTTTTCCAGCACCACCGCGCGGTCGGCGATGCGGCCCAGTTCCGCTAGCGACTTGTCGACCACGATCAGCGCCATGCCGGTTTCGGATTTGAGCCGGGCGATGGCGGCCCAGATTTCCTGTCGCACCACGGGGGCCAGCCCCTCGGTCGCCTCGTCAAGGATCAGCAGGCGCGGATTGGTCATCAGCGCGCGCCCGATGGCGAGCATCTGCTGCTCGCCGCCCGAGAGCGAGCCCGCCGATTGCGCGCGGCGTTCGTGCAGCCGGGGAAAGAGCCCCGCGACGCGGGTCAAATCCCATTCACCGGGGCGCGCGGCGGCGATCAGGTTTTCCTCGACCGTGAGGTTCGTGAAGCAACGCCGCCCCTCGGGGACAAGGCCGATTCCCGCGCGTGCCGCGCGGTAGCTGGGCAGGCGGGCCATGTCCTGCCCGTCGAACACCACTGTGCCGCCGCGATGGCGAAGCAGGCGGCAGATCACCTTGATGGTGGTGGATTTGCCCATGCCATTGCGCCCCAGAAGGGCGAGCACCTCGCCCTCGTTCAGCGCCAGATCGACCTCGAACAGCGCCTGCGAGGGGCCGTAAAAGGCCGAGATATGCGAGAGGGTGAGCAGGGTCACAGCGGTGCGTCCTCCTGCCCCAGATAGGCGCGGCGCACCTCCTCGTTGGCGCGAATCTCACTCACCGGGCCGGTGGCGATGATGCGCCCGCCCACCAGCACGCTGATCCGGTCGGCGAGGGCAAAAACCGCGTCCATGTCATGCTCGACCAGCAGAATGGGCGTGCGGGCGCGCAAGTCGGAGAGGAAGGTGATCAGCCGCTTGGAGCCCTCGGCCCCCAGACCCGCCATCGGCTCGTCCATCACGAAGGCGCGGGGGTTGAGCGTGAGGGCCACCGCCAGTTCCAACTGCCGCCGCTGACCATGCGACAGTTCCGCCGTACGCAGGGCTCGAAATTCCGACAGGCCGACCTGATCGAGCGCGGTTTCTGCCGCCTCGCGCAGGGCGGTGTCGCGCATCACCGGGCGCAGAAAGCGCATCACGTCGCCGCGCCTCCCGAGCGCGCCGATCATCGCGTTTTGCAAAACGGTATAGTCCATCGCCAGCGACGAAATCTGGAACGTCCGCCCAAGGCCGCGCCGCGCACGGGCGGGGGTGTCGAGCACGGTCACGTCCTGCCCGTTCAGCCAGACCTGCCCCCGGTCAGGGCGCAACGCTCCCGCAATCTGCGCGATCAGCGTGGACTTGCCCGCGCCATTGGGACCAATGAGGGCGTGGATTTCACCGGGGCGCAGGTCGAGCGTGATGTCATCGCTCGCCACCAGCCCGCCGAACGCCTTGGTGATGCCCCGCACGTCGATCACCGGCTCAGTCATGCGCCACCCCGCGCCCCGCGATGAGGCCATAGATGCCGCCGCGCGCGAAGAGCACCACGCCGAGCAGGATCGCGCCGAGATAGATGTGCCAGTAGTCGCTGAGCCCGCCCAGCCAGTGTTCCAATGCGATGAAGAGAGCGGCACCGGCGACCGGGCCGAAGACGCGCCCAACCCCGCCGAGGATCACGAAAACCATGATCTCGCCCGAGGTTTGCCAGGCCAGCATCACCGGGCTGACGAAGCGGTTGAGATCGGCAAAGAGCGCGCCTGCCAGCCCGGTGATCGCCCCCGAGATGACGAAGGCGGTGAGGTAGAGGCGGTACGGGGCTTGCCCCACCGCCTCGACCCGCGCGGGGTTCTGCCGGGCGGCCCCCAGCATCAGGCCGAAGGGCGAGGCGGCAAGGCGCGAGACGATGAAGAGCACCAGCAGCAGGAGCGCGTAGCAGATCGCGAAGAACGTGAGCGGGTCCATCGTGTTGAGGCCCGCCATTCCGTTGCGCACGTAGATCGACAGCCCGTCCTCACCGCCATAGGCGGGCCAGGAGATGGCGAAATAATAGAACATCTGGCCAAAGGCCAGGGTGATCATGATGAAATAGACCCCCGTGGTGCGCAAGGAGAGCGCGCCGATGGCCAGCGCCGCGAGCGCACTGACGGCGATTGCGACCAGCCAGATCAGCGGCATGGATTTTGTCCCCGCGATCAGGACCGGCACCTCGATCAGCGGGGTGTAGGTCTGCGCGTGATAGGCGAGGATACCCATGGCATAACCACCGAGGCCGAAGAACGCCGCGTGCCCCAGGCTGACCAGACCGCCCAGCCCGAGCGCCACGTTGAGGCCGACGCCCGCGATGGCGAGGATCACGGCGCGGGTGACGAGGGTGATGGTAAAGGGCTCATCGACCATCCACGCCCAGAGCGGGATCGCCAGCAGACCCAGCAGAAGGGCCGCGTTGAGCATCACCTCGCGCCTCATGCCGCCGCCCCGCCGAAAAGACCCTTGGGCCGGAAGAGCAACACGCCCGCCATAAGCAGGTAGATCGCCATCGAGGCGAGGGCCGAGCCTGCTGTGGTGGCCGAAGAGGCGTCCATGAAGAGGGCAAACGCCTGCGGCAGCAGCACCCGGCCCAACGTATCGGTCATGCCGACGAGGATCGCGCCCACCAGCGCCCCCTTGATCGAGCCGATGCCGCCGATCACGATGACGACGAAGGCGAGGATCAGCACCGGCTCGCCCATGCCGACCTGCACCGATTGGATCGCGCCGATCAATGCGCCCGCCAGCCCCGCGAGCGCCGCGCCAAGCGCAAAGACCAGCGTATAGAGCGCCGAGATATTTACGCCGAGCGCGCCGATCATCTCGCGGTCATTCTCGCCCGCGCGGATCTGAATTCCTAGCCGTGTGCGCGCGATCATCCAGAAAAGCCCGGCCGCCACCGCCAGCCCCGCGCCGATCAGCGCCAGACGATAGGCGGAATATTCGATGCCCAAGGGCAGCGTCACCGTGCCGGACAGCCACTCGGGCCGGTCGAGATAGAGCGGCACAGAACCATAGAGCCAGCGCGTGCCTTCCGAGAAGATGAGAATCAGAGCAAAGGTGGCCAGCACCTGATCGAGATGGTCGCGGTCGTAGAGCCGCCGGATCACCGTCATCTCGACGATCACCCCGGCCAGGGCCGCCGCCGCGAGGCTGGCCACCAACGCCAGCAGGAAGGACCCGGTCAGCCCCGCCACCGCCGCCGCCGCGAACGCGCCCACCATGTAGAGCGAGCCATGCGCGAGGTTGATCAGGCCCATGACGCCGAAGATCAGCGTCAATCCGGCCGCCATCAGAAACAGCATGACCCCCAGTTGCAGCCCGTTGAGCGCCTGTTCGACCAGCAGGATCAGGGACATGCGGCCCCTGCGCTGCGCAGGTGTACGGTGGTCGGCCCGGTGCCCATAGTGGTCTGATCCCTCTCCATACGCGCGGTCTTTCCCCGCCGCCGCATGTGGATAGCGCATTGAGCGATATGTGCAACTGCGGACATGTCGTCGGCGCCACCGCAGCCGTTAGCGCCAACACGCGGAGTGCGCCCAAGTTTGCGATAACGGTTAACGCTAACATTCTGAATTTCCAGTCAAAACACCTCCATTCCACCTTTCGGCCCGGCCCGTATGCGGCTATACCGCCGCCAAATCCCGGATCAGGAGTCGCCCATGACCATCACCGTCGGTATCAACGGTTTCGGCCGCATCGGCCGCGCCACCCTGGCGCATATTTCCGAAAGCCTGCGCAACGATATCAAGGTCGTCAAGGTCAACGCCACCGGCCCGATCGAGACTGCGGCGCATCTGATGCGCTATGACAGCGTGCATGGCCGATTTGCCCATCCGATCACCGTCGAGGGCAACACGATGGACTTGGGTCGTGGCCCGATCGAGATGTTCTCGACCTATGACATGACCGCGCTCGACTGGGACGGCGTGGATGTGGTGATGGAATGCACCGGCAAGTTCAATGACGGGTTGACCGCCAGCACCCATCTGGAGCGCGGCGCGCGCAAGGTGCTGCTCTCGGCCCCCGGCAAGAACGTCGATCGCACCGTGGTCTACGGCGTCAACCACGACATGTTGCAGGCTAGCGAGCGAATGATTTCGAACGGGTCCTGCACCACCAACTGCCTAGCGCCGCTCGCGAAGGTGCTGCATGAGGGCATCGGCATCGAAAGCGGCATCATGACCACGATCCACGCCTATACCGGCGATCAACCCACGCTCGACCGGCGTCACGACGATCTTTACCGTGCGCGGGCTGCCGCAATGTCGATGATTCCCACCTCGACGGGTGCCGCCAAGGCGCTTGGCGAGGTACTGCCGGAATTGGCCGGTCGCCTCGACGGCTCGGCCATCCGGGTGCCGACGCCCAATGTCTCGGCGGTGGATCTGACCTTCGTGGCGCAGCGCGACGTGACCAAGGCCGATGTGAACGAAGTCGTGGCCGCCGCCGCCGCTGGCCCGATGAAAGGCGTGCTCGGCTATGATCCCGAACCCAAGGTCAGCGTCGACTTCAACCACACCGAGGAAAGCTCGATCTTTGCCCCCGATCAGACCAAGGTCACCGGCAAGCGGCTGGTGCGGGTGCTGGCATGGTACGACAATGAATGGGGCTTTTCGTGCCGCATGGCCGATGTGGCCGTGGCGATGGGTCGGCTTCAGTAGCTTCGCGCCCTCCCCAGCCATTGAACACAGCCCGGCCATCGCGGCCGGGTTTTTTCATGCGCTGCCCCGAAAGATGCGCATCAACCGACCATAAACCCCTGTTATAGGGCCCCATCCTGTCACCCGAGTGGCATGGACCCGTCACGGCTTTGTCCTCATCCTTGTTCCCGACAGCGCCAATCCGGCGCGTCGATGCAACCGATGATACAGTTCGTGAAAGGACCAAAGATGAAACAGAGTCTCGCCCTGAGCCTCGCCATGAGCCTCGCACTGACGCTCGGCCAGGTGGTCCATGCCTCGGACGGCGCCAAACTCGACGATGCCAGGGTCGCGGAAATCAAGGCCACGCTGACCGAGCAAGGCTATGACGTGCGCCGCGTGAAAGCCGAGGACGGCATGTACGAAGCATATGTCATGAAGGACGGCGAACGCCTCGAGGTTTACCTCAATGACAAGCTCGAAATCGTCAAGACCAAGACGGACGACTGATCCTCCCATGCGCGCCGGGCCCATACGGCCCGGTGCCTCCATTCTTCAAGGAGCCATCCGATGACATTGCACAAGGTATGGGATCCATTCGTGCGCGTCTTTCACTGGTCGCTGGTCGGCCTGTTCGCGGCCAACGCGCTGATCGTGGAGGAAGAAAGCTGGATTCACGAATGGGTGGGCTACGGCGTGGCCGGGCTGGTCGGGCTACGAATTCTCTGGGGTGTTTTCGGTCCGAACCATGCGCGGTTTTCGTCTTTCACACCCAAGCTGCATGACGTCACCGAACAGATCACCGACATTGCCACCCGCCGCCGCCGCACGCATATCGGGCATACTCCGCTCGGCGCATTGATGATCTTCAACCTGTTGCTGACCTTGATCGGGATCAGTGCAAGCGGCTACATGATGACGACCAATGCGTTCTGGGGAGTCGAATGGGTCGAAGAGGTGCATGAGGTGCTCGTGACCTGGGCTGAACTCTCGGTCGTGGCGCATATCGCGGCGGTTCTTTTTGAAAGCTGGCGCACCGGCGTGAACCTGCCGCGTGCCATGGTCACAGGGACAAAGCACGTGCCGGATGATGTTCGCCTGTCATGACAATATTCAACCGCGACAACCCGACGATACTGATGGCCCTGATCTCGGTGCAGAGCCTCTGCGCCGCGTTCTTCCTGTGGGATGTGATTGCAGACATCGGACCGGATGGGTTTCGCGCGCTTGCCAATCTGCACATCGCCATCGAGATGCTGGCCGCACTCGGGCTCATTTCGGGCATCATGTTCGAAACCCGCAGCCTTATGCGGTTGTTGCGACGCGAGGCCCATCTCGAAAATCAGGTCTCCGTCGCAAGTGGCGCGCTTCACGACCTGATTCTCGAGCATTTCGCACGCTGGAGCCTCACCCCTGCCGAAAGCGATGTGGCGATGTTCGTGATCAAGGGTTTCTCCATCGCAGAAACTGCAAAGCTGCGCGGTTCGGCGGAGGGAACCGTCAAGGCGCAATTGAACGCGGTCTACCGAAAGGCGGGGATTTCGGGTCGCGGTGCGCTCTTGGGGCTGTTGATCGACGATCTTCTCAACGGCACGCTGATCGAGGTGCCGCCGGACCAGTCGGCACATTGAGGAACCTTGCACGGGCATCACAACTGGGCCATACCCGATGCGGGCATTCTCATCAGGACCGCAGACCATGACCAACCGGATCGCGATCATTCTCGGGCTGATCATCGTCGCGGGCCTCGCTTTCGACATGTTCCGGAATGACAGCGCCGGCGTCGTCTTTCTAGGACGCAAGTTCATCGGATTCGTGGAATTTGTCGCCTTTTGGCGCTGAGCGTGAATGGCCGAGAGAGGCGCGCGCACCGGATTGACCGCTTGACGCGCGTCACTCCGGTCCGGGGCTGACGCGCCACTCGCCGTCCGACGTGCGACAGCGCCACGTGCGATAGGTGGCGGGCTCGGGTCGCTTGACCGTGCTGACGCGGTGCACCAGTTCGGCACAGTTGCCGTCGATCCGGCCCAGCGTCACCGCTCCCTTGGAGCGGCTCGAAGGGTTGCTCCAACGGCGCGCATCACCAGTGCGTCCCATCGGCTCGAACAGTTGCCGCGCGGCCGTTTCCATGACCGAGATATCATTCGGCGACAGACCTGAATCAAAAAGGATCTTGCCAAGACTGCGCGCCTGCGCCTCGCCCGATCCCATCAATGAAAGCGCCAGCAGCGCCGCAGACAGCAGAATTTTCGGTCTCATAATCAATTCCTTTCCAGATTATCGCCTCAGACTGTCACCGTACCGTCGATTTCTCCAGCCGCAAGGCCATCACGATCAGCGCCGCGCCGCTGCCCAGCAGTTCCAGCGACAGGATCATCCGCAGTTGCAGCGTGACGCCCAGCAGAACCAGCCCACCAAGCAACACCGACAGCCCGCCCGCCACAAGCGCCGCCCAGAACCACCGCCGCCGAGATCGGAAAGTTCGTCAGGATCATAGCACCCAACGCCAGCGAGACGGTCCCCGCGAGGATCAGCATGATCTTGACCCCGGCAGTCGGCATCTGAAAGGCGAACACGATCCGCAGCACGCCAATAAAGAGCATGAGGCACGCTACCACGACCGTCAGTTGCAGCACGCCCTGCAACGGGTTGCTCACCAGATTGACACCGATGGCCAGAACCGCAGCGCCCCGCACCAACGACAACAGCCGCGAGCCCCAGCTGTCATCGGCAAAGATCGAGACCAGCATGAGCGCACCGATGGAGATAAGGAGATACCCGATCAGAAGCTCCGCCGTCAGCGTCGCCGCCAGCGGGTTCAACAGGGCAATGATGCAACCGATCAGCGACAGCGCGCCGATGCCGAGCAACAGGATGGAATTTTTCATTTTATGCCTCCCGAAACTGCCAAAATCTATGCCTCCGATGGCTCCGCCACCAGATCGAAACTGTCGAGCCGCAACCGGTCGCTCAGCCACAAGAGTATCCTCTCCGCCAGCGACAGCGCCGCGCGCTCTGCCATCACCTGCCGCGCCAATGCGGGTTTGTTGGTGATCAGCCCGTCCACACCCATCGAGATCATCCGCGACATGGCGCGCGGGTCGTCCACCGTCCAGACATAGACCCGCTTGCCCGTCGCATGCGCGCGGCGCAGCAAATGCCCCGAGACCTGCCCGGTATTGACCGCAAGAAACTCGGCATCGAGCGCGCTCAGGTCACCAATCGCCCGCGCCGCAAGGATGCCCATCGACCAGTCCGGGCGCAGGGCGCGCATCTTCGCCACGCCCGACCGCTTGAGCGACATGATCATCACGTCTTCCGCCATGCCGGTCTTTTCGACTAGTTGCGCCACACGCTCTTCCAGCCGCTCGTCATGGCCGTAATATTTCAACTCGATCAGCACCCGGCCGCGCCCCTTGGCCACCTCCAGCACGTCGCGCAATGTGGGCACGCGGGCCTCCGCATAGGCGGGATCGAACCAGCTTCCGATGTCGATCTGCGCCAGATCGTCGCGCGTTGCGTCCCAGACCTTCACGGCACGCCCGCCTGTTTCATGAAGTCGCTGTCATGGGTGACGATCACGGTGCCGTCGGCGATCTCCTGCACGTCGATCTCGACCCAGTCGGCGCGATCCTCCAGCGCCTTTTCCACGGCGGCCAGCGTATTCTCGGGTCGCGCCGCCGCCGCCCCGCGATGCGCGATGACCTCGACCGCCTGCGGGGCCGCAAGACGCCCCGCCAGATCACCCAGAACCGTAACCGCGCCCAAACCCGCCACGCCCGCCGCGATGGCAAGCCCGGCCAGAACCTGCGCAGCGCCGACCGGCGCGCTGTCCTGCTGCGGCGCCAGAACCTTGGGCGCCACGCTGCGATGCAGGTCGTCCAACAGCACTGCCAGCGCGCCATTGGACACCGCCGCCAGAACCGCATTGGCCAGCGACCAGAGCGCGAGCGTCAGAAGCGCGGCCAGCACAACCCCAGTGAGGCTTGGCAGCGCCAGTGCCTGCGCGCCCGACCCGAACACGCCGATCAGCGCCGCGACCCCGGCGGCAAGCGCCAGACGCAGCGCAAGCCAGCCAAGGATGCGCCGGATCACCGTGCCACGCCGCGTGCCCAGATGCGCCTCGCTCTGGGCAAAGCAGTCGCGCGACGGCACCCCGTCGATCAGCCGCAGATGCAGGGCGAGCGCCCAGCCTGAGAGCCGCCAGATCAGCAGCCCTGCCATGATCAGGACGAGGATGCCGATCACCCCCGCAGCCAGCAGAAACTCCGGCGGCCAATAGGTCAGGTAATAGTTGATGTCATGCGCCCGCAGCGTGAGCGCCGCCACCGCCGCGCCCATCACCAGAAACGGCACGGCCAGCAGCGCCACCCGCAGCACCAGCCGCAAGGCAAAACCAAACACCGCCCCAAGCCGGGGCAGTACCAGTCGCCAGGCCGCAGCAAGCGCGGGCCGAACCCCTGTCACCGGCTGCCGCAGCGCCGCCGTCATCAAGGCAAGGTCGAGCACCGCCGCGACAATCAGCACCCCCGCCACGGCCAATACGCCAATCGCCCCCAGAGGCGACAAGACAAAGCCCGCGATGTCCTGATCGGTCAGCGCCGGATCACCCGACCAGTGCAGCGCCAGCCCAAGGATCATTCCGGCCAGCGGCAGCACCAGAACCGAGACCGCCAACCGCACGCTCAGATGCAGCGCCGTGAACAGCAGCGCGTCAGACAGGGCGCGGCGATAGGCGGGCAGGACCGCGCGCAGGCCCACCGGTCAGGTTTCCGCTTCGGTGGATTTTTGCCCTTTCAAGCGTTCCCGCAGGGATTGGAATATCACGTAAAGCGCCGGGATCACGAAGATACCCACCAGTGCCGCCGCCAGCATACCGCCAGCCACGCCCGTGCCCACGGCGCGGCGCGACAGCATCGAGGCGCCTTCGGCGGTGACCAGCGGGATAAGGCCCGCGATAAAGGCAAACGATGTCATCATCACCGCGCGAAACCGCGCGCCCGCGCCCTGCACGGCGGCATCGAGAATGGTCTCACCGGCCTCGCGCCGCGCCTTGGCGAATTCCACGATCAGGATGGCATTCTTGGCCGCCAGCGCCAGCAGCACCACCAACCCGATCTGTGCATAGATGTTGAAGGGCAGCCCCGCCAAGAGCAGCGCCGCGATCGCGCCCGCCACGCCGAACACCACCGACAGCATTACCGGCACCGGAATCGTCCAGCTCTCGTAAAGAGCCACGAGGAAGAGATAGGCAAAGAGCATCGCCAGCACGAGGATCATCGTCGTCTGCCCCGCCGCCTGCTTTTCCTGCAACGCGGTGCCGGTCCATTCGTAATCAAAGCCCGGCGGCAGATTGGCCTCAGCCACCTCTTCCATCGCCGCCAGTGCCGCCCCCGAGGAGAGGCCCGGCGCGGGGGTGCCGCTGATCTTGGCCGCGCGCTGATTGTTGTAGCGCGAGAGCGACATCGGCCCGGTGATATAGTCGGCCCGCGCAAAGGCACCGATCGGCACCATCTCTCCGGACGCGCTGCGCACCTGAATGCGCGCGATATCGTCCACGGCGTCACGATATTCGGGCGCGGCACTCATCCGCACCTGCCACGAGCGGCCGAACAGGTTGAAATCGTTGATATAGGCGGAGCCGAGCGTCGGTTGCAGCGCGGCAAACACGTCCGACACGGGAATGCCCAGCGCATAGAGCCGCTCGCGGTCAATCTCGAGGAAAAGCTGCGGGCTGTTGGCCGAGAACGTGCTGTAGACCCCCGACAGCGTTGGATTGCCATTGGCGGCAAAGGAAAGCCCCCGCGCGGTTTCGGCCAGTTCCTGCGGTGTGCGCCCTTGGGTGTCGAGCAGTTGCATCTCAAAACCCGAGCCGGTGCCAAGCCCGGCAATGGGTGGCAGGTTGAAGGCGATCACCTGCGCCGACCGGATCGCCGCGCCCTGCCGGATGGCCTGATCTATGGCATTGAAGACGCTGGTTTCCTCCGTGGTCCGCTCGGCGAACTCCTCCATCGAAACCAGCGAAAAGGCGACGTTCGACTTGGTGATCCCGTCGAGCATCGAATAGCCCATGACCGAGACCACGCTTTCCACACCCGGCAGCCCGGACAGAATTTCCTCCACTTCGCGCTGTGCCGCGATGGTGCGGTTGACCGAAGCCGCCTCTGGCAGGCGCGTCTCGACGATGAACGAGCCCTGATCCTCGGACGGCAGGAACCCGGTCGGCACCGCCTTGAACAGCCCGCCGGTGAGGGCAATGGCCCCGATCAGCAGCGCCAGCCCCAACACCGCGCGCCGCGCGATGGACCCGGCGACGCGCGCATAGCCGTCGCGCGCGCTGTCGATGCTGCGTGAAATCCGCCTCATTATCCCCTTTTTCGGCCCGTGATGCGGCTTGAGCAGGATCGCGCAGAGCGCAGGCGACAGGGTCAACGCGTTGATCGCCGAGATCACCATCGACACCGAAACGGCGACCGCGAATTGCTGGAACAATTGTCCGGATATGCCCGGAATGAACGCCACCGGCACAAAGACCGACAGCAACACCAGCGTCGTCGCGACAATCGCGCCGGTGATCTCGGACATCGCCGCCGAAGAGGCCTCGGCGGGCGACATGCCGGGGTTTTCCTCCATCTTGGCCTCGACCGCCTCGACCACAACAATGGGATCGTCGACCACGATCCCGATGGCCAACACCATCGCCAGCAGCGACACGGTATTGAGCGAAAATCCCATCGCCTGCATCACCGCGAAACTGCCGACCAGCGCCACCGGCACGGCAATCAGCGGCACCAGCGTGGCACGCAGCGAACCCAAGAAGATGAACACCACAATCACCACGAGGACGAACGCCTCGATCAGGGTCTTTTGCACCTCGTGGATGCTTTCCTTGACGAAGATGGAACTGTCCGAGACGATGTCATAGGCCATGCCCTCGGGGAAACCTGCCGCGACATCGTCCATCTTCGCCTTGGCGGCGTCGGCGGCGGCGATGGCATTGCCACCAGGCGCAAGATAGAGGCCGATCAGCGTCGCGGGCTTACCATCAAAACTGGTCACGACATCGGAGTTCTTCTCGCCCAGTGTCACCTCGGCGACGTCGCGCACCCGCACGACGCTGCCGTCGCTGCCCGCGCGCAGGATAATCGCGCCGAATTCTTCAGGGCTCGACAGCCGCCCCTTGGTCGAGAGGTTGAGCTGCAACCCCGGATCCTCGGTCACCGGCTGTCCGCCCACCCGACCGATCGCGGCCTGAAGGTTCTGGCTGCGCAGGGCCGCGCTGACATCGGCGGGCGTGAGGTTCAGCGCTGCGAGCCGGTCCACGTCCAGATTGACGCGCATCGCAAACTCATTGGCCCCGAACATCGAGGCATCGCCGACACCCTCGACCCGCTTGAGCCGGTCCATGATGTTGAGCCGTGCATAGTTCGTGAGGTCACTGCCCTCAAGCGCGTCACTCTCGGCGTAAAGTGCGATGCCCATCAGCAGCGAAGACGATTTCTTGGCCACGCGCACGCCGGTCTGGCGCACCTCCGACGGCAAGAGCGGCTCGGCCAGCGACACCCGGTTCTGCACGTTTACCGTGGCAATATCGGGATCGGTGCCCACCTCGAAGCTGATACTGAGGATATAGGTGCCATCCGCGCCAGACGTTGACGACATGTAGATCATGTCGTCAACGCCCACGACCTGATCCTCGATCACCTGTGCGACCGTCTGCTCGACCACCTCCGACCCCGCACCGGGATAGCTTGCCGTAACCGAGACCTGCGGCGGCACGATATCGGGGAACTGCTCCACCGGCATCTTGGTCAGCGCGATGAACCCGGCGAGGAAAAGGACAATGGAAATCACCCCGGCAAAGCGGGGGCGCTTGATAAAGGTATCTGCCAGCATGGATCAGCCCTCGGGTGCGGCGACATCGACCGCGCTGCCGGGGCGAACCTTGTTCACGCCCTCGGTAATCACGCGCTCGCCCTCGCTCAACCCCTCGGCGATGACGGCATAGCCTTGCGCATTGCGGCGCACGGTGACGCGGCGTTGCTCGGCCACCTCGCCTTCGCCCACCACCAGCACAAACGCCCCCTGAATGTCACGCTGCACCGCCTGCGCCGGGATCGTCAATTCGCCCTCGGGCGTGTCCGAGGTGAGCGTCACGCGCACCAGTTCGCCGTCCAGCAAACGCCCTTCAGGGTTGGCAAACCGCGCCCGCAACGTCACGCTGTCGGTGCCTGAATTGACCCGGCTGTCCACGAAATCGACATCGCCCGGCGCGTCATAGACGGTGCCATTGGCCAGCGTCAGGCTGACCGCGGCCCCTTTCGAGACCTCGCCACGTTCGACCCGTTCGAGGAAATCCCGCAACACTGCGGTCGGGACCGCGAATTCGGCATGGATCGGGTCAAGCTGCACCAGCGTCGCCAGCGCGCCTGCCTCCGGCCCGACAAGCCCGCCTTCGTCCACCGCACTGTCGCCGATGCGGCCCGCAAACGGCGCCTTGATTTCCGTGTAGGACAGGTTGGTGCGCGCCCGGTCGAGCGACGCTTCGAGCCGCAGCACATCCGCCTCGGCCGTGGCAAGCGCCGCCTCGGCCTGATCGAGCTTCGCCTGCGCGCCCGTCTCGCGCGCGACGAGTTCACGCTGACGATCCCGTTCGATGCGCGCCAGATCGCGCTGCGCCCGCGCAGCGCCGAGCGCACCCTCGGCCTCGCGCGCCGCCGCCTCGTAAAGATCGCTCTCAATCACAAAGAGCGACTGATCCTGGCTCACCCTGGCACCGGGCGCAAAGCCGATCTCCTCGATCATGCCGGAAACACGAGCGACAAGCGCCACCCGCCGATTGGCGTCCAGACGACCGTTGAAATCTGACGTTTCCGCAAGGTCGCGCGTCGCAGCCGCAACGGCAACGACCGCCGGTCGTGGCGCGGCGTCCTGTGAAAGCGTGGGATTTGCTGAAGTTGCGGCAATCAACGAAAATAAAACAGTTCTGAACAAGCGCATTCTCCAAAACAGCATAATATTTCGAGAGACGATAGCCGAGATTCCCGGAAAGTCATCTCAAAACTGACGCACGGTCCTCAGAAGAACGATCCGCAGGCTCGGTTCAAGTGCCTTCTGCTCGGTCCCGGGTGCAAGCTGCGCAGCCCCGGATCTGAGCGTCACACCCGGGCGCATTTCAATCCATGCGCATCAAACTCTCAGATCAGCCAGGCTGTCGCACCAGGCCTGCATACCATCGCCGGTTCGCGCGGACAGACAGAAGATCTCCGCCGTCGGATTGACCTCGAGGATGTTCCGTCGACAGGCCGCTTCGTCGAAATCTACATGGGGCGCGAGGTCCATCTTGTTGATCACGACCCAGTCCACGGCGCGGAACATATGCGGATACTTCGACGGCTTGTCCTCGCCCTCGGTGGTCGAGATCACCGCGATCTTCATCTTTTCTCCCAGATCGAACATCGCCGGGCAGACCAGGTTTCCCACATTCTCGATCATCAGGATGGAGCCGGCCGAGGGATCGAGCGATTTCACCGCCGAGGCGATCATGTCCGCCTCGAGGTGGCATCCGGCCCCGGTGTTGATCTGTATCGCGCGGGCCCCGGCCGCCCGGATCCGCTCCGCATCATTTGATGTCATCTGATCGCCCTCGATGACGACGATCTCGGCCATGTCCTTCATGCGCCGGACCGTCTCCTCCAGCAGCGTCGTCTTGCCAGAGCCCGGCGAGGACACAAGATTGAGGGCAATCACGCCGCGCCCCTCGAACCAACCACGATTGCGCGTAGCGATCTCGTTGTTCTTTCCCAGGATCGCCGTTTCCAGCGAGATGACCTCGCCGCCGGGCCCATGCACATGCGGTTCATCGTGACCGTGGTGGGGCTCATGTGCGTGATCATGGTCATGATCATGTCTGAGCAGTGTCTTCTGCCCGGTTTCCGGATCGGTCATCGAAACCTCGTTCGCCGGATCGGCGCACCCGCATATGCCGCACATCAGCTGTCCTCCATGAATTCTATTTCACGCACCACGAATGTGTCGCGCTCGGCCTCGAGAAAGCCCAGAGACACGCCCGCGACCGCAGTTTTCTCCGTCACCAGTTCCCAGCAAAAGGCCAGCGCGCCACGCTCGACACAGGCCAGCGGGCCGATGGCCACGCGGACCTCCCTGATCCTGCGGCCATGCGCGTTTTCCTCTGCGATGGCGGCGATACTGCGCGCCAGACCGAGTTCGTGCATGCGCGTGCTCTCTTTGTTCGATGATCCGCACGCGGGCAGGATCGCCCCTGCCCGCGCAGCGCCTCATCCGATCAGGATCGCGGCCCCGGCCAACGCCCCGGCGCTGCCCACAAGGCGTTTGGAATTGAGCGCGGCGGACCCGTCCAGCCGGTCGAGCAGCAGGCTCAGCCCGATGCCCGCCGCGTGCAACAGCACGGTCGCCGCCACAAAGCCTGCGGCATATCCTGCGAACGATCCCGCGCCCGCGCCTTCAGCCCCATGGGCGTGGCCATGAAACACCGCGAACATGGCAACCAGCGCCATCGCCGGGGCCACCGGCAGCCTCAGCCCCGCCGCCACGGCGACGCCCATCACGATCACCGACAGGGCGATGCCCGGCTCGACCATCGGAAGGACCGCGCCGAAATAGCCCAGCGCACCGCCCGCGAGCATCGCAAGGACAAAGGCCATCGGCACCGCCCAGAGCGACCGACCACCCAACTGCGCGGCAAAGACGCCGACTGCGACCATGGCAAGGATGTGATCGACCCCGCTCAACGGGTGCAGAAACCCGTGCATCGCGGCGAGTGTCTCACCGGTGCCGGTATGGGCCATCGCGGCCACCGGTGCGACGGCCATGAGGGCGGCGATGCCGCCTGTGTGAAATCTGTTCATTGGGGTCTCCCTTGGTTGGTTTGTTTCATTCAGCAGATCCTCGGAAGCTGCTCGCCGACCAGCATGTCGACAATGCGCAGCCCGCCAAAGACGGTCTTCATCACCACGGTTCGGGGATGTTGGGCAGTGGCCTTGCCAATGATCACCGCCGCACGGCCCGCGTCATTGGCGCGCATCGCCGCAAGCGCGGCATCGGCCTGATCCTCGGGCACGAAGATCACCAATGTGCCCTCGTTGGCAAGGTAAAGCGGGTCGAGCCCGAGGATCTCGCAGACCCCCTTGACCTCGGTGCGCAGGGGCAGCACCTCCTCGCTGATCTCGATGCCGACACCGGCCGCATCGGCGATCTCGTTGAGGGCCGAGGCCAGCCCGCCGCGCGTGGCGTCCCGCGCCACCCGCGTGCCGGGCGCGGCCGACAGCACCGCCTCCATCAGATGATTGAGCGGCTGACAGTCCGACGGGATTTCGGTGCTGAGCGCCATGTCCCCCCGTGCCGCCAGGATCGCCGCGCCATGATCCCCGAGCACGCCATTGACAATGGCGACATCGCCGGGCTGCACGTTTTCGGCCCAAAGCTCGCATCCCGCCGGGATCACACCGATCCCCGATGTGGTGATGAACACCCCGTCGCCCGAACCCTTGCCGACGACCTTGGTATCGCCGGTCACGATGCGCACGCCCGCCAACTCCGCTGCGGCCTGCATCGAGGCGGCGATCCGGCGCAGCGTCACGATCTCGACACCTTCCTCGATGATGAAGGCCGCGGACAGCCAAAGTGGCCGGGCACCGCCGACCGCCAGATCGTTCACCGTGCCACAGACCGCGATCTTGCCGATATCCCCGCCGGGAAACTCCATCGGCGACACCACGAAGGCATCTGTCGTAAAGGCAAGCCGGGCCCCGGGAGCGGCAAGGGCCGCGTCGCTCAGCCGGGCCTGATCCTCCATGCCCGATGGACGGAACACGGAGGTGAAGACATCCTCGATCAGGTCGCGCATCGCCTTGCCACCGCCACCATGCGCCATCGTCACCTTATCGGCGACGACACGTCTGGGCTGGCGGCTCATCCGGTTCATTCGACCGGCTCCAGATCAAGGCCGCCATACTGGTAATAGGCGGCACAGGCCCCTTCCGAACTGACCATCAGCGCGCCAAGCGGCATCTCAGGCGTGCAGCCCGTGCCGAATTGCGGGCAGGCATGGGGCTTGATCCGCCCGGTCATGACATCGCCGCAGGCACAGCCCGCCTGCTCCTCGGTGACAGAGGTGTTGCGGCCATACCCGATATTGAACCTGATCTCGGCATCGTAGGCGCGGTAGCGGTCGCGGATGCGCAACCCGCTGGCGTCGATTTCGCCCAGACCGCGCCATTCGAAACTCGGGCGCGGCTCGTAAACCTTGGCGCAAGCCGCGATCGAGACCGGGTTGCCCTCATCCGGCACGATCCGCGCATATTGGTTTTCCACCTCGGCGCGCCCGTCGCGGATCTGTTCCAGCACCATCAGCACCGATTGCAACAGATCGAGCGGCTCGAACCCCGCAACGACAATCGGCTTGCCATAATCGCGCGCAATGAAGTCATAGGGCCGGATGCCGATCACCATCGACACATGGCCCGGGCCGACAAACCCGTCCAGCACCATATGCGGATCGTCCAAGAGCGCCTTGATCGGCGGCGGCACCGTGATGTGGTTGCAGAAGATCGTGAAATTCGTCAACCCCTCGGCATCGGCTTGCAGGATCGTCAGGGCGGTCGCAGGCGTGGTCGTCTCGAAGCCGAGACCGAAGAACACCACCTCGCGCTCCGGGTTGCGGCGCGCCAGCTCCAGCGCGTCGAGCGGCGAATAGACCATGCGGATATCCGCCCCATCCGCCTTGGCCTGGAGCAGCGATTTGCGGGTGCCCGGAACGCGCATCGCATCGCCAAAGGTGGTAAAGATCACCTTGGGGTCCTCGGCGATTGCGACGCAGTCATCGACCCGGCTCATCGGCAGCACGCAAACCGGACAGCCCGGCCCGTGGATGAATTCCAGCCCCGGCGGCGTCAGCTTGTCGAGCCCGTAGCGAAAGATCGCATGCGTGTGCCCGCCGCAGATTTCCATGATATGGACCGGCTTGTCCCGGGTCGCGCCGATCTCGTCGATCACCCGCCCGATCGCGGCCAACACGCCCTTCGCGGCCACCGGATCACGGAATTCGTCCGCGTATCTCATGACGCCGCCGACAGCATGGCCGCACTGGCCCGCATCGCCTCGATCTCTTCCTGTGCCTCGCCCAGTTCGCGCAGAACCTCAAGCGTCAGCGCCGCTTCCTTCTCGTTGATCCGGCTCATCGCAAAGCCGACATGGATCAGCGCCCAGGCTCCGATCAAATCCTCCAGCGGGCCGTCCCCCACGATACAGGCGACATTGACCTCGCGCGTCACACCCGAGATATCAACCCGTGCCAGCTTGCGCGCCGGGTCCGATATTTCGGTGATCTGTCCTGGTATGCCTAGGCACATGATACGTCCTCCGCTTGCGTGGTTGCCAGGGCAATGACAGCCTGCCCCAGTGAAATGCCGCCGTCATTCGCCGGATAGTCGGCATGGCTCAGGACCGTCAGCCCGGCCTTCTCCAGCCCCTCATGGACCAGCCCGAACAGCGTCGCGTTCTGAAAGCAGCCCCCCGACAGGGCGACCGTGTCGATGGCCGTGTCTGCGGTCAGCCGCCGCGCCATGTCGACGACCGCTCGCGCCAGCCCGCGATGGAACCGCGCCGACATCGTGCCGACCGGGGTCCGCAAGACCAGATCCCCCAGCATCGCCCGCCAGACCGCCAGCGGTTCGATATAGGGCAGGCCCCTGCCCCCGATCAGCGGGATCGAGAAAGGATAGGCCAGATCATCCGGCTCATTCAGCGCGGCGGGATCAAGCGCGGCCTCGAACCGCATCGCCGCCTCGCCCTCGTAACCCTGCCGGTCCCAGGCCAGGCCCGCAATCGCCGCCGCCGCATCGAACAACCGCCCGCAGGACGAGGCCAAGGGCGCATTGGTGCCCGACCGGATCATCGCGTCGAGCGTGTCACGCGGCAGCGCCTGCATGCGGTCGAACAGCGGCAGCTCGGCAAAGTTCACCGCAAACTCCGCCCAGCCCATCTCGGCCATCAGATGCGCATAGGCATTGCGCCACGGATCGCGCACGGCCGCCGCCCCGCCGGGCAAGGCCACAGGCTTGAGACAGCCCGACCGGCGGTATCCGCGATAGTCGCAGATCAGGAATTCGCCGCCCCAGATCGTGCCGTCATCGCCCATGCCCGTCCCGTCAAGCGCGATCCCGAGCACCGGCGCGGCCCCGAGTGGACGCCGGTTCTCGGCCAGGCAGGCGGTAATATGCGCGTGGTGATGCTGCACCTCGATCACCGGACGGCTACCCACCATCCCGTACCCGCGCTGCGTCGAGAGATATTCGGGGTGCCGGTCGACGGCGATCACGCCCGGCGCATGATCAAAGAGCGCGGCGTAAAGATCGAGATTGCGCGCCACGTCCGCATGTGTCGCCATGTCTTCCAGATCGCCCATATGCTGCGACATGATCGCGCGCCCGTCCTTGATCAGGCAAAACGTGTTCTTCTGGTCCGCCCCGAGCGCCAGAACGTCCGGTGCTGTGGCAAACCCTTCGGGCAGTTCGAGCGCTCGCGGCGCATAGCCCCGCGCCCGCCGCAGCACCCGCGCCCGTCCCAGATCGACGCGGATGACACTATCATCGATCCGGTTGGCGATATCGCGGTCATGCAGGCAGGCAAAATCCGCGATTCCGGCAAGCCGCATGCGGGTGTCATGGTTGTCGATGCATTGCGGCTGTCCGGAGGGATTGCCGCTGGTCATGATCACCGGACGTCCGATGCGCCGCAGGATCATGTGATAGAACGGCGTATAGGGCAGCATCACGCCCAGACGGTCCAGCCCCGGCGCGATCCCCTCGGGCAGGTTGTTGGGTCGCGCCTTCAGCAGAACGATGGGCGCTTGCGGGCCGGACAGCATGTCTGCCTCGACATCCGACACCTCGCAATAGGCGCGCAGCACGTCGAGATCGCGCACCATCAGCGCAAAGGCCTTGCCCGCGCGCGCCTTGCGCCTGCGCAACTCGGCCACGGCCCGGGCATTGGTCGCATCGCAGGCCAGATGCACGCCGCCCAGCCCCCGGATCGCTACGATATGCCCATTCATGATCATGCCACCGGTGGCATCCACATCATCGAGCATGGAAAACGCTTCGAGGTTGACGGCCCCCGGCCCGAGTTTCTCGATCCAGACAGTCGGCCCGCAACGGCCGCAGGCGATGGGCTGCGCATGAAACCGGCGGTCGGCCGGATCGGCATATTCGGCAGCACAGGGCACACACATGTCAAACGGCGCCATCGTCGTCTTGTCGCGGTCATAGGGGGCCGCCCTCACGATGGAAAAGCGCGGCCCGCAATCGGTGCAATTGGCGAAAGGGTAGCGATAGCGCCGCGCGAACGGATCGCGGATCTCCGCAAGACATTCGGCGCAGGTCGCGGCATCCGGCGTGACACTGACCCGCCCCGCGCCACCCTGCGAGGCGGTGATCTCGAAACTGCAAGGGGCCGGATCGCTCAGCGGCGCCACATCCAGCCGTTCGATACGCGCCAGCGGCGGCAACGCACCGTGCAGCCTGTCGGGAAATGTCGCAACCCCCTCGCCCCAGAGCCGGATGACGACGCCTTCACCGGTGTTCATCACATCGCCGGTCAGACCCATCTCCTGCGCAAGCCGCCAGACGGTGGGACGAAAGCCCACGCCCTGCACCTGTCCGCACACGGTGATGCGCGCGCCGGTCACAGCGCCGCCTCCCAGATCAGAACGCGGTTGTTGCCGCTGTCGGCGATGGCCAGCGTCGACCCGCGTGCCGACAGACCATAGGGCCAGCACAGCGTATCGCGCCCGGAGATGCCCCAGCGATTGTCGCCCTTGGTGGCGAAATCCGGTTGCGCGCTCAGCCGGTCGGCCTGCCCCGCCATCGGCGTTTCCCCGAATCCCACGAGCCGGGAATTGGCCGTGTCCGCAACCACCAGCCGCGCGCCCAGAACCGCCAGCGCATAAGGCATGTTCATCGCCTGCGCGCTCGGGTAATAGGCCGCCACGTTGTGATCGCAAGCGGTCATGTCGGACTGCCCCAGTACCCGTTGACAGGGCGCGCCATTCCGCTGCGGAAACCTCTCCCAGATCATCACACGGTTGTTGCCGGCATCCGCCATGGCCAACCCGCCCTGCCAGACCAGCGCCATATGCGGCCAGCGCATTGAGACATCCGAGACCGCCTCGCCCGCGTTCTCGTCGCGGCAGGCAAAGTCGCGCTGCCCTAGAACCAGATCCGCCGGTTGTCCGGTGGTGTGCGGATCCTCCCAGACCAGAGCACGGCGGTTCCCGGTGTCGCAGACGATCAGCCGGTCACCATCCGCCGACACACCATACGGCCAATGCAGGCTGTCCGCCCGCGCCTGCGCGAGCCCCGCATTCGCCAGCGCGCTTTCCGCATCGGGCTGGCCCAGAACGATATCCGCGCCATGATCCGGGCCGGTTGGCGTCTCGCGCCAGATCAGCACCCGATGGTTCCAGGGATCAGCCACCGCCAGCCCGCCGCGAAAGGCACAGATGCCAGTCGGGACATTCAGCGTGTTGGCCGCGACGGCCCCCTTGGCATTGCGGCCCTCACGGCCGAATTCGGGCTGGCCGAGAAGGATATCGGCCGGTGTGTCATCCACGGTCGGCACGGTCTTCCATCCCAGCACACGGTGATGCCCGGTATCGCTGACCCAGAGCGAGCCATCGGGATGCAGGCACACCCCGCGCGGCCCGAACATCAGATGCCGGGCCGGTGTGATCGCCTGAACGAGGGAGCCGCCATCGCTGCCCAGAATGACCCGCGCGCCCTGTTCCTGCAACAAGGGTGCCCCGGGGATGACCGTGCCCGGTGCCTTTCGGGGGCTGAACGAATGCGACAGCGAGACCCTCATGCGATCAGCCTGACTTCGATATTCGGGCCCTTGACCCGCACCGCGTGGGGCTGCAACTGCACTTCGGGGGCGGTCAGGCACTCGCCGCTTTCCAGCGCGTAGCGAAAGCCGTGATGCGGACAGGTCAGGATCGTGTCGAGGATCTCGCCTTGCGTCATTTCCAGCGCCATATGGGCGCAGGCATTGCGGAAACAACTCACCTTGTTGGCAAACCGGGTCAGGATGACGGATTGATCCGCGATCTCGACGAACCGGGTCTCGCCCTCGGCCAGATCCGCCAGCGGCAGCGCGGTGATCCATTCCGTCTCGGCGTATCTGGCGAAGGGCGAGGTGAACTGCACCGTGTCAGAGCCGCCACCGCCCAGCCCCTTGGCCTGTTTCACCTCGGTGATTTCGGGCACTTGATCCTGGATCGCCTTCTTGACCCCGGCATAAAAGGTCAGCTGCGACGCCGGGCAGCCATCGCAGGCCCCGAGGAACCTGATTTCCGCCCGGTTGCCCTCGACCGAGACAACCTCGGCATCGCCGCCATGGCTGGCAAGACCGGGGCGCACGCTCGCAAGCGCCACCTCGACCCGCTCATAAAGTGATGGGCGCAGAATACCGTGTCGGCGCAGCACCGCATAGACCACCTCGTCGCGGGCCGCATCCCGGAGGGCCGCACCAAAACCGGGCTGATCCTTGAGCGCGCGGATCAGGCGGCGGAACGCCTCTTTGTTGAGGGCGTCAACCGCCACGGCCCGCGCGCGTGCCCCGTTTCGCGCCGCCTCGTCCCAGCCCTCCGCCAGCATCTCGAGCGCGGTCAACTCGGCGATCAGACGATCAAGCGTCGGCCTTTGCGCGTCATGGGGCGAGACGTCGGTCATCGGTCAGGCGTATTTCAGGTCTTTGTAGAGGACCGGCAGAGCGGCCCCGCTGACCGCACCTGCTACAATCGCACCGACCCAGACCGGCGCCACCAGCCCGACCAGAACCCCGGCGACAACTCCCAGCCCCGCCGCGATTACAAGCTGCCGCATCGCCGCCTTGTTGTCCTTGAACAGCTTGCCCGCAAAGAACTGCTTGGCGGAATTCATGACCATTTCCAGCATGGCACCCCCTCCTCTAGACCAGCACAAGAATAAGTGTCGTCACGACGACCGCGACACTGCCCGCCAGCGCGCCATAGAGCGCGCCCATATACGCGGCCAGTTCAGCGCCAAGCGCCGCCTTGCCGATGCGCAGCCCCGACAACGCTCCGGCCCCGAGTGCGGCCAGAAGGCCCAGCACAAGGGCCATGATCACGATCAATCCGATCACCTGAATTCTCCATTTCTCATTGCAGTCCGCTCCGTTCGAGGATTGTCGACGGGCCGAGGGCCGCCGTCAGTTCGGCAATGGCATCGGTCACCGCCCGCGCCTTTTCATGAGCACCGCGTGTCGTGAACACGCCCCGCGCCTCTTCCAGCAACCGCACCGCCTCGGTCAGGTTGGCAAAATTGCCGCCGTCGGGATTGGACGGATCATCCGGCAGGTTGGACAGGCAGTTGGCCTTGTTGGCGATGGTGTTGGCGTATTCTTCCGGCATGTCGCGCAGGGTGCGCACCTTGAGCGCCTCGTCATAGGCCTCGAGCGCGCGGTATCCGTTCTCCAACCGATGCGACGAGGACACGTATTGCAGCGCGTTGCCGAGATTGTTTTGCAGCATCGCGTATTCGCTCGGATGGTCGATCAGGTTGACCACGGTCAACGCCTCCTCAAAGGCCTGCACCGCCAGCGCCTCGCGCATCTTGCCGGTCTGATCAGTGAACGGCACCGAAAGAAAGGCGGTGGCCAGATTGTTCTGCAGGATCGCAAATTCCTTGGGGTAGCCGACCTTGTCGAAGGTCCGCGCCGAGCGTTGATAGGCGCTGATCGCAGGCTGGATCGGCAAAAGGCGCATCCCCGCGAGCGTCTGGCAGATCAGGCCGAGATTCATTTCGGCCTCGGCCACTTCGGCGTCAGACCCTTCGGCGGTCAGCGTCGCCAAGGCGACCTCGATTTCCGTCCTTGCCCGCCTCAACAGCGTCGCGTCCTCGGCCGGGACCGTCATCAAGGCAGTGGCCAGTCGCGCGCGGATGCGGGCGATGCCCAGAACCTCACCCTCGGGCGCGAGATCAATCGCACGCTCGTAAAGATCGACCGCGGCATGGATGTCTTCGGCGCGCTCGGGCTTCTGCTGCAAGCCCATCGCGATTTCCATCAGCATCTCGGCCTTTTCGGCCTCACTCGCCGCAGCCGTCGCTACGGCCTTCAGGGCCGCCTGAACCTGCTGTTGCGCGCGATTGTCACGGGTCACGTCAATCCTCCCTCGAATCGATCATTGGTCGATTTCCCTCGCTCAAGAGTACAGGCAACGCGAAACCTGTCAACAATCTTGATCTTATGCAAACTTTGTTTGCATTAATCTAGATTAACCCCGGATGGCAGCGCCGCGCACAGGGCACCCTTGTCGGTTCGCCACCCGGCCGCCAACGCATCGGTCGCAAAGTCCAGAAGGTCGCGGTCCTGAAACACGTCGCGGGCCTGCACCACCCTGTCCCCAGCGGCGTTTCGGACCTTGAGCAGACAGCCACCAGCGCTGGCCTGATGCACCGGAACCACCATCAACTCTCCGTCGCGGATCAGAACGATGACCGCGTCTATGCCGCTGAAATATGTGTCGACCACCGCGCGGGGCAGATAGATCGCACCTTCCTTCACGGCGATGATGGTCATGCGCCGGTCCAACCGTTGATCAGGTTGCGGATCCGCGTCTCGACCGTCTCCGCCGCGCGCGACACAGCCTCGCTCAGGCCCAGACCTAGCTCGAGCGTCGCGGCCTCAACCAGAAACACCGAAACATTCATTGGAAAATCCTCGCCATAAATGCGGCGCCCGGCAAAAAGCGCATGATCCCATCGGAAATCATGCAGGTTCAGGCTCCGGTTCGGCCGCGCCTCCAGCACCTCGCCCGGCACTTCGAAGATCGCACCGGGATTGCCCTCGGGGACACGCGCATCGACGATGACGAGATGTGTGGCCCCCCGCGCACTATACATGACCGACATGCCATCCGTGCCGCCATCGAAGATCCGGGTAAGCGCGGGCACGCCCCCCGCGCGCAGTCGCGCGATCAGGTGGGGGCCGACACCGTCATCGCTCCGGTTCGGATTGCCACAGCCGATCACCACGATATCGGGCGGCATCAGATCCGCCACAGGCGACAGGACCACTCCGGCTCGACCGGCAGCATCAGTTCCGGCAAATCGCAGAACTTTGCATGAACCTTGTAATACATGCAGGTCTCACACGGCTGTTCGATCTCCTCGGCCTCGACCGTGTGGTCGGTGAACCCGGCGATCACCAGCTTCTTTTCCAGATCGTCGCCGGCTTCCACCCGCAGGCGCGCCACGATGGCGTTGACCGTCTCGCTGGTCTCGGCGCGCGGCCAGACCTCGGTTTCAAGACCGGTGGCGAGCATCCCGGCTATTGTCGCGCGTATCTGTTCCTCATCCATTCCGGCGCTCCCTTCAAATCCGCCACAGGCGGCACCACCATTCCGGCTTTGCCGGAAGGTCGAGCTCGGGCAGGTCGCACCAGCGCTTGTGCACAAGGTAGTACATGCATTCCTGACACCGCATCTGGTCCTCGCCATATGGCTGCAAGAGCCAGCCCGAAATCACCAGCTTCTCGCGCAACTGATCCGCGCCGAGGGGGCGAAGCTCGTCAAGCAGCGCGCCGAATTCGCGGTCGGTTTCCGGGAACGGCTCGACTTGGGTGGCCAAGCCCTCCTTGAACAAGTCCTCGATCATCCGGATCAAGAGATCATGTCCCGCTTCGGCGGGCGTCAGGCCGTATCGGTCCAGATAGGCCCGGCGTTGCGCATCGCTCAGCGACGTGTCTGCATCCTCTGGCATTCAGCTTCCTCCCTGATCGCCACATGTCACACGGTCGACAGGCCATGAGCCCGCCGACCACAGTGAAACATCAGGCCGTTCGGAAGCGTGCCAGTTCATCACCGGTTTTCGCATCATGCGCATGAACCGTGCACACAAGGCAACTGTCATAGGATCGGCAGACATGGCCGACCTCGACCGGGTCGGCGCTGTTCTTGATCGGCGTGCCGATCAGCGCCTCCTCGATCGGACCGCGCGCGCCCTCGGCGGTGCGCGGGCCGACATTCCAGGTCGTCGGCGCGATGATCTGGTAATTGGCGATCTTGCCGTCACGCACGTCGATCCAATGGCAGAGCGCGCCGCGGATGGCCTCGGTCGCGCCCCAGCCCTGTCCGTCCTTTTCGGTCGGCTTGATATACCACTCGTCGTTCAGCCTGAACTCGCGCAGGTTGCGCTCGGCCTCGCGGTAGAGGATGCACAGCTCGTGCATCCGCGCGAAATGGCGCAGCATGGTCGAGGCTCCGCCCATCTTGCGGTACATGTCCAGCACCAGCCCGTCCTTGTGCTGGAACTCCTGTCCCATGTCATTGCCCGCGATCAGACGGCGCGCCAGCGGCCCGGCCTCCAGCCGTCCGGCCTCGGCATGGGACACGGCCGTCGACCAGGAATACTTGCCCGCCGGGTCGATGACATTCTTGGCAATCGGATTGGTCGTGCGGTCGAAGGGGTGAACCGCGCCGCCCTCATCATACCAGGCATGCTGCGTGTCCTCGCGCACGAAGGACTGGTCCATCGGGCTGAACGTGTCGCTCGCCCCGTCATAGATACCCGATTTCATGATCACCGCATCGGCGCGGCCATCAATCGTCGGACGCTGGTACTTGTCCTCATGCGGCAGGTACCCCCAGGTGGTGAACCTCCCGTGCCCCTTGCCGTATTTGTCGAGCCCGATATCCTTGGACATCCGCCAGAACAGACCGAGATCCGAATTGGCATGTTCGGGCCTTTCATCGAGCCACGCCTCGAACTGCTCCAGAGTCTGGATCTCTTCGTAGCGTTCCATCGAACAGCCAAGCCAGAGCCGCTCGATCCAGGTCTGTCGGAAATGTTCCAGGATCGACCACGCGCGGGTAATGTCGGTCAGCGTGGGCGAACACATCACACCGCCGGGGACCATGAAGGACGAATGCGGCCACTGACCACCCAGAAGCGCGTAGATCTCGACCGGGCGCCCCGAAATCGTCACCCCCGCCTCGTAGGATGTGCCGGTAAAGGGCGAATAGCGCTTGACCGCTTCCTCGTAGAACGGGCTCATCGCGTAGTTGTCGTTGGTATAGTCGATCATCCACAGCCCGTAATGGTGCCGGGGCAAGGATTGCAGGGATTCGACGATCTGCCCGAGATTGCGCGCCAGAATGGCATTGCGCGGCACCGTCGTGCCCCAGGCGGTATCGAGCGCCCAGGCCGCGCAGGTCAGATGTGACGCGCCGCAGATCCCGCAGGCGCGCGGCGTGACAACGAGCCCGGCTTGCGGGTCCTTGTCTTTCAGGATCACCTCGAAGCCGCGGAACATCTCCGCATGGGTCCAGGCATTGATGACAACGCCGTTTTCGATATCGACCCGGACATCCAGATCGCCCTCGACGCGGCCGACCGGCGAAATGTCGAGTGTTTCGACTGCTGTAGACATGTTTCTCTCTCCCAATTCGCGGTCAGACCACGAAGATGTCTTCTTCGGCCCAGGCCGGTGCCGCGCCTTTGGCGGCAGCGGTCAGCTTGATGTAGCCTTTCTTGTCCACGCCCTCGGGCATGTCCTTGGGCACGCCCATCACGGTCTGCGTCTTGAAGACCGTCCCGGGGGCGAGATCGAAGAACGGGAACTCCGGCTCGGTACAGCCCAGGCACGGCATGCCCGCGCGGGTTTTCGACGAATGGCGATTCCACAGGATGCGGTTGCACGGGCTGTGGGTCATCGGGCCTCGACAGCCCAGATCATAGAACAGACAGCCCTTGCGCTGCCCGAAGGCGGTGGTCGAGACCTTGTAGGCGAAATGCATGTTGCGCGTGCAGCCGGTCTGGGTGAATGACGAAAAGAACGTCTTGGGACGGTGGAATTCGTCCAGCGTCAGATCGCCGGCACGGCCCGTGGCGACCGCGACAAGGATCTGCGTGACCCAGTCGGGATGCGCCGGGCAGCCGGGAATGTTGATGACCGGAAGGCCCGATTTCGCGGTAAACCCCTCGCCCAGCGCGCCGCCCTTGGCCCGCTTGAGAAACTGCAGGCCGACGCTCTCGGACGGGTTCGGCGCGGTGGCCGGAATGCCGCCATATGTCGCACAATCGCCGATCGCGACGACGAAATCTGCGACATCGCACAGCGCCGTCACCCAGTCCTTCATCGGTCGCCCGCAGAACCTGTTCCATTCACCTGTGCCATTGGGCGCGTTGATGACCGACCCTTCAAAGACGAAAATATCGAGCTTGATCTCGCCGGATATGCATTTCTCGATGATCGCCTTGACCTGATCGCCCAGTTCGAGCCCGAGCGACGGCTGCCACAACACGTTGATGCCGAAATCGGTCACCAGATCACAAGCACTTGGTTCCTCGGCATTCAGGAATGACATGGTGTTGCCGGAACACGCCCCCCCCTGAAGCCACAATAGGTTCGCCATGTTTCTTCCTCCCAAAGATCAATGAGCGTGCCGCAAACATCCTCTCCGGGGTCCAAGTTCGGTGCTTGGCGTTGGCGAGAAAGGCTCGGGCCTGGCCCCTTGACTGTGTCGCGTGAAAGACAACGGCGCAAATCAACACTGGCGCTCGGCCCGGTGAATTCTCGAAACAAAGTGTAAACTGACAATCAAGTTTTATGCCGCTGTGCCAACTTGGTTTACGGCGTTGGTTTGCGCCAGCCGCGTTTACCCGCGCCGCCCGCAGACCGGGCACTGCACTTCCGGAAAATAGCTGTACCAGATGCCCTTGCAATTGGCGCACCAATGCCCCTTGGCTCCGCGACCGTCAGCGGCAACCGCCTTGGACATCGGCGTCAGGCCCAGGTTGCGCGCGGCGACTTGGCGCTTCGCCACGCCGGACCGGGCATAGGGAAACCCGACAATCTTGCTTTCCGGATCGTCGTCCTGCATGTCTCACACCTTGCGCAGCCCGTAGCGTTTGATCTTGTTGGCCAGACCGACACGCGACAGGCCCAGTTCATCCGCGACCTTGCTCTGATTCCAGTGAAAGGTCGAAAGGGCCTGGATCAGAACGTCCTTTTCGAGGGTCTCCACCTTGTCCTTCAGGGTCGCCCCGGCAACCGCGAGACTCGCGTTTCCGGTGGTTTCAACCGGCGTCCGCGCGATCTTTTCCGAGAGGTGCCGCAGGGCGACATAACCGCCCTGCTCTGCCACCGCGACCATGCGCTGAACCTCGCTCTCTAGCTCCCGGACATTGCCGGGAAACGGGTAATTCTCCAGCCGCTTGAGCGCATCCGAGGTCACCCCGAGCACCCGCCGCCCCACCACGCCCGCGTATTTCTCCACAAAGAACTGCGTCAGCACCGGGATATCCTCGGACCGCTCCCGCAGCGCCGGCAAGTTCAGTTGAAACCCCCTGAGACGGTAATAGAGATCGCGCCGGAACGTGCCCTGCTCCACCATCTCGTCAATCGAGCGGTTCGACGCCGCGATGATCCGGACATTGCTGTGCAACGTCTTGTCGGACCCAAGCGGCTTGACCTCGCCCTCCTGCAGGAACCGCAGCAGCGCCACCTGAAAATGCGGCGAGACCTCTGACACCTCATCCAGAAAGACAGTGCCGCCATCCGCCGCACGAAACAGCCCCAGCCGATCGGCGATGGCACCGGGAAAGGCTCCGCGCACATGGCCGAAAAGCTCCGAATAGAGGGCATCGTCGGACACGCCCCCGCAATTCTGACTGTGCATCGGAGAGTTCACGCGATGCGAGTTGAAGTGGATCGCGCGCGCCAGAAGCTCCTTGCCGGTCCCGGTTTCCCCACGGATCAGGACCGGCATGTCCGTGGTCGCCGCGACCTTCGCCTCGGCCACCAGATCGGCCATCTTGGGGCTGGCATAGACCAGCCGCTCAAAGCGCGACACGCCGCCCTGAACCGATCCGGCCTCTTCGCCGCCGAAGATCTCGTCATCCAGCGACAATTTCAACTCGCGGCTCAGGATCCGGTGTCGACGCGACAATTCCGCATGTTCCAACGCACGCTTCACGACAATCCGGATCTGCTGGTGTTGCAGCGGTTTCGCCAGATAGAGATAGGACGCGGTATCCTCGCAAAGCTGCGCCCCGGCGCTCACGTCGGTTTCGTCACAAATCACGATACGCCAGCAAGCGGCATGGGAGAGACGGGATCGAAGCAGCGCATTCTCCGGCCCGAAATCGCCCTTGTCGAAATCATACAGGATCAGATCCACCTTCAATTCATCCAGCCTGCTCTTCGCCGCTTCGTCATCGGCGCAAAAGATCAGCCGATAGCCGTCCAACTCGCTCAGTGCCTGAGACGCGGCCTGTATGACGGCCTTGTCCCTTGATTTGACCAAGACAGTGGAAATTGTAGACAAGGGGATGACGTCCTCATGGCTGCAAGGATGGTCTCGACGACCGCATTCGCAAACGTACTTTGCATAAAGAGAACAAGTTTTGCAAGCGAGGGTGTTGTGCCCGGTCTGGGACGGCAGGGTCCGGACCCCCGCCCGTGCCAGCACCACCCGCTGCGACCCTCCACCTGACGGACTCGGCAGGGTTATCGCCGCCTCTCACTGCAACCGAGATTGGGAAAATCCCGAAGGAGGAGTTTAGAGCAAACCGAAAACGACCTGCGCGTCCGCTACAGAGTCTAGGCAGCAGAGCCGAAAACCAGACCCACCTCTATCGACGTTCGCCCTTTGTGACAAAACAGTTCATGTCTCTCAACCCTAGCCACTCAGACATCCGGCAGGATTCAGCCTTAAGCGGCGGTATATAGGAGATGCTGCGGTTGAATCGTATTCTGTTTAGGATGAGCGCCTATAGGAGCTTTCGCCACGGTTTAGTGCCGAATCCGGAGCGCATCCCCGTCGCAATCGCTTAAATTAGTCTAACCCGGATAATTCACGAGAAGGCGGCGGAGGTAGCGTAACCATCTGAAATGCTGTATGTTTTGGGTGCTACCGCCAAACATGCAGCTTTTGAGAGGACGACCCCCGCCATGGTCCAATCTACGTGCTCCACGCGCCGCCTGTCAC
>NZ_JBRJGR010000021.1:0-58331 GCF_053628595.1 Roseovarius sp. MBR-154
CGTCAGCGTCGTCTTGCCGTGGTCCACATGCCCGATCGTGCCGATGTTCACATGCGGCTTCGTGCGGTCAAACTTTTCCTTTGCCATGGTCGTGGCTCCTCTTTTTCTTATGCGGATGGTGGGGTTGAACCCCACCCTACGGTGATGGGTAGGGCGGGGTCACCCCGCCACCCGGGTTATGCGTATTTCGACTGGATCTCTTCGGAGATGTTCTGCGGCACCGGATCGTAATGCGAGAACTGCATCGTGAACTGCGCGCGGCCCGAGGACATCGAGCGCAGCGTGTTGATGTAGCCGAACATGTTGGCGAGCGGCACGTTCGCGTTGATCGCGATGGCGTTGCCGCGTGGCTCCTGACCCGAGACCTGACCGCGCCGCGACGTGAGATCGCCGATGACGTTGCCGGTATATTCCTCGGGCGTGACCACCTCGACCTTCATGATCGGCTCGAGCAGCTTGGCCCCGGCCTTGCGCAGACCTTCGCGCATGCACATCCGGCCCGCGATCTCGAACGCCATCACCGACGAGTCCACGTCGTGGAACTTGCCGTCGATCAGCGCGACCTTGAAGTCGATCACCGGGAAGCCGGCGAGCGGGCCGCTATCCATGACGGAGCGGATGCCCTTCTCGACGCCCGGGATGTATTCCTTGGGCACCGAGCCACCGACGATACGGCTCTCGAAGCTGAAGCCTTCACCGGCCTCGGTCGGCGAGATGACCATCTTGACCTCAGCGAACTGACCCGAGCCACCCGACTGTTTCTTGTGGGTGTAGGTATGCTCGACCTCGTGACCGATGGTCTCGCGATAGGCCACCTGCGGCGCGCCGATATTGGCATCGACCTTGAATTCGCGCTTCAGACGATCCACCAGAATGTCGAGGTGAAGTTCGCCCATGCCCTTCATGATGGTCTGACCGCTCTCGATGTCGGTTTCCACACGGAAGGACGGATCTTCGGCGGCAAGCCGCGCCAGACCGGCGGACATCTTTTCCTGGTCGCCCTTGGTCTTGGGCTCGACCGCGATCTCGATCACCGGATCGGGGAAGGTCATGGTTTCCAGAACCACCTGCGCCTTGGGATCGCAGAGCGTGTCCCCGGTAGTGGTGTCCTTCAGACCGGCCAGTGCGATGATGTCGCCGGCGAACGCCTCGTCGATTTCTTCGCGGTTGTTGGAGTGCATCATCATCATCCGACCGATGCGCTCTTTCTTGCCCTTGGTCGAGTTCTGAACCGTGTCGCCCTTCTTGAGCACGCCCGAATAGACGCGCGTGAAGGTCAGGCTGCCCACGAACGGGTCGTTCATGATCTTGAACGCCAGGCCCGAGAACGGCATCGCGTCATCCGCGCGGCGCGGGATGTTGCGGGTCTCGGTCTCGTCATCCGGGCTGAAGCCCATGTAATCGACCACGTCGAGCGGGCTCGGCAGGTAATCGACCACCGCGTTGAGCAGCGGCTGCACGCCCTTGTTCTTGAACGCGGAACCACCCAGAACCGGCACGAAGGTGAGTGACAGCGTACCCTTGCGGATCAGGCTGCGCAGCGTCGCCACGTCGGGCTCATTGCCTTCGAGGTATTCCATCATCGCGTCGTCGTCCATTTCGACGGCGTTCTCGATGAGCTTGGCGCGCCACTCGTCGGCGATGTCCTTGAGTTCGTCGCGGATCGGCTGACGGGTCCAGGACGCGCCCAGATCCTCACCTTTCCAGGTCCACTCTTCCATGGTCACCAGGTCGATGATACCCTCTAGTTCGGTCTCAGCCCCGATCGGCAACGCGATCGGCACGGCGCGGGCGCCGGTGCGATCCTCAATCATCTTGACGCAGTTGTAGAAATCGGCGCCGATCTTGTCCATCTTGTTGACGAAGACGATGCGCGGAACCTTGTAGCGGTCGGCCTGACGCCACACCGTCTCGGTCTGCGGCTCGACACCGGCGTTGGCGTCCAGCACGCAGATCGCGCCGTCGAGCACGGCCAGCGAGCGCTCGACCTCGATGGTAAAGTCGACGTGGCCGGGCGTGTCGATGATGTTCATCCGGAACTTGGTGTCGTCGGTCCCCTCCTTGGTGGGGTCCTCCTGCCACTGCCAGAACGTCGTGGTCGCAGCCGAGGTGATCGTGATCCCGCGTTCCTGCTCCTGCTCCATCCAATCCATGGTGGCCGCACCATCGTGCACCTCACCGATGTTGTGGGATTTGCCGGTGTAAAACAGGATCCGTTCCGAGCAGGTGGTCTTGCCTGCGTCGATATGGGCCATGATGCCGAAGTTGCGATAGCGTTCGAGCGGATAGTCGCGTGCCATGATTGAGATACCTCTAAAGGTTTACCAGCGGTAATGGCTGAACGCTTTGTTCGCGTCTGCCATCTTGTGGGTGTCTTCGCGCTTTTTCACGGCCGAGCCGCGGCTCTGGACAGCGTCGACCAGCTCACCGGCAAGACGCTCTTCCATGGTGTTCTCGTTGCGCGCGCGAGAGGCGTTGATCAGCCAGCGGATCGCCAGCGCTTCACGGCGCTCGGGGCGGACCTCGACAGGCACCTGATAGGTGGCACCGCCGACCCGGCGCGAGCGCACTTCGACCGAGGGCTTGATGTTGTCGAGCGCCTCGTGGAACACTTCCACCGGCGCGCGCTTGATCTTGCCCTCGACGCGCTCCAGCGCGTTGTAGACGATTTTCTCTGCGGCGGACTTCTTGCCGTCCACCATCAGGTTGTTCATGAATTTGGTCAGAACCCGGTCGCCATACTTGGCGTCGGGCAGAATTTCGCGTTTCTCAGCGGCGTGACGACGGGACATCTGTTATTCCTCTTGTTCCTCTGCGGGCGAGGTCCCGGGCCGATGCCGGGACGCCCGAAATCCTTATTTCGGACGCTTGGCGCCGTATTTCGAGCGGCGCTGCTTGCGGTCCTTGACGCCCTGCGTGTCGAGCACGCCGCGCAGGATGTGATAGCGCACACCGGGAAGGTCTTTCACACGGCCGCCACGGATCAGGACAACCGAGTGTTCCTGAAGGTTGTGGCTCTCACCGGGGATGTAGCTGATGACCTCGAAGCCGTTGGTCAGGCGGACCTTGGCAACCTTCCGCATGGCCGAGTTCGGCTTCTTCGGCGTCGTGGTATAGACGCGCGTGCAAACGCCACGTTTCTGCGGGCAGCCCTGCAGGTGCTGTGACTTGGTGGTTCTGACTTTCGGCTGCCGCGGCTTGCGGATCAGCTGTTGGATCGTTGGCATTCCGGTTCTTTCCCCGTCTCTCAACACATGTGTCTGCACGAGGTGACCCGTGCGGTTCATCATCCGCGCACTGCGCGTCCGCAATACGCAAAAACCGCAATCGCACCCCATATCTCGGGTCCGACGCGGTGGGTTTCCAGAGGATCGGGGCGTCACGCCCGGATCTTGACCACTTCAGTTCTGATACAGGCGGTGGGGCGGCCCCCTTTGCCTTGGATGGGGCGCGTATAGGGGGAGTCGCGGGGGTTGTCAACAGGTCCGCCCGGCGCTTGCGTCAGCCTTGTCAGCCCTTGCACTGTTCCGGTGTTCCCCGCCAAAGCGTGGCCTGCCCCGCCGGTACTGTCACGCGCATGCAAGAGGCGTCAATGACGGTTCGACGACGGCTCGACGCGCGTTTCGGGACGCCGCGCTTCTGGCATGGAACCGGGCCTCTCGCAAGAAACACGGTCTAGGCCCATTTGTCTATCGAGTATCGGATCACGTCCGCCACATCCGTCCCGATCGTCGTCGCGCGGCCGTCCCCGCGATTGTTCAGCACATGGTTGAGCAGCTTCGTCTTGCCCCGCCGAGAAACCCGCGAGCGCCGCAGTCAGCGGACGGGCGCCTGCGGCAGATGTGGCAAGCCTCCTTGAGGACATGCGATGGAATCGTGTGTCCCTTTCCGAATCATGACATCAGATCGAAGTCGCGTTCCCCCGCTCGACATTGTGCACAACCCATGTCAAAGCGGCAGCGGCCCGCCCTTCAACAAGAGACCGTACCGGCATGCCCCGCGCCCCAGTCACCGTGTCCGGCCATTTCGACGAATGGATCCAAGGACGGCTTGCCCGGGGTGGCCCGGTCGTGCTGATCACGCTTGTGTGCCCGGCCCTGTCGGCGCGCGCGCCGCGCGTTGGACTGCGCCTGCCCGCCCTGTTCGACGCCGCGCGCCTCAAGGCCTTCGCTGCCGCGCTTGGGCTCGGGGTTCCCGACTGGCCGACGCTCGACTGTGACATGCCGCTTGGCGCGGGGGCTGGAGCCTCCACCGCCTGTCTCGTGGCGTCCGCCCGCAGCCTTGGCCATTCCGGCCCTCCCGAGACCGAGATCGTTGGCGGGCTCTGGGGGGCATCCGAGCCGACCGTCTCGGCAGATGAGGACTTTCCCGACATCTCCGGTCTTGCGGAGATCTGGCCGGGGGCCGGGTCCGCGCTGAAAGAGGCCGGGCTGCGCGACGTGCGGCACTTTCGCACCGGGGGCTCGGCATGAGTTTCGCGGCGATGATGCTGGCGGGGCTCGCGTTCGATCTCGTGCTGGGCTGGCCGGATCGCCTCTATGCCCGGATCGGCCACCCGGTGACATGGCTCGGCCGCCTGATCGCGGCGCTTGAGGCGCGCCTCAACAGCGGCACGCATGACATACGCTTGCGTATGGGCGCACTCACCACCCTGATCACCATCGCTGCCGCCACGCTTCCAGCCGCGATTCTACAGGCGATGCTCCCCGATGGTCCGCTCGGCTGGCTGATCGGGGGGCTTCTGGCCTGGCCGCTCGTTGCACTGCGCTCGATGCATGATCACGTCGCCACCGTCGCCAAACCGCTGGTCAGCGGCGATCTCGACGCAGCGCGCCACGCGGTGGCGATGATCGTGGGCCGCGACCCGGCCACGCTCGATACCGCAGGCGTCGCCCGCGCGGCTATCGAGAGCCTGGCCGAGAATACCGGCGACGGGATCGTTGCGCCGGTTTTCTGGGGTGTGGTCGCGGGCCTGCCGGGCATCGCCGCTTACAAGGCAATCAACACGCTCGATTCGATGATCGGCCACCGCAATGAGCGATACGAGGCCTTCGGCAATGTCGCCGCCCGGCTCGACGATCTGGCCAACCTGATCCCGGCGCGGCTGACGGGGCTGGTCTTTGCCCTCGCCTCCCCGCGCCATGCCCTGCGCACACTGCGCATCATGGCCCGCGACGCCCGCCACCACCGCTCGCCCAATGCCGGCTGGCCCGAGGCCGCGATGGCGGGCGCGCTCGGCATCCGTCTCTCGGGGCCGCGCGTCTATGGCACCCATGTCAGCGACGAGCCCTGGCTCAACCCCGGGGCACCTGACCCGACGGCAGATGACATGCACCGCGCCCTGTCGCTCTATGCCCGCGCCATGACGCTCATGGCGGTTGCGCTCTTCGGGCTTTCACTGGTCTAAGACGGCATGGACAGCACGCCTCGCGATCACGGCGGCAATCTCGATGCCGCGATGCACCGGTTCGGCGGTGACAGGGCGCAATGGATCGACCTGTCGACAGGCATCAACCCGGTGCCCTACCCCATGCCGCCGCTGTCCCGGCATGCGGTGGCCGACCTGCCCACCACATCCGACATGACCGCGCTGCGCGAGGCCGCCGCCGCCTGCTATGGCACGGGTGCCCATGTCACCCCGCTTGCAGGCGCGCAGGCGGCACGCCCGATGCGGCGGCCGCACAAGAGCATCTCGCACGGCACCACATCTGGTCGCGCATCTTCCCTAATTGCAGCACTGGCTCCGCCTCGACCTCGCCGGGACAGCGGCGGAGTGGGCGCGTCTCGAAAAGGTCCTTTGAGGGGGTGCAATGGCCTTGATCTGCCATTGAATCCTGCCCGCGCGAAACGCACCGACGGTGCTGTGACCGCGCCGAGCCACGCCACTCCCTATCCCAGCCCGCAGACCTCCATCACCTCCCGCACCCGCTCGGCATTGTCGCGCGCGCCCCGGCCACCCTCGTGCCACAGGCCGTTCTCGAACCCGACGCGCAGCTTGCCCCCCGCCCGATGCGCGGCGCGCAGACAGGCGGTTTCAGCCCGGCCAAAGGCGCAGAGCGCCCAGTCGGCGGGTGCTTCCCGCGCCGCCAGCCGGGCGAGAAACGGGTCAAGATCGTGCGCATCGCTTTCCTGCGCGTCGCTGTAACGCCCCAGCACGAAGATCAGCTGCAAGCCCGATGCATCACGCAGACCCTCGGGCACCAGCCGCGCCAGCAGATCAAAATCCGCCGCATCGTACAGGATATGCTGCACCGCGATGCCACGCTCGGCACAGGTGGCGTAGAACCCCGGAGCGTCCTGCTCCTCAGCCGCCATCTCGCGCAACGCGACCGATACGAGATCCGCCCCCGAGCCAAGTGCGACATCGCGCTGATGCGGGGGCTTGTAGCGACCCGCCGCCTCGGTCGTGACCTGCACCGCCATCCCCGGCACTGCGCGGCGCAACTCTTCCAGCGCCTCGCGATAGGCCCCGGCATCCAGCAAATGCCGACCCTCTGCGTCCCGCAAATGCAGGTGCAGCCCGTCCGCCCCGGCTTCATGACAGGCACGCGCGGTCTCGACGATCTCGGGCAGAGTCACGGGCAGCGCCGGGTGATCGGCCTTGCCCCGTCGCGCACCGTTAGGCGCGACCATCAGCCGGGGTAGCGCCCTCATGCCAGCGCCACATCAAGCGCGTTGGCCAGCTTGTCGACCAACTCGCCGACCTGATCCTCGGTCAGGATGAAGGGCGGGGCGAGCAGCACGTGATCGCCATGCCGCCCGTCAATCGTGCCGCCCATCGGGTAGCAGATCAGCCCCGCGTTGAGCCCCGCCGCCTTGATCCGCTTGTTGATTCCCCGCGCGGGATCAAAGGGGGCCTTACTCTCGCGATCCTCGACCAGTTCCAGCCCGCGAAACATGCCGCGCCCGCGAATGTCGCCTATATGAGGATGCTGACTGAGTCGCGCCGTGAGCGCCTCACCCAACACTTCGCCCATGCGTGCCGCGCGGGCCGTCATGCCGCCGTCGGTCAGCTTGCTCACCACCACATCGGCGGCGGCACAGGCGATGGGATGCCCGATATAGGTATGCCCATGCTGGAAGAACCCCGATCCGCCCTCGATCGCGGCATAGATATCGCTCGAGCAAAGCATCGCGCCGATCGGTTGATAGCCCGCGCCCAGCCCCTTGGCGATGGTGACGATATCGGGGCGCACGCCGTCCTGCTCGCAGGCAAAGAGCGTGCCCGTCCGCCCCATGCCGCACATCACCTCGTCGAGGATCAGCAGGATGCCATGCCGGTCGCAAATCTCGCGGATGCGCTTGAAATATCCCGGCACGGACGGCACCGCGCCCAGCGTTGCGCCGACCACCGGCTCGGCGACAAAGCCGATCACGTTCTCGGGCCCGATGCGGTGCAATTCCGCCTCAAGCTCGTCGGCCACGCGCAGGCCATAGGCCTCGGGCGTCTCGCCTGCCTCACGCCCGCGATATTCATAACAGGGCGCGATATGCGAGGTTTCGACCATCAGCGGCGCAAACGGCTCGCGCCGCCATGCATTGCCGCCGGTGCCCAACGCCCCCAGCGTGTTGCCGTGATAGCTCTGCCGCCGCGCGATGAAGCGGGTGCGCGACGGCTCGCCCTTTTCCAGGAAATACTGCCGCGCGAGTTTCAGCGCCGCCTCCACTGCCTCGGACCCGCCCGAGACGAAATAGACCCGTTCGATCCCCTCGGGCGCATGGGCGATCAGCCGGTCGGCCAGCCGTTCGGCAGGCTCCGAGGTGAAGAACCCGGTATGGGCAAAGGCGATTCGGTCGGCCTGATCCTTGATTGCCTGCGTCACGTCGGGGTCCGAATGCCCAAGGCACGACACCGCCGCCCCTCCGGACCCGTCGAGATACCTCTTGCCGGTCTCGTCGATGATATAGGCCCCCTCGCCGCGTGCCGCGACAGGCGGGCGGGCCTTGGTGTGGCGGGGAAAGACATGGGTCATGGCACGCATCCTTGCTGTTCGCGCCACTGAAACAAATGAATCACCTGTTGACAATACGTGAAACAGATGGAACCAATTGTTTCAAAAAATACAACGTCAGGGAGTGCCCGTTTGAACAGCTCGTTCGAACACAGACTGTCGCAGAATTTCGACGGCCTCAGCGACAAGCTTCGGCAGGCTGGGGAATATGTGGCGGCGCATCCCGTCGATACCGCGACCCGGTCCTTGCGTGCCGTAGCGCAAGAGAGCGGCCTGGCCCCGGCCACGTTTTCGCGGCTGGCACGTGCCATCGGCTACCAGAGCTTCGAGGATCTGCGCGAGGCGATGCGCGAAAAGATCGGCCAGCGTGTCAACAGTTTCGCCGAACGCGCCGCGCGGCTGCAAAACGCCCACGAGGCGGGCGAGACCGGCTTTTTCGAGGCCCATGTCGGGGCCTGCCAAAACAACATCCAGACCCTTTTGCGCGACATGGATCAGCCCTTGCTTGAGCGCGCGGTCGATCGGTTGCACGCGGCGCGCAACGTGCTTTTGCTGGGCGCGCTCGGTTCTACCGGGGTTGTCGAATACCTCGCGTATATGGCGCATTTCTGCACCGGCAACTGGTCCATCGCCAGCCGCATGGGCGCCTCGCTGGGCGCAGGGCTTGCCGATCTCGATGCGCGCGACGCGTTGATCGTGGTGACCAAGCCGCCGTTTTCCACCCGCTCCATCGAGGCCGCGCAACTGGCGGCCGGTCAGGGAGCCTATGTGGTGGTGATCACCGACACCCATGGCTGCCCGGCGCTGCGCCATGCCTCCGCCAGCTTCGTGGTGCCCACCGACAGCCCGCATTTCTATTCGTCCTACGTGACCACCATGGTGCTCGTCGAGGCCATGATCGGGATGCTGGTCAGCCGCGCTGGCCCCGCCGCCCGTCAACGGATCGCACGGGTCGAAGAAAGCAGCCGCCGCCTCGGAGAAGTCTGGGACGGCTGACCTCCAAACCACCAAACATCAAGCAAGGGAGATCATGATGTTTTCGAAGTTCAAATTCACTGTCGCGGGGGCCGCATTGGCCACCATGATGGCCCCGGCGGCCATGGCCGAGGAATTCATCACCATCGGCACCGGCGGCGTCACCGGCGTCTACTACCCCACCGGCGGCGCGATCTGCCGCCTGGTGAACAAGGGCCGCAAGGATCACGGCATCCGCTGCTCGGTCGAATCGACCGGCGGGTCGATCTACAACATCAAGACCATCCGCGCGGGCGAGCTCGAGTTCGGCGTCGCACAGTCCGACTGGCAGTATCACGCCTATAACGGCACCTCGAGCTTTGAGGACGATGGCGCCTTCGAGGGCCTGCGCGCGGTCTTCTCGGTCCATCCCGAGCCGTTCACCGTGGTCGCCCGCGCCGATAGCGGCATCACCAGCTTCGACGACCTCAAGGGCAAGCGCGTCAATATCGGCAACCCCGGCTCCGGTCAGCGCGGCACGATGGAAGTGCTGATGGAGGCCAAGGGCTGGACCACCGACGATTTCGCGCTGGCGACCGAGCTCAAGGCCGCCGAGCAGTCCGCAGCACTCTGCGACAACCAGATCGACGCGATGGTCTATACCGTGGGGCACCCCTCGGGCTCGATCCAGGAGGCGACGACCGCCTGCGACAGCGTGCTGGTCGAGGTGTCGGGCGATGCCGTTGACAGCCTCGTCAACGACAACCCCTATTACCGGACCGCCACCATCCCCGGCGGCATGTATCGCGGCAATGACGAGGACACCCAGACCTTCGGCGTCGGCGCCACCTTCGTCAGCTCTGACGCGGTCAGCGAGGATGCGGTCTATACGGTCGTGAAAGCGGTCTTCGAGAATTTCGACGACTTCAAGGGCCTGCACCCCGCTTTCGCCAATCTCGACCCGCAGGAAATGGCGACCGCCGGTCTCTCGGCGCCGCTGCATGCGGGCGCGGCGAAGTATTACAAGGAACAGGGCTGGATCGAATAACGATCCTCACGCCTCAGGCAGGGGCGGCACGCCGCCCTTGCCATCCCCTTATGGCTTATTTCAGAGTGATCATATCAGATCGCGGGTTGATCGCGGCGCTTCAGGGAGACGGGACATATGGCCGATGACGCGAAGGGCAAGGGCCCGCTCAGCGAGGACGAACTTCAGGACATGGTCGCCTCCAACGACGGCGGCGCGCGCAATCCGACGGGCGCCGTGGCGCTGTTGATCGCGGTCGTGGCGGTGGTCTGGTCGCTCTACCAGGTGCTTCTGGCCTCGCCGCTCGCCAATTACGTGCTGCCCGGCGACCTGATCAACAATTCCCGCCAGATCCACCTCGCCTTCGCGATCTTTCTGGCCTTCATGGCCTACCCGATGCTGAAATCCAGCCCACACAGCTATGTGCCGATCTATGACTGGGTGCTTGGTCTCGCGGGCACGTTCTTCGCACTCTACGGCTATTTCTTCTACGACAAGATCGTCAACAATGGCGGTCTTGCCGACCATACCGACAAATGGGCAGCGCTCGCGGGGCTCATCATCCTCTTCGAGGGCGCGCGCCGCGCGCTCGGCCCGGCGATGGCGATCATCGCCACGATCTTCCTCGGCTACGTGTTCTTCGGCTCCTCCGACTGGATCCCCGAAGTGATCCGCTGGAAGGGCGCCAGCCTGCAAAAGGCGATGAGCCACATGTGGATCACCTCAGAGGGGGTGTTCGGCATCGCGCTCGGCGTCTCGACCAAGTTCGTCTTTCTCTTCGTCCTGTTCGGCGCGATGCTGGACAAGGCGGGGGCGGGCAACTACTTCATCAAGATGGCATTCGGCGCGCTTGGCCACCTGCGCGGCGGCCCGGCCAAGGCGGCCGTGGTCGGCTCTGCCGCCACCGGGCTCATCTCCGGCTCCTCCATCGCCAACGTGGTCACCACCGGCACCTTCACCATCCCGCTGATGCGCCGCGTGGGCTTCACCTCCGAAAAGGCAGGCGCGGTCGAGGTGGCATCGTCCGTGAACGGCCAGATCATGCCGCCGGTGATGGGGGCGGCGGCCTTCCTGATGGTGGAATACGTGGGCATCTCTTACGTCGAGGTGATCACCCACGCCTTCCTGCCCGCCACGATCAGCTATATCGCGCTGGTCTATATCGTCCACCTTGAGGCGGTGAAACAGAACATGCCCACCCTGGGCGATCGCGTGGTCAGCCTCGGGCGCACCATCGGCGGGATGTTCGTCTTTTTCGCAGGCTTCGCGGGGCTGTGCTACGGGGTGCAATACCCGGTCGGCTGGATCGTTTCGGCGATGCCCGACAATTCCGGCCTGGTCCTCTCGGGGCTGCTGGTGCTGGCTTATCTGGCGCTCCTGTGGCTCGCCGCCGGGGTGCCCGATCTGGAGCCGGACGACCCCAACTCCGAGGATGTGCGCCTGCCTGTCGTGGGCGAAATCTACAAGGCCGGGCTCTACTTTCTGCTGCCCATCGTGGTGCTGGTCTACTTCCTGATGATCGAGCAGAAATCGCCCGGCCTCTCGGCGTTCTGGGCAACATCGCTGCTGTTCGTGATCCTGCTGACACAGCGCCCCCTCAAGGCGATCTTTCGCGGCCAGAGCGACATGGCCAACGCCACGCGCGCAGGGCTTCTCGATCTGCTCGAAGGTCTGATCGCGGGCGCGCGCAACATGATCGGCATCGGCCTTGCCACCGCGACGGCGGGGGTGATCGTCGGCACCGTGACGCTGACCGGGGTGGGGCAGGTGATGGCCGACCTCGTGGAATTCGTCTCGGGCGGAAATCTCGTGCTGATGCTGATCTTCGTGGCGCTGCTCAGCCTCATCCTCGGGATGGGCCTGCCGACCACGGCCAACTACATTGTCGTCTCGTCGCTGATGGCGGGCGTCGTGGTCGAGCTTGGCGCGCAATCGGGGCTGATCGTGCCACTGATCGCGGTGCATCTCTTCGTCTTCTACTTCGGCATCATGGCCGATGTGACCCCGCCGGTGGGGCTGGCAAGCTTTGCCGCTGCCGCCGTTTCAGGGGGCGATGCGATCCGCACCGGCTTTGCGGCGTTCTTCTACAGCTTGCGCACCGTGGCGCTGCCCTTCGTCTTCATCTTCAACACCAACCTGCTGCTGATCGACGTGACGGTGACCCAAGGGATCATCACCTTCATCGTGGCCACCATCGCGATTCTGGTGTTCACCGCGGGCACGATGGGGTGGTTCCTGACCAAGAACCGTTTCCATGAAAGCATCGCGCTCGTGCTGATCGCCTTCGCGCTGTTCCGCCCCGACTATTTCATGAACCGCATCCAGCCACCGTTCGAGATGGTGGAGCCCGCCAACCTCGAACAGGCGCTCGACAACGCCACGCCGGGGCAGGAATTGCGCATGGTGGTCGCAGGGCCCGATTTCATCAGCGGCGAGCCCAAGGACACCACGCTGCTGCTGACCGCGAGCGAGGGCAAGGACGGTGCCGCTCTGTTGCAGGAATATGGCCTCACCCTCATCCCCGAAGGCGATCAGGTTCTGCTCGAGGAACCGATGTTCGGTACGCCCTTCTCCGAGACGATGCAGGGCTTTGATTTCTATGGCGATACCCCGGTCACGGTGGCATCTGTCAAGGCACCGGTCGCGCAGTGGCCGCAAGAGCTGATCTTCATCCCCGCGTTCATCCTGCTGGGGCTCGTCGCCCTATTGCAGCGCGGGCGCCTGTCCCGAGAGCCCCAGGCCAAGCAAGGAGTCACCGCATGACCGGTCCTGTTCTCTGCGCCGTCGATGTCAGCAACCCGCATCGTGACGATCATGTGCTGCGCGCCGCCGCCCGGCTCGCGGCGCTCGATGACGCGCAACTTGACGTGATCACCGTGGTCCCCGATTACGGGATGAGCGTGGTCGGCACCTATTTCGAGGAACACCACCACGACAAGGCGGTGGAAGAGGCGCGCCGACGTCTGAACGACCTAGTGGCCGGGGTGGTCGGCAAAGAGGCCAACGCGCAGGTCCGCCACCTCGTCGTCACCGGCAACGCCTATGACGAGATCCTGCGTGTGGCCGAGGCCGACGGCGCAAGCCTGATCGTCATCGGCGCGCACAAACCCGATTTCCGCGACTACCTGCTCGGCCCCAACGCCGCCCGCGTGGTGCGGCATTCCAAATGCTCGGTCTTCGTGGTCCGCTGAGCGCGCCGGTGCGGGTTGGAGGTCAAGCCGTTTGAAAGCGGCTTGCCAATCGCCCGGGCGCAACCCGTCAGCCGGGCAGCTTGGTCTTGCGCAGGTAGGGCAGCACCGCATCGAACGCGCCGAATTTTGCCGTCGCATCCGCGTCGCTGACGCTTGGCGGGATGATCACATCCTGCCCAACGGTCCAGTCAGCCGGTGTCGCCACGCCATGCCCCGCCGTGGTCTGCAGCGCGTCGAGCGCGCGCAGCACCTCGCCAAAATTGCGGCCCACCGTCATCGGATAGGTCATCATCAGCTTGACCTGCTTGTCCGGTCCGATGATGAACACCGATCGCACCGTCGCGCTGTCCGCGGGCGTGCGCCCGTCGGGCAGGTAGGCCTCGGCGGGCAGCATGTCGAAGGCCTTGGACAGTTCCAGGCCGTCATCGGCGACAATCGGGAAGGTCGGCGCGGCCCCGCCGACCTTTTCGATATCGGCCTTCCATTTCACGTGATCCTCGACCCCGTCGACCGACACGCCCAGCACCTTGCAGCCGCGTTTCTGCCATTCCTCGGACAGCCGCGCGACCGCGCCGAATTCGGTGGTGCAGACTGGCGTGAAGTCCTTGGGGTGGGAAAACAGGATGGCCCAGCCATCGCCCACCCAGTCATGCAGCGAAATCTCCCCCAGATCGGTTGTCACGGTCAGGTCGGGGATCGTGTCATTGATACGCAGGCCCATGTCAGCCTCCTTCTTGATGTCGTGGTTCGGTGCGCATAGGTCATTTGATCAAATCACCTCAGGCAGTCGATTTCCCGCCTTGCGGGTCACCCGGCACGCTGACAGAGTATCGCGAGATTCACGGAGGTCAATCAGATGATCGAGAAACGACAGTTCTATATCGACGGCGCATGGACAGATCCAATGGCGGGGCGCGACCATCACGTCATTGACCCCTCTACGGAAGAGCCCTGCGCGGTGATCGCGCTCGGAGGTGAGGCCGATACCGATGCCGCCGTCGCCGCCGCGCGCGCCGCCCTGCCGGGCTGGATGGCCACCCCGGTGGCCGAGCGTATTGCCCATGTCGAGAAGATCCTCGAGGTCTACAAGAGCCGCAGCGAGGATCTCGCACAGGCGATCAGCATGGAAATGGGCGCGCCCATCGACATGGCCCGCCAGAGCCAAGTCGGCGCGGGTGTCTGGCACATCACCAATTTCCTCAAGGCCGCGCGCGAGTTCGAATTCGAGGCACCGCTGGGCGATCACGCCCCCAATGACCGTATCATCCACGAGGCGGTCGGCGTGGTAGGCATGATCACGCCGTGGAACTGGCCGATGAACCAGGTCACGCTCAAGGTCATTGCCGGGCTGGTGGCGGGCTGCACCATGGTGCTGAAGCCAAGCGAGGAATCGCCGCTCAACGCCGTGGTCTTCGCCGAGATCATCCACGAGGCCGGACTGCCCAAGGGCGTCTTCAACCTCGTCAACGGCGACGGCGCAGGCGTCGGCAGCCAGCTTTCGGCGCATCCGGATATCGACATGATCAGCTTTACCGGCTCCGCGCGGGCGGGCAAGCTGATCGCGAAATCCGCCGCCGACACGCTCAAGCGCGTCAGCCTTGAGTTGGGCGGCAAGGGCGCCAACCTGATCTTTGCCGATGCCGACGAGAAGGCGGTTAAGCGCGGCGTCATCCACTGCATGAACAACACCGGCCAGTCCTGCAACGCCCCCACCCGCATGCTGGTCCAGCGCGACCGCTACGACAGCGCCGTGGAAGAGGCTGCCGAGGTCGCCGCATCGCTCACCGTTGGCCCAGCCAGCGAGGAAGGCCGCCATATCGGCCCCGTGGTCAATGAGGTGCAGTTCAACAAGATCCAGGACCTGATCCAGAAAGGCATCGACGAGGGCGCGCGCCTTGTTGCCGGGGGCACCGGGCGGCCCGAGGGGTTCAACAAGGGCTTTTACGTGCGCCCCACGGTCTTTGCCGATGTCACCAACGACATGACCATCGCGCGCGAGGAAATCTTTGGCCCGGTGTTGTCGATCATTCCGTTCGACACCGAGGAAGACGGTCTGCGGATCGCAAACGACACGCCCTATGGCCTGACCAACTATGTCCAGACCAGCGACGCGGCGCGCGCCAACCGGCTTGCGCGCGGCCTGCGTTCCGGCATGGTCGAGATGAACGGCCAGTCGCGCGGCGCGGGCTCGCCGTTCGGCGGCATGAAGCAGTCAGGCTATGGCCGCGAAGGCGGTGTCTGGGGCATCGAGGATTTCCTCGAGGTCAAGGCGGTCTCGGGCTGGACCCCGGACGCCTGAGCCGGTGGCGGGGCGCGCGTTTGTCCTGCATCTGACGCGCGCCGCGGCGCGCCGTGACAATGCCCGCGCGGTGTTGGCGGGCTGCGGGATGGACGGCGATATCTGGCCTGCCGTCGACGGGGGCGCGCTATCCTCGACCGATCTCGCCGCCTGCGTGGGCGCGCAGCTTTTCGCGCCCGCCTATCCCTTCGGTCTCAGCGCAGGCGAGATCGGCTGTTTTCTCAGCCACCGCCAGATCTGGGCCGAGATCGTCCGCCGCGACCTCGACTTCGGCCTGATCCTTGAGGATGACGCGGCCCTCGCGCCCGACCTTTATGAAAACGCCCTGCGTCTCGCCCTCGCGAGTATCGACACGCTCGGGCTGATCCAGTTTCAGACCCGGCCCCACGCGGGACCTGCCACGCTGGTCGATACGGTCGGGCCGTGCGTGCTCTGCGTGCCGCAACAGACCGGGCTGCGCAGCACCGCGCAGATGGTCAGCTGGGAGGCCGCCGATCACCTGCTGCGCCTGACCGAGAGTTTCGACCGCCCCGTAGATACCTTAGTGCAAAGCCATTGGCATACCGGGTTGCGCCCGGCGGCGATCCACCCCTCGGGTATCAGCGCTATCGCCGACAGGCTTAATGGGTCCACCATTCAGGGCGGCGCGCGCGGCGTGCCGGAAAAACTGAGCCGCGAATGGGTGCGCTTTCGCTATCGCCGGGGCGTCACCCGCGCCTCACGCACCAGCGCCGCGCCGGTGCAAGGCGGGCTCGCGTGATTTACGCGCGACTTTTCGGGGGCCTGGGCAACCAGCTCTTTCAATACGCCGCCGGACGTGCGCTGGCCGATCACCTCGGCTGCGATCTGGCGCTGGACCGGCGGTCTCTAAACGCTGCGCAGAGCAAGGCATTGGACCATTTCGCTGATGCGCGCCACGTCTCGCCCGGTCACCTGCCACCTGCCAAATCCGATGGGCTGCTGCGCTACGTACTCTGGCGGGCCTTTGGACGCCATCCGCGCTTTCACCGTGAGAAAACCCTTGGTTTCGATCCGAATTTCTTCGAGTTGCCCGGCGACACCTACCTGCACGGCTACTGGCAATCTGAACGCTATTTCGCCGGTATCGTCGACCGGCTGCGCGCCGACCTGACCTTCACCGGCCCGCTCGATACTGCCAATACCGCGATGGCCGCCCGCATCGACGCGGCCGCCTGCCCCGTCTCGCTGCATGTGCGGCGCGGCGATTACCTGGCCTCGAGCAGCTATGCGCCCTGCCCGCCCGAGTACTACCGTCAGGCCATCGCTGAGCTCCGTGCGGCGCTGCCCGCCCCGCTCACCTGTTTCATCTTCTCCAACGATCCCGGCTGGGCGCGCGACACTCTCGATCTCGGGGTCGACCGGGTGGTGGTGGATATCAACGACACGGCGCGCGGGGCGTTCGACCTGCACCTGATGTCGCACTGCGCCCATCACGTGATCGCCAATTCGACCTTCTCGTGGTGGGGGGCATGGCTCAACCCCGATCCGGGCAAGCAGGTCATCGCACCGAGAAACTGGTTCGGCACGCCCAAGCTCTCGAACCCCGACCTTGTGCCCGAGGGCTGGCTGCGGCTCTGATTTCGCGACTTCAGCCTGCCTCGAAAACCCGCTAAACCAATACCATGACCGCCCCCCTGCCCCTCAGCCGCGCGCGGTTCCTCCCCGAGACGGTCCACAAGCGCGATATCTTCTCCGAGACGATCTCGGGGCATCTGGACGGGCATGCCGACCTGCCCGTAGTGCTGCGCAAACTCGATGGCGTGCCGCGCTATGCCCGGCCGATTGCAAGGTGGCTCGCCCGCCGCGAAGCGCGCGGCTTGCGCGCGGTGCAGGGCATCGAGGGGTGCCCGCTGTTGATCCGCGCGGATCGCAACGGGGTGGTGCGCACATGGACCGACGGCACGCCGCTGCACCTCGCCCGGCCCGGCGATCCTGCTTGGTATCGCGACGCCAAGCGCCTCCTGCGCCAGATGCGCCGTGCGGGCGTCACCCATAACGATATCGCCAAGCCGCAGAACTGGCTCTGCACGCCCGACGGGCGCGCGGCGGTGATCGACTTTCAACTGGCCTCGACGCATCGGCGGCGCGGCGCGCTCTTTCGCCTGATGGCGCGCGAGGACCTGCGCCATCTCTTGAAACAAAAACGTGCCTATGCGCCGCACCTGCTGACACCTGCCGAGCACCGGATGCTGGCGCACAAGGCGTGGCCCGCGCGGATTTGGATGGCGACCGGCAAGCGGGTCTACAATTTCATCACCCGGCGGCTGATGCACTGGTCCGATGGCGAGGGCACCGGGGACGGGGTCACGCGCGACGGCGCGGCTTTGCGCGCGGCGCTTCTGGCGAGCGGGCGCGTCAGGGATGTGGTGCTCTGCACCTTCGCACGGCCTGCGGGGGGTGTGGGGCTCTATGCCTTTGTCGAAACCACCCTGGACGCCGCAACCCTGCGCCACCTCGCGCCTGCGCCCAAGCCGGACCTGATCCAGCCGGTCGCCGCCCTGCCCCGCCATCCGGGTGGCCCGCCGCGCATGGATGCGCTCACCCTGATTGCGGAGAACCGCTGGACGCCTTGCAGGCGCTGATGGCGCATGAACCCGATCTCGCCCGCGTGCTGCGCCCCATCGTGGCGGAGCGGCGCAACCTGACGGACAGACACCGCCAGACTTAGGGGATCGCAGGTTTGGAAAGTACAGCTACCCAAAAATATTAGAATTAATTCCTTTTGGTTAGCTGGGCTGATAATTATAACAAAACTCATAGCCATCCAATCGCCCCGGGGGACATGTGACCACCACGCCCGACACCTTGCGCGTCACCGTGCAGCGCGGCACCGCAGCGGCGCTGCGCCGGGAAACCTTCGACGTGCCGGCCTATGAAAATCAGACCGTTCTGGACGTGGTGACCTGGATCCAACAGATGGCCGACCCGACGCTGAGCTACCGCTTTGCCTGTCGGGTGGGGATGTGCGGCTCCTGTGCGATGATGGTCAACGGCGTGCCGCGCTGGACCTGCCGGACGCATGTCAAGAAGGTTGCCGCTGACGGTGAGCTTGACATCGCGCCCCTGCGTAACCTGCCGATAATAAAAGATCTTGCCGCCGACATGGACCCGTTTTTCGACAAATGGGTGGCCGCCGAGGCGCGCCTGCATCCCTCTGCCGGGCGCGGGGATGAGTTCGATCCGGTCACGTCGCAAGAGCCCGCCCGCGCCGAGGCTGATCTGGGCATCGAGTGCATCAACTGCGGCATCTGCTATGCGGCCTGCGATACGGTGGCGGGCAATCCCGATTACCTTGGACCGGCGGCGCTGCAACGGGCCTGGACCCTCCTGAACGACAGCCGCGACGCGGACGCGCAGGGTATTCTGGCGGCGGTCTCGGGCAAGGGCGGGTGCCACAATTGCCACTCGATGGGCAGTTGCGCGCAGTATTGTCCCAATGATCTCAACCCGATGCGGGCGATTGCGGGGCTCAAGCGCGAGACGGTGCGCGCCGCGTGGGGGCGCAAGCGCGATGCTTGATTTGCGGCTCTACATGGCGCAACGGCTGAGCGCGCTGGTGATGGTGCCCTTCGTTCTGGGCCATATCGCGGTGATGATTTACGCCATTCAAGGCGGGCTCAGCACCGCCGAAATCCTTGGCCGCACCCAAGGCAGCCTGCTGTGGTTCCTGTTCTACGGCAGCTTCGTGATCGCCGTCTCAATCCATGCGGCCATCGGTCTGCGGGTGATCGCGCATGAATGGGGCGGGCTGCGGGGGCGGGTGCTAAATTGGCTGATGTGGGGCATCGGCGCATGTCTGTTTTACGTCGGTATTCTGGCGGTATTCGCGGTGTCTCTGCCATGAAGACCCCGCCCCGCTCTCACCCCCTCTGGTTCGCCTTCCTGTTGCACCGCCTTTCGGGGCTGGCGCTGGCGCTGTTCCTGCCGGTGCATCTGTGGCTCTTGTCCCAAGCGGTCACGTCGCCCGCCACGCTAGACGGCTTCCTCGCCTTCGCCGACCACCCGCTGGTGAAGCTTGCCGAATTTGGCCTCGTCTTCCTGCTCGCCGTCCATATGGCCGGTGGCCTGCGCCTCTTGGCGCTCGAATTTCTGCCCTGGTCGGACCGGCACAAGACCTATGCCGCCGCCGCCATCGGCGCGGCGCTGTTCCTGTCCGGCACATTTTTTCTGAGGGCGATCTGATGGCGCATATCGACCGGCACGACACCGATATTCTGATCATCGGCACCGGCGGCGCGGGACTCTTCGCGGCGCTCCACGCGCAACAATCCGCGCCCGAGGGCACGCGCATCACCATCGCCGTCAAGGGCCTTATTGGCAAATGCGGCTGCACGCGGATGGTGCAGGGCGGCTATAACGTGGCGCTTGGCGGCGGCGACACGGTCGAGCGGCATTTCATGGACACGATTCAAGGCGGCAAATGGCTGCCCAACCAGGACATGGCATGGAAGCTGTGCGAACAGGCGGTGGTGCGCATCCATGAGCTGGAAAACGAGATCGGCTGCTATTTCGACCGCAACCCCGACGGCACGCTGCATCAAAAGGCATTCGCCGGGCAGACCGCTGACCGCACGGTGCACAAGGGTGACCTGACGGGTATCGAGATCATCAGCCGGTTGATGGAGCAGGTTCTGGCGCGGCCTGTCGAGAAGTTGCAGGAACACCGTGCCATCGGCCTCATTCCAACGCGCGACGGCCATGCGCTCGCGGGGGTTCTGTTCATCGACATGCGCAGCGGGGGTTTTCGCCTTGTCCGGGCCAAGACGGTGCTGATGGGCACCGGCGGCGGCCCCACGATGTACAAGTACAACACCCCCTCGGGCGACAAGACGATGGACGGGCTGGCCATGGCGCTGCGGGCGGGGCTGGAGTTGCGCGACATGGAGATGGTGCAATTCCATCCCACCGGCCTCTTGGCGGGGGATCACACGCGCATGACCGGCACCGTGCTGGAGGAGGGGTTGCGCGGCGCGGGTGGGCGGTTGCTCAACGGCGCGGAAAACCGCTTCATGTTCGACTATGACCCAAAGGGCGAGCGCGCCACGCGCGACGTGGTCAGCCGCGCGATCTATGCCGAGATGCGCAAGAACAACACCACGGACAATGGCGGCGTCTTCATCTCGATGTCCCATCTCGGCCCCGACCATGTGCGCGCCAAGTTCCCCGGCATGGTCAAACGCTGCGCCGATAGCGGTTTCGACCTCGCGGGCGGCCTGGTCGAGGTGGTGCCGACCGCGCATTACTTCATGGGCGGCGTGGTCGTGGATGCCGACACCCGCACCGCGATGGAAGGGCTTTACGTCGCCGGAGAGGACGCGGGCGGCGCGCATGGCTCCAATCGCCTCGGCGGCAATGGCGTGGCCAATTCCACCGTCTATGGCGGGGTGGCGGGCGACGTGATGGGCGCGGATATCCGCGCCATGGGCGCGCTGCGCGATCCCTGCCCCGAGGTGTTGCAGGCCGAAGTGGACCGCGCCCTGCACCCGCTCAGCCGCAAGCCGGGCCTCGTGCAGCCGATGCGCCACGCCCTGCAAGAGGCGATGTGGGAGGATGTGGGCGTGATGCGCAATGCTCCCGGCATGGAGCGCGGGCTGACCCGTGTTGGCGAGATTTCCAAGGAGCTGATGGAGGTCGGCGTCGCGGGCGATGACCTCGCCTTCAACCTCACCTGGCATGACTGGCTGAATCTGCGCTCGCTTTGTGATATATCCCAAGCGATCACGCTGGCGGCCCTTGCCCGCGAAAATTCTCGCGGGGCGCATTACCGCGAGGATTTCCCCGAGACGGGCGATCTGGATGCGTCCTATTTCACCGTGGTCACGCAAACCAGCGAGGCGCTGGATGTCCGCCGCGACCCGGTTCAATTCACCCTCGTGCGCCCGGGCGAGACGATCCTGCCCGAGGACGCACCGGAAACACTGGTGGCAGCACAATGATACCGATTGACGTGATAGAACGCACCGCCGGGACGCTGATGGACAAGGCGGCGATCGAGATCCCCGACGACTACCTGACCGGGCTGCAACACGCCGCCGAGACCGAGGACGGGGATCTGTCGTCCTTCGTCCTGCAAGCGATGCTGGAGAATTACAAGGCCGCCAAGGAGGATCGGCGCGCGATGTGCGGCGATACCGGCTGTCCGCGCTGGTATGTCAAGATGGGCAACGAGACGCAGATCGAAGGCGGTCCGGTGGCGCTTGAGGCCGCCCTTCGCCGCGCCACGGCGCAGGCGACCGATGGCGTGCCGCTGCGGCCCAATCGGGTGCATCCGCTCTGGCGCACCGATCACAATAACAATGTCGGCATCGGCGCGCCCGAGATCGAATATGGCTATGAGCCGGGGGGCGAGTGGATCGACCTCATCACCGTCCACAAGGGCGGCCTCTTTGGCACCGATTACCGGATGCTGTTCCCGTCGGACGGGATCGAGGGGATCAAGCGGTTCTATCTCGACAGCCTCGTGGCCTTTGGCAAGCGCGGGCTGGCCTGTCAGCCGGCGATCATCGGCATTGGCCTCGGTGGGTCCAAGGATACCTGCATGGTGCTGGGCAAGCGCGCCGCCTGCCTGCGCGTGGTGGGCAGCGAGAACCCCGACCCCAGGATCGCGGCGCTGGAGCAGGAGTTCAAGGATCTGGGCAACTCCATCGGCATGGGCGCGATGGGCTTTGTCGGCAAGAACATGGTCGTCGATTGCAACATCGAGGTGGGCTATTGCCATACCGGGGGCATGCAGATGTCGGTGCATGCCTTTTGCCTGTCGTCGCGGCGCGCGGTGGCGCGGGTCTATCCCGATGGCCGGGTGGAATACCGCACCGATCCCGACTGGTTCACCCCCTATCAGCGGCGCGAGACGGTTGAGTGGCCGGGCAGCGCGCAGGAGGCCGCCGAATGACCAAACCCCGTGAAATCCGGCTGAGCACCACGCCGACGCCCGAGGCGCTGGCCGAGTTGCAACTTGGCGATATCGTCTATCTCGACGGGCTGCTCTACACCGCGCGCGAGGGGGTTTATAAGCGCGCGCTGGAGGAGCAGGCCAATATCCCGATGGAACTGCCAAGCGAAAGCGCGGCGAATTTCCATTGCTCGCCTGCCGCCGCGATCCGGTCTGACGGCAGTTTCGACATGGGGGCGGTGACGGCGACGGCCTCGTTCCGCTTTGCCAAATGGCTGCCGGAATGGATGGAAAAGACCGGCGCGCGGCTGATCATCGGCAAGGGCGGCATGTCGTCGAAGGACTACAAGGAATATTTCGTGCCCAATGGGGCGATTTACCTCTCGACGGTGGGTTACGGGACCGGCGCGTTGCTCGGGCGCGGGATCGAGAAGGTCGAGGCAGTGCATTGGCGCGACGAGTTGGGCCTCGCGCAGGCGATGTGGGTCATTCGCTGCAAAAAGATGGGACCGTTCATCGTGGCCTCGGATCTCGACGGCAATTGCCTCTTCGAGCGTGAGAATGCCAAGATCGTGCAAAACCTCGACCGGGTCTACGAAGGCACCCGCCCGGCGACGCTCAAGCGCTATGGTGAAACCGATGACCGCTCGGACGAGGTGATCGGCTAAAGCGACTTCAGAAAAAGTTGATAGACTTTTTCGGTTCGAAATCGCGCAAAATCTTTAGCGCGGAGCCAACCGTTCAGCCGCCGCAAATCCCTTGCAACCGCAGCCAGTCGCCGTCGCTCAGAATCTGTGGCGGCGGCTCTGCGCCGCGCGCGAAGGGATCGGCCTCGATCAGGCCGAGAACCGTCTCGCCGGTGATGTCGCGGGCATAGGCATAGGGCCGCGCGCGCAGCTGCCAATGGGCGAAACCATCGAGCATCGCCGCGTCCGGCGGGGGCGCGGTCGGCGTTGTCAGCAGCCTCTCGGCATGGGCACGCAGGGTTTCCTCGGTCAGTTGGCCTGTCGCCAGCAAACGCAGGCTTGCCATCGGCCCGGCATCGGCCAGAAGCCGGCCGAGCGGGTCGCGGGCCTCGGCACGCAGATAGGCGGCGATGATATAACCGGCGACAACGTCGGGCTCGTCGTGATCCTCGACCAGATCGGCGTTGATCATCACCGTGCCGCCGGGCAGGCGCAGGGTCTCTTCCACGCCGTTGCGCACCACCATGAACCGCACCTCCCCGTCGCGCGGCGGCAGGCGACGCGCAAGGGCGGCGAGCGCGGCATTGCCCCCGGGGGCACGGCAGGCCGGGCCTGTCGCGCGCTGCAAATGGGCGATGAGCGCCTGCCCGATCTCGGCCCGCTTGACCTCGGGGACCACGCGCAGCGCATGGTCCCGCGCGGCACCCGGCAGCCAGACAAGCGCCAGCAGGATCACCGCCGACACGCTGGCCAGCACGCCATAGAGCCGCACCCGTCCGGGGCGCGGCCGTTGCCGGGCGATGGCGTTGCGCAGGGTTTCAATGGCGGCGATCATGTCGGTCTCGTCCTCGGGCAGTTCCAGCGTCTCGCCGGGGTCGCCATCGGGGTGGTAGATCGCTGGTCTCTGCCCCGGATTGGCCCGCGCAATGGCGGCGATCGACCAATGCGCCTGCACCCGCTCGCGCATATCCGTCATGGTCAACGTCGCCTCGCCCACCGACACGATCACGTCGATGCGCTGCGCCTCCGCATCGGCGCGCCACAGGCCCGCCGCTTCGAGCCGCTGGTATTTGCTGAGTGCCGTTTTCGCCATATGTGGGGCTGCCCTGCCTCGTTAAAACAAGTGATAGCACGGTTGCGCACAGAGCGGCAATCGCTCGACGCGGCCCGCCCGAGAGATTACAACGGCAGCGACTGCTGCACATGAGGACCAAGATGAGAATCGCCACCGCCGCCTACCCGCTCGACGCCCTGACACGCTGGGCCGACTATGCCGCCAAGATCACCGACTGGGTTGCCGATGCTGCGGGCCAAGGCGCTGATCTGGCGGTCTTTCCCGAATACGGCGCGATGGAACTGGCGATGCTCGACGGGCCGGAGGCGGCGGGCGATCTGGAGCGGTCGCTGCATGCGGTCTCGAACCGGATCGCGGATGTGGACGATCTGCACAGCACCTTGGCCGCCAAGCACGGGCTGCATATCCTTGCCGCCTCGGCCCCGGTGTTCGATCCTGATCTCGGCGCGCGCCCGGTCAACCGCGCGCGGCTGTTCACGCCCTCGGGCGGCTGCGGCGTGCAGGACAAGCAGATCATGACCCGGTTCGAGCGTGAAGAGTGGGACGTGGTGCCCGGCGGGCCGCTGCGCCTGTTCGACACGAGCCTCGGCAAGATCGGCATCCTGATCTGTTATGACTGTGAATTCCCCCTTCTGGGTCGCGCCCTGCAGGACGCGGACATGATCCTCGTGCCCTCCTGCACCGAGGCGCTGACGGGATATTGGCGGGTGCGCATCGGCGCGATGGCGCGCGCGCTCGAACTGCAATGCGTCACCGTCATGTCCTCGACCGTGGGCGATGCGGGATGGTCGCCGGCGGTGGATGAAAATACCGGCATGGGCGGCATCTTCGGCCCGCCCGACAGGGGCTTTCCGCCGACCGGCGTCATTGCCGAAGGCACGCTCAACCGCCCCGGCTGGACGCTGGCCGAAGTGGACCTTGCGCGTGTCGCGCATGTCCGCGACGACGGCGTCGTGCTCAACCGCCGCCACTGGGCCGAACAGGCGGGCCGCGACATGCAGGTCACATCTATGCCGCTCGGGTGATTATGCCCTTGAAAAAAACGTGAAACAGGCCCATTTACTAGCGCGTTCCGCAAGAATGGCGGAATGCCAAAGCAAGGAGAGACCATGGCCAAGGAAGACACGCTCGAATTCCCCGGTGTCGTCAAGGAACTCCTGCCGAATGCGACATTCAGGGTCGAGCTTGAGAACGGCCATGAGATCATCGCACATACGGCAGGCAAGATGCGCAAGAACCGCATCCGCGTTCTGGCAGGCGACAAGGTGCAGGTTGAGATGACCCCCTATGATCTGACCAAGGGTCGGATCAACTACCGCTTCAAGTAAGCGTCTGATTTTTCATGCGTTTCATTCTCGGATCGGGTAGCCCGCGCCGCAGGGATCTGTTGGCGCAGATCGGCGTCGTGGCGGATGACATCCGCCCGCCCGAGATCGACGAAACCCCCGCCAAGGGGGAATTGCCCCGCCCCTACTGCGCCCGCATGGCGCGGGAAAAGGCGGGGGCGGTCCCGGCGGAGGAGAACGATATCGTGCTCGCCGCCGATACCACTGTGGCGCTGGGCCGCCGTATTCTCGGCAAGCCCGAGTCGGCGGCAGAGGCCGCCGCGTTCCTGCTTGCCCTCTCGGGCCGTCGTCACCGGGTGATCACCGCCGTCGCGGTGCGACGCGGTGCACATATCTGGGAACGTGACGTGGTCACCGCCGTGCGGATGAAGCGCCTCTCGGACGAGGAACTCAACGCCTATCTCGCCAGCAATGATTGGCAGGGCAAGGCGGGCGGCTATGGCATCCAAGGCCCCGCCGGGGCGCTGATCCCGTGGATATCAGGCTCGTTCACCGCCGTGGTCGGCCTGCCTTTGGCCGAGACCGCCGGGCTCTTGCAAGCCGCCGGCTATCCGCTCTGGAAGGACACCCAATGACCGGTCGCACCATTGCCCTCGATCATATCAATGGGTCCGAGGCCGCCGCCCTTATGGTGGAGGGCAGGCTCGATGATCTCTTGATCGATTCGGACCAGCCGCGCCCCGGTGCCATCTACCGCGCCATTGCCGACCGGCCCGTAAAAGGGCAAGGCGGCATGTTCCTGCGCACCCCCGATGGCTCGGCGTTCTTGCGGCAGATCAAGGGGCTCGCCCCCGGTCAGCCGCTGCTGGTGCAGGTCACCGGCTACGCGGAACCGGGCAAGGCCCTGCCGGTGACGACGAAACTCCTCTTCAAGAGCCGCTATGCCATTGTCACGCCGGAGGCCCCGGGACTGAACGTGTCGCGGTCGATCAAGGATGACGATCTGCGCGACAGGCTGTTGCAGATCGCGCATGCGGAAATGGGCGAGAGCGACATGGGCCTGATCCTGCGCTCGGCCTGCGCCAAGGGGGACGCGGATGAGATTGCCGAGGACATTCGCGCCATGCAGGATCTGGCCCGCGCGGTGCTGACCGATGCCGCCGGGCGCGAGCCTGAAAAGCTGACCGAAGGCGACGGCCCGCATGCCCTCGCCTGGCGGGACTGGGCAGAGCCCTCGGAGGTGATCACCGATCCGGGGTGTTTTGCCTTGCTCGGCGTGCTCGACCAGGTCGATATGCTGCGCGGCGCACAGGTGCCGCTGCCCGGTGGGGCCTCGTATTTCATCGAGCCGACCCGGGCGCTCGTCGCGGTGGATGTGAATACCGGCGGAGATGCCGGCCCCGCAGCCGGGCTCAAGGCCAATCTTGCCATGGCCCGCGACCTGCCCCGGCAATTGCGCCTGCGCGGCCTCGGAGGGCAGATCACGCTCGACCTGGCACCGATGCCCAAGAAGGACCGCCGCACATTCGAGACCACCCTGCGCGCCGCCTTTCGCAAGGACGCGACCGAAACCGCCCTTGCGGGATGGACGCCGCTGGGCCATTTTGAGCTGCAACGCAAACGCGACCGCCTGCCGCTGACTGACATGCTGACATGACCTGCCCGATCTGCAAGAAACCCACCGATACAAGCTATCGCCCGTTCTGCTCGAAACGCTGCGCCGATGTCGATCTGGGCAAGTGGTTCAGCGGCGATTATGCCGTGCCCTCCACCGAGCCCGAGGATGTCGAGGCAGCCCTGGACGCCGCAGAAAAAGACCCGCAAAAACCCCATTGATTTTTGCGCATACCCTCTGGACACCCCGCCCGGCCTCGCCTAAGACACGCTCACCCGAAGGCCCCGCCTTCTCCCGTGCCCGGGTAGCTCAGGGGTAGAGCAGTGGATTGAAAATCCTCGTGTCGGTGGTTCGATTCCGCCCCCGGGCACCACTTCGCTATATTCACTTTCTGATTCCGCTAACATCTTGAAGAAAAAGGTTGTTTTTGCGGTTCGAATTCCGCGTTTTCGACCGTATGGAAGGCGTTTTGGATCACCCGCGTGCTTCGCGACGTTGGCCCGTGGCAGAAAGGGCATGATCGGCGGCGTGAAGGTTTTTTGGTACTTCACAGGGACACGGCGCTAATTTTTGTCGTTCGGCGTGGAACATATCGCAGCGGACATAGTCTAACAGAGGAGCCCGCAAGAAAAGCATCCTGCAAGATGAAAGGAGGGCATCCGCCTTGGACACGATTTACTGCGGTCCGGCTCCTTTGCCTGTTGAACTTTGGGCGAGATGGAATCTTGACCCGGGTCTTCTTGTTGCGCTGGCGGTTCTGGCATTTCTGGTGCGCCGCGAGCCGACGGGTCGTCTTGCGGTGGCCGTGATGATTGTCGCCTTCGTCTCGCCGTTATGCGCGCTCTCCTCCGCGCTGTTCTCGGCGCGGGTGGTTCATCATGTGCTCCTTGTCGCGGTCGCAGCACCGCTTCTGGCATGGGCGTGGCCTGCGGCAAAATCCGACCGCGTCTGGTTATCTTTCGCGGTTTCGACCCTGACGCTCTGGGCTTGGCATCATCCGGTGGCCTATGATCACGCTCTTGCGAATGTGGCTGTCTACTGGTTGATGCAAATCACGCTACTGGGCAGCGCTCTTTGGTTCTGGAGAGCGGTTTTTGCCGCCAGGGAAGTACCCTTCCTGCAACTTGTCGTAATCGTCGCGGCCTTCGCGCAAATGGGGATGCTGGGTGCCGTGCTTACCTTCGCCCCACATGCGCTCTATGCCGCGCACGCATTGGCGCCATTTGATTGGGGGCTGACACCGCTTGCGGATCAGCAGCTTGGCGGCCTGATCATGTGGGTGCCCGCGGGTATTCCCTACGCTGTCGTTGCCGCCCTGATGGCCCGGCAGAGCTGGTCGCGTCTGAGGGACTTGTCAGCGTGCTAGAATGGTTTCTCTCAACGATTCCGATCTTCAAGGTCGTGCACATCGCGGCCCTGCTGATCTGGTGCGGCGGGCTTCTGGTGCTTCCGCTGATGCTGTCGCAGCAGACTCCGGCTGTCTCGGCGCAAGACTACGTCACGATTCGCCGGATGACGCATGTCATCTACACCGTTTGCGTGACTCCGGCCGCGGTGATTGCCGTGATCGCGGGCACCTGGCTGATCTTCATGCGTGAGGTCTTTGTACCCTGGTTCTACGCCAAGCTCGCCTTTGTCGGCCTGCTTGTCGCTGTCCATGCCTGGCTGGGTCATTCCCTCGCCGATTCCTCTGAAGAGCCCAATGAACACCGACCGGCAAACCCCGTTCTGTTAATCTCGGCGGGTCTCGTACCAGTTCTTGCAATCCTGGTCCTCGTACTTTCCAAGCCGGACCTGACTTGGATCGAGTTTCCCGAATGGTTGCTTGCGCCACGCGACGGTCAGTTGCCTTTTGACGTTCCTAGTCGATAATCGAAGACGAGCTTGCCGCCGTGCCACCCTGTGAACATCACCATCAATACGCTCAGGCCCGACAGGAGAATGCCGTAGGGCAGGACGGCCGCTTCGTAACCGCCGAGGCGATGGCCCCAGTTCGCGCCAAGGATCGCCAACAGCGTCACCGCGATGATGAAATGGGTCCAGGCCATGGCGCGCGCGCGAATTCCTGGAACGAGCAGCAACTCCGCCGTGCCAGAAAATCCGGAGAACATCCCGAAGAGAAAGCCGGTGCCAGAGGCCCAGAGCGCGGCGCGAGCCCAGAAGCCATCCTCTGTCCACCAATAGATGAGATCTGCGCCGAACGTGCAAAAGGTGAGCGCGACCGGAAAGGCTACACTCATCGCATGGATGGGGTGCCCGAACACGGAAACCCGCGACTCTGTTTCGTCGGACTGCACAAGCTCACCGACCGGGCCGGTCGATTCTTGCTCATCGGTCTTGGTTTCATTCGCAGTCATTGTTCCTGGTCTCCTCGTGGTTACGTCATGGCCATAACTCTTTTGGCGCTTTGTGGTTGCAATGGAGACTCTTCGACTGTCGATCCGGCTGGCCCCGCAGCGCGGGCCATCGCCAGCCTGTGGTGGGTCATGTTCGCGGGGGGTGCTCTGGTTTTTGTCCTGGTCATGGTCCTTCTTGGTCTGGCGTTCCGGTCGCGATCGGGTGCTGGCGGCGAGCCACGGCAGGTGCGAGTCTGGATTTTGACGCTCGGCATTGGCTTCCCGATGTTGGTGCTCGCGGCTCTGCTTGCCTACGGGCTCGTGATTGGGGAACGGTTGCTGCCCCGCAACGATGCAGAGGTCGTGCGTGTGGGCGCGGAAGGGCGGCGCTGGTCGTGGACCTTTTCCTATGACGACGCTTCAGGTCAGACGACGAAGGATGTCCTCCACATTCCGGCGGGGCGTCCCGTAGATGTGGAAATCACGACCACAGATGTCATTCACAGTTTCTGGGTGCCGCGTCTTGCCGGCAAGCTGGATGCGATCCCGGGTCACGTCAACGTCCTCAGGATCGAGGCGGACGAGCCGGGCACCTATAAAGGTTTCAGCGCCGAGTTCAGCGGCAGCGGCTATGGTTGGTTCACCTTCGAAGTAACGGCCCATGATATCGACGGATGGGACGCGTTCCTGGGGAGCCTTGAGCAATGAAGGCACTCGAGCGCCATCGCAGACTGACCGAGATCTGGGCATCAGAGCCGGGATTCCGGGGGTGGTTCTCGACGGTGAGCCACACCGATCTCGGACGTATGTTCCTTGTGACGGCCTTTCTGTTTTTCCTGATCGGTGGCCTGCTGGCGATGCTCATCCGGGCGCAGCTGGCGACGCCGCATTCAGCTTTCGCAGGGCCTGACATCTATAATCAGATCTTCACGATGCACGGGACCGTCATGATGTTCCTGTTCGCCATCCCCACCTTCGAGGGGTTGGCGGTCTACCTTCTGCCCAAGATCCTGGGCAGCCGTGACCTCGCGTTCCCGCGCCTGACCGCCTACGGCTATTGGTGCTATGTCTTCGGCGGCACGATGCTGCTTGTGTCGATGCTGTTCGGCATCGCTCCGGACGGCGGCTGGTTCATGTATCCCCCGCTGACCGGCGCGATCTATTCGCCGGGCATCAACACCGATTTCTGGCTGATCGGCATTACGTTCGTAGAAATCTCTGCAATCGCCGCTGCCGTCGAAATCACCGTGTCGATCCTGAAATACCGCGCGCCGGGCATGTCGCTTGCGCGGATGCCGATCTTTGGCTGGTATGCGCTCATTACGTCGCTGATGATCCTGACCGGTTTTCCGCCGATGATCCTCGGTTCCATTCTGCTTGAGGTCGAGCGCGCGTTCGGATTTCCATTCTTTCAAGCGGAACATGGTGGCGACAGCCTATTGTGGCAGCATCTGTTCTGGCTGTTCGGCCACCCGGAGGTTTACATCATATTCCTGCCTGCGGCGGGTGTGGTGTCCACAGTTCTGCCGGTGATGTGCCGCACGACGCTGCTCGGATATGGCTGGATCGTCGCCGCCACGGTGGCGCTGGCCTTCTTGTCATTTGGCCTCTGGGTCCACCACATGTTCACGACCGGCATTCCCCATATGGGCCTTGCCTTCTTCTCGGCGGCCTCAACGCTGGTGGCGGTCCCGACAAGCGTGCAGGTCTTTGCCTGGATCGGTACCATGTGGAAGGGACGACCCGAGTTGCACCTGCCCATGCTCCATATTCTGGGCTTTTTCGTCACCTTCGTCATCGGCGGCCTGACCGGGGTCATGGTCGCGGTGGTCCCGTTCGACTGGCAGGCACATGACACCGCCTTCATCACTGCGCATCTGCATTATGTGCTGTTTGGCGGCTTCGTGTTTCCGATATTCGCCGGGCTATACTACTGGTTGCCGCATTTCACCGGGCGCCGACGTTTCCTCCGCCTCGGCGAACTTGCCTTCTGGCTAATCTTTGCAGGCTTTCACATCACGTTTCTCGCCATGCATTGGGTGGGCCTGCTTGGCCAGCGCCGCCGCATCCCGACCTACGCCCCCGAGGATGGATGGACGGCCATCAATCTCATCTCCTCGGTCGGCAGCTTCGTTCTTGCGATCGGGATCGCGATCGTCATTCTCGACGTGATCCTGCACATCGTGACGCCGCGCAGGGGACCGCGCAACCCCTGGGGCGCGACGACGCTGGAATGGGCGATGATCACGCCGCCGGCAAGCTATAATTTCGCCAGCCTGCCCGAGGTCACGGACCGTGACCCGCTCGCGGCGGAGCCGGATCTGCCGGGGCGGCTGGCACGCGGCGAGGGCTTTCTCGGGACACCGCGCCACGGCTGGCGGGAAACCCTGACCGTGGATGTGGCGAGCGGTAAACCGGAGTTTCACATCATCTACCCGAAAAACTCACGACTGCCCATCGTGATGGCGGCCGTCACCGGCCTGTTCTTTCTGTCGCTGCTTCTGAAACTTTACTGGATGGTTCCCATTGCCCTTGCGGGTGTCCTGGCGCTGGCCTGCAAGTGGGTCTGGTCCCTGGGTCGCAAGCGGGATCTTGGCCCGCAGAACATCGGAGGCGGACTGACCCTGCCGAATGCAGCCGCTGTCGAGCGGTCTCCCGGTTGGTGGGGGTCGTTCTTTCTGCTGATCGCGAATGCCACGTTGTTCGGCTCGCTGCTGTTTGGCTATGCCTTCCTCTGGACGGTTGCGCCCGGCTGGCCGCCGCCGTCCTGGTTCGAACCGTCCGTCGGCATATTCGGCTTGGGTGCCCTTGGAAGCGTAACCGGCCCCATCGCGATCCGTCTCGCGATCCACGCCCTCCGCCGGAGGCGCGCTGTTGTTCCCCTTCTCGCGGTCGCCCTGATCGGCGCGCTTTTGCTCGGGATCGCGTGCGCGGCGGTATTGGTCTACACCCCGTCACCCGGCGGGCATGCCTATGGGGCCACGCTTTTCGTGCTTGGCGGCTACGGCCTCTTCCATGCCAGTCTGGTCGCGGTGATGGTGGCCCTTCTGATCACCCGCGTCGGGCGCAGCTTCACCTCGCCCCTGCGGCGGGCGGAGTTTCCAATCGTCGCTCTTTGGGTCGACTATGCGTCGGTTATCGGTCTGCTCGTGCTGGTGGCGGCGCATCTGCCCGGAGTGAGCCAATGACCGACCTGCTCCGCATCCTGATTGCGCCGCTTGTGTGGCTGGCATCCTTCAGCGCCGTTTACGCGGTGCATGGCCTTGTGTGCGGCCATGACATCAGCGGCACGCTATGGGGCGTTCCGCTCTCAAAGCTCTTGCTGTGGGGGGCATATCTGGTCGCACTCGTGCTGCAGGCGGCGCTGCTCACGGCGCTCTACCACCCGAGGGCCCGTTCGGCATCCCGCTTTGTGCGTCGGGTCAGCCGCATTACCGGCTGGGTCGGCCTTGTCGCAACTGCATGGTCTCTCTTCCCGGTTGCGGTAACGTCCCCTTGCCTGTGACTGTGCGGTGCTGACATCGGCGAGACGGCCCCTTCTTTAGCCGCAGAAAAAAATTTGGAACCATCCCCTGATGTTGCTGGTTGAGGTTGGCAAAAGGGGCGTCCTGGCACCCGGAGGCCCTGCGACAATCAAAGGGGAGCTGCCATGACAGATGAAAGCGACAAGGCTGGCTTATCACGTCGCCAGCTGCTTGCACTCGCGCCGTTTGCCGGAGCGCGCGCCGCCCTGCCGTCATCAGCCACCGCGCAACAAAGCAGCGCGCCTCGGCGTGCCGACCCCCGTGAGGTGCGGTTTCAGGATAACGACCATATTCGCACGTTCTACCGCCTCGCCAGAACCTGAAGTCCAGCCAGGAGAGGATACTGCATGCTGAGGAAACGAACTTCCAGCACCGCGCCAGCCGCCAAACGGGCCCGCACGCTGATACCGCCCGCGTCGGGCACGCTCAGCAGGCGGGCCTTTCTGCGCAACAGCGGTCTGGGGGGGCTCGCCCTTGGCTCGATGGGGGCCACGGCAGGACTTGTCGAGCGGTCCCGCGCTGAGGGTCCCGTGGAAAAGGCAGATGTCGTGATCCGCAAGACAATCTGCCCGTTCTGCTCGGTGGGGTGCTCGATCTGGGCCGAAGTCCAGGACGGCGTATGGATCGGGCAGGAACCGGCGTTCGAGAGCCCCATCAACCAGGGCACGCATTGCTCAAAGGGTGCGGCAACGCGCGAGGTCGCGGTGGGCGAGCGCCGTCTGAAGTATCCGATGAAGAAGGAAAACGGGGAGTGGGTACGCATTTCCTGGGAACAGGCGATCTCGGAGATTGGAACCGAATTCAGCCGTATTCGTGAAGAGTTCGGCCCCGACAGCGTCTATTGGCTGGGCTCGGCCAAGTTCTCGAACGAACAGGCCTACATGTTCCGCAAGTTCGCCGCGCTCTGGGGCACCAACAATACCGATCATCAGGCGCGCATTTGCCATTCCACCACGGTCGCCGGTGTGGCCAACACCTTCGGCTACGGTGCGATGACCAACACCTATAATGACATCCGCAATTCGCGCTCGATCATCATCATTGGTGGCAATCCCGCCGAGGCGCATCCGGTCTCGATGTTGCATGTGCTGAACGGAAAGGAAAACGGCGCGCCGTTGATCGTCGTCGATCCGCGTTTCACGCGCACCGCCGCGCATGCCGATGAGTACGTGCGTATCCGCCCCGGCGCGGATGTGGGTTTCATGTGGGGACTTGCTCGGGTGATCCTGCAGAATGGCTGGGAGGATCGGGAATTTCTCGATCAGCGCGTCTTTGGTTTTGACCGGGTCCGCGAAGAAATCGACCGCTGGACCCCCGAGGAGGTCGAGCGCGTCACCGGCATCGCCCCCGAACAGTTGGAACGCGTGGCGCGCACGCTCGCCGAAAATCGACCGGGTACGCTGATCTGGTGCATGGGGCTGACGCAATCCACCATTGGCAACAACAAGACGCGCGCCGCGTCGATCCTGCAACTGATCTTGGGCAATATTGGCAAAGTGGGCGGCGGCGCGAACATCTTTCGTGGCCATGACAATGTCCAGGGCGCGACGGATCTCGGCGTCGCCAATGACACGCTCCCAGCCTATTATGGTCTGACCGAGGGGGCGTGGAAACACTGGGCCCGGGTCTGGGATCTGGACTATGACTGGATACGCGACCGTTTCGCCTCCAAGGAGTTGATGGAGGCCCCCGGCGTTCCGGTCAGCCGCTGGATGGATGGTGTGCTCGAGAGCGAAGACGCGTTCGATCAACCTCACCCGATCAAGGGGATGGTCTTCTGGGGCCATGCCAGCAACAGCCAGACCCGTGGCCCGGATCGCAAACGCGCGCTGGAAACAGCCGATATTGTCGTCGTCATCGACCCCTATCCGACCCAGACCGCAATCGAGAACGAGCGCAGCGACAACCTTTATCTGCTGCCCGCCGGGACGACGATGGAGATGGCCGGCTCGGTCACCAATTCAAACCGCTCGTTGCAATGGCGCGAAAAGGTCGTGGACCCGGTTTTCGAGGCGAAATCAGACCACGAGATTCTCTATCTCCTCGCGAGGGAATTCGGGTTTGACGCGGAACTCTACAAACATATCGGCCGCGGCGAGGATGGCGTGCCACTGGCTGAGGACATGCTGCGCGAGATCAATCGCGGCACCTGGACCATCGGCTATACCGGTCAGAGCCCGGAACGCCTGAAATCCCATATGGAGCATCAGGACAAGTTCGATTCGATCACGTTGATGGGCAAGTCCGGCCCGGTCGAGGGAGAATTCTATTGCCTTCCCTGGCCAAGCTGGGGCCAACCCGAACAGGGCCATCCCGGCACGCCCCTGCTCTACGATACCTCCAAGCCGGTGGCGGAAGGTGGCCTGCCCTTTCGTGCCCGGTGGGGGGTCGAGCATGACGGCGAGAACCTTCTGGCCGAGGACAGTTATACGCAAGGTTCAGAGATCCAGGATGGATATCCGGAAGTTACATTGGGCATGCTCGATGCGCTCGGCTTTGCTGACGAACTGACCGCGCGCGAGAAGCTGGTGATCGCCGCAATCGGTGCGGATCGCTACCGTCACGACTTGCTGACGCTATCCGAGGAAGAGGCCGGTTCAGCCCTTGACGCCCTCGAGTCGGACATGCGTCGCAGGATCGCCGAGAGCAACGACTCCGGCGACAGTGAGGATATCGAGGAATCCTGGGGCACCGCGAACGGCGCCTCGCAAGGTTCGTCCGAAGAAGACATCTCGGACCGCTTCCCGAACTATCCCGAAGCGGCGCTGACCGCGATCGAGGGATACCTCGCAGCGAATCCGCAGGCTGACAGAGACGACGAGCCACCCCTGCGCAACCGTATCATGCAGGTGAACTGGAAGACCGACCTTTCCGGAGGGCTGCAACGGGTCGCCATTGAGCACGGGCTTGCCCCCTACGGCAACGGCAAGGCCCGCGCCTATGTCTGGAACTTCCCTGACGAGGTGCCGCTGCACCGCGAACCGCTCTATACGACGCGGCGTGATCTCCTGCCGGAATACCAAACCTTCGAGGATCGGCGAATCTGGCGGTTGCCCTCGCTCTATCGCTCGATTCAAGAGGTCGACTATAGCAAGGACTACCCCCTGAACCTGACCAGCGGTCGCCTTGTCGAATTCGAGGGCGGCGGCGACGAAACCCGCTCGAACAAGTGGCTGGCAGAGTTCCAGCCGCAGATGTTCGTCGAGATCAATCCGCGTGATGCCGCCTCTGTCGGCGTTGACGATGGGGCCTTTTGCTGGGTCCATACACCCGAGGGGCGGATACGAGTGCAGGCGATGGTCACGCGGCGCGTCGGTCCCGGCACGGTTTTCCTGCCGTTCCATTTCGCCGGGATCTGGCAGGGCGAGGATATTTCCCATCGGTATCCCGAGGGGGCCGTCCCTTGGGTGATTGGCGAGGCGTCGAACACTGTCCAGACCTATGGCTATGACGTGGTCACCCAGATGCAAGAGACAAAGGCCACGCTCTGCCGGGTAGCCGCGATGGAAGGAGACGACAATGACGCGACTTAAGTTTCTCTGCGACGCGGATCGCTGCATTGAGTGCAATGCCTGCGCGACGGTGTGCAAGAACGAGCACGAGGTGCCCTGGGGCATGGTGCGGCGCCGCGTGGTCACGATCAACGATGGCGAACCGGGTGAGAAATCCGTTGCCGTCTCTTGCATGCATTGCACGGATGCGCCTTGTGTGGCCGTTTGCCCGACCTCGACACTCTATCAGACCGATCTTGGAATCGTGCTGCACGACAAGGACACCTGCATCGGCTGCGGCTATTGCTTCTACGCATGCCCCTTTGGTGCGCCGCAGTTTCCCAAGGAGACGCTTTTCGGTTCGCGCGGCCAGATGGACAAATGCACCTATTGCGCGGGCGGACCGGAAGAGAACAATTCCGAAGCCGAATTTCATAAATATGGCCGCAACCGCATCGCCGAGGGCAAGTTGCCGATCTGCGCCGAAGTCTGCGCCACCCGCGCCCTGCTTGCCGGCGACGGAGAGACCATCGGCGAGATCTATCGGGAACGGGTCGTACACCGCGGGTTCGGAACCGGTGCCTGGGGCTGGAAAACCGCCTACTATCCGGAGCAGGAGACATGACCGAGCAGACACCGATCGTCCGGGGCCGTGACTTCACAGCGTACCGCATCGGCGGCGCCATCGCCGCGCTGCTTTTGCTCGTCGCGCTCATCTGGCAGATCATTGCGATCTTTGACGGCGAATCTCTCACTGTTCCCGAAACCCAATGGCGCCTCTCACAGCCCGATGGCAGCTATGCCGGGGAAATGCTGGCCTATGATGCTCTCACGGCCCGCACCCGCCTGATGGACGAGCGCTTTCGCACGGGCCCCGCCCCGTCAGAAGAGGCACCCGTTTCAGGTCCGCGGACCGACCATTTTCTGATTGAGGAACCGTTTGTCGGTAACGCGCGCAGTCTCACGCAGGCTTGGCTTACTGCCGATGCACAGTCACTCGAGACGGCCCGGCAAAGTGAAAGAGTGGTCGGCATATCCTCGCTGCCCTACCCCTATGCCGCGCTCTTTGAGCGGCCCGAAGGCCGCGACTGGCGCTTTGGCATGGCCGACACGATCACGCATTTCGGGGCTGTTATCATTCTGGGCTTTGCCCTGCTGCTTGCACTTGTTCTGGCCGTCCGGGGGCGCGTGCCGATCGCCTACGGACGCTCGGGACGCACGGTCAAGCGGTTCAACTTCCTTGAGCGTGCAAACCATTGGATGACAGCGACAAGTTTCATTGTGCTGGCATTGACCGGTCTTGTGATCGCCTATGGCGACACGCTGATCCGACCGTTCGGCGAGGGTGTGCTCGGCTCTCTCGGTCGCATATCGACCTGGGGGCACGCGCTCTTCTTCCCGCCGTTCGCCGTGGGACTCCTGATAATGATACTGCTCTGGACATGGCGCAATCTGCCGTCCCGGCTTGACCTGCACTGGCTGGCAAGTGGCGGCGGATTCTTCTCGGACGATCCCGACAACCCACCCGCTCGCAAGTTCAATGCCGGGCAGAAGCTGGTCTTCTGGGCGGCCGTGCTCGGTGGCATCGCAATGATCGCATCCGGCGTCATGCTGATGTTTCCATTCTTCGGGGTCGACCTGGAGATCATGGGTTGGATCATGCTGGGTCACGCCACGCTGGCGACAGTGCTGATCGCCATTTTCATTGGCCATATCTACATCGGCACGGTGGGCATGCAGGGCGCGATCTGGGCCATGTGGGGTGGCGAGGTCGACCGGAACTGGGCCGAAGAGCACCATGAACTGTGGTTGAAGGACCTTGAAGCACGCGGTGATGCCGCGAGGGAAGGTTAAGCCATGTACGCTTTCGTGTCAGGATGCCTGGTTGCCGTCTGTCTGGCGGTTGCCGCCTGGTTCGTGTTCGACAACGCCGCCATCTCTGCGGTCGAGCGCGCGAACACCCATTCCGTGGTGATCGACGCTGGGTCCGATACCGCCGCGGAATGAGGATGCGCGCGTCGCGGCGGCCTGAGCATCAACTGGTCTCGGGTCGCACCGAAATGGCAGAGACATCTCCGGGAACCAACTCGATCACTCACGGTTTTGTGATGATGAACGCAAACCCAAGGAGTGAAGGAAATGATGCAGAGCTGCGGCTCGAGAGCGGTGGTCGTAACGTGTCTGGTACTGGGGCTGCCGACGGCGGCATTCTCCGAAGAGGAAAAAGAAGAAGCGAACATCTACTCAGGTGAAACCTTTCGGGCGAATTCCTTCGGGTATCTGCGTGCCGGATTGGGCGTGCGCGGCGATGGCGGTGCGCAACGTTGTTTCCAGCTTCCCGGTGCGCGGGCCAAATTCCGTCTTGGCAATGAATGCGAAATCTATGGCGAGCCAGGTCTCGAACTGAGTTTCGGCCCTGAATCCGGAACCCGCGTCGATTTTCACTATCGGGGTTCCTTTATTGCCTCCGAAGTCAATAGCTTCGATGACGTCGATTACGACACCGTGGAAGCCTGGAGCAGCCTCAAGGGCTTTGCCGATGGCGCTTTTTCCGAGGCAGAGATCTGGGCAGGGCAGCGCTTTTACAAACGGCACGACATTCATATCATTGATTATTATTTCTGGGACGGGACTGGTCTTGGCTTTGGTATCGCTGATGTCGATATCGGCTGGTCCAAGGCATCCGTCGCCTATTTCACCGACAGCGCGTTCGACCTCGCCACCACCCTCGACGGCTCGGCCTATGATCGCGCTGATATTCGGTTTTCGGACATATCGCTCGGCAAGGACAGCACATTGACGGTGGGTTTTGACCTTCGGTTTCCTGATGACGGGGGATTGAACAACGATGGCGGTGGCACGGCCACGCTGCTCTGGAACCGCACCGATACTCGGGGCGGCGAGATGACACTCGCCGCGCAGGCAGGGATAGGAGCCGGGACCAGTCTAAACTTTGTCTCCAACGACGAGGCCGGTGATGGCGACAAGGCCCTGCGCGGTGTCGGCAGCTATCTATGGAATGCCAATGACGACTTCTCGATCATGGCGAGCGCCCTGGCAGAATGGCAGTCGGATAACACCGACTGGTATTCGCTCGGATTGCGACCTGTCTGGTCATTGGGCAACAATCTTTATTTCGCGTTGGAAGCTGGCGTTGACCACGTGGTGCCGGAAACGCAAGCCGAGAGGACCCTGGGAAAATTGACCGCAGCCCTCGAATGGAAGCACGGACCCGATTTCATGGATCGTCCGGCGATACGGCTATTCGTCACGCCTGCAACCTGGGACCGACATGCCGAGGTTGCGGGCATCGCACCGGAATTCGACGGCCGCAGCGGGGTCACTGCCGGTCTGCAGATCGAGCACTGGTGGTAAGCCGGCAAAGCTGCACGCCGCTCTGCCCAAAAGGGAACATCCTGTTGCGCATTCGGTTGACCGCCCTGAGAGGTCGATCATGAGGCGACAAAATCTGGGACAGGCCAGTACAAGTTGGCAGGCGCGCCCGTTCTGCGTGCTGCAGACAGTGCTGTCGCATGGCATCATTCTTGCCGCAGTCTTTGCGGTGCCCCTGCTGGCCGCCTTGGCCGAGACCGAGTGGCCTTTGAGCGTGGCGTTGATCGGCCCCCTGGTTGTGTGCCTTGTATCGGCCGGGGTCAGCCGGCGGGTAGGTGTCCCGGAAGATCTCCGCGAGATTGAGGCAATCTGCACTCTGGTCATGTTGTTCTTGATACTTTCCGTGCTTCCGGTGCCCGCCCTGATGGTCCTTGGGATGGAGGCCACCGACGCGTTGTTCGAGTCGATATCCGGCGTGACCTCGACCGGGTTGACGGTAGCCCGGGGAACGACGGATTGGCCTTTTGCAGGGCATCTCCTCCGCGGCTGGCTGCAGTGGACGGGCGGCTTTGCGATTGCCGTAGCCGGTGTGGTGCTGATCGTGGGGCCCGGTCATGCCGCGAGAGCCATGGGCAATGCCGGCGTGGCTGACCGTGATATCCTGCAATCAACCCGATCTCAGGCACGCGAATTGCTGCTGGCTTATGTGGGTCTGACCGTGATTGCCATCGGCCTGTTGGTGATCCTGTTGCCAAGCTGGGAAGAGGGATTGTTGATTGCACTGACAGCCGTGTCCACGGGCGGTTTCACGCCTCGACCGGACAGTCTTGCAAGCTACTCATACACCGCGCAGGTGGTCACAATCCTTATCTGCCTTGCGACATCTGTATCACTGCTTGCCTATGTCTATTTGCGAAAACGCGATTGGCGGGCCGCGCTTCGTCACAGCGCCGCGCAGGACTACGCAAAGATCGCGCTGGCCGGGATGTTTCTTGTGCTGCTGGTCTTGGGCCTGACAGGTTCTCCATCTGGGTCCGAAGTGCTGGCCGCGGTCCTAAACTTTCTCAGCGGGTTGTCCACGGCAGGATTCACGAACACTCAGATCCCGGATGTTCCGGGGCATGTGGCCCTGGTAATGGTGGCGATGCTGATTGGCGGCGGCGTCGGTTCGACGGCCGGCGGGATCAAGGTCAACCGTGTCATCACGGCGACTGCAATGGTGCGCCTGACATTGCTGCGGTTCCGGGTTCCATCCCGCGCCGTAACCAATCTGCAAGAGGGTCGCGCCAACGTTCCTGCCGATCGGGTCATTTCGATCGTTGCGGTCGTCATGTGCTATGCGATCTCCATGCTGGTCGTATGGATGATTTTTCTGTTGTCGGGGCAGCCGCCCTTGTCTTCACTGTTTGATGTCATATCGGCGCTTTCGACGGTGGGGCTTTCGTCGGGAGTGACCGGTGCCGACATGCAATCACACCTGAAATTCGCCTTGATGGCGGCAATGCTTCTCGGGCGGCTGGAGTTTCTTGCGCTATTGCTGGCGCTTTCGCCCGGAACGTGGATGAGAAGGAGGTAATCCCATGCGGATCGTCGTGGTGGGCGCATCGCGGTTTGGACAGGCCACAACCCAGCAACTCCTGGAGAAGGGGCATGAGGTCGTGTTGGTCGACAGTGATCGCGCCAAGCTGGACGCGCTGAGCGAGGACCTGGATTGCGGGATGCTGCACGGGGACGGCTCACTACCGTCCGTGCAGCGCGAAGCCTTTGCCGATCATGCCGATGCGATGGTGTTGCTGACGAATACCGATGACGTGAACATACTGGCGGCGGCGGTGGGGAAATCCATCGGGTTCGAGCGGGTGTTGCCTCAGATCGTGCGCGCCGAACTGATCGCGGTCTGCGAAGAGCTGGGGCTGGAAGATCTGATCGCGCCACATTCGAAAATTGCCCGTTCAATTGTGCAACTTCTCGAAGACCACGATGATGCCGCGATGGAACTGCGGTTTCACAAGGGCTTGCAGGTGGTGGGCCATCAGGTGCCGGACAGGATGGACGGCCAAACGCTCAAAGAACTGGATCTGCCGCGTCGCTGCCGGGCCTTCGGCATCGCCCGAGGCGAGAACGAGGATCTTGTGAGTGAAGACACTCGCCTGCGTGCCGGTGACAAGCTTGTCATGCTGATTGACGACAACGTCAAGTCAGAGCTGAGCGAGTACTTCAGCACGGAACAGACGGCCGCGCACCGAAAGGACCGGGGCGGCAATCAGGATTGACATACCATCGAGGACCTAATCCAGGAGGACCCCTTGCATCAGGTGAATACTGTCATCGCCATCGTTGGCATTGTTGTCGTGCTTGTCGGGCTTGTCTCGGCACGCATTGAAACCTTGCCGGTAACGAAGCCCCTTGTCGCGCTGGGTGTCGGTATCACGACAGGACCAAATCTGCTCGGCTGGATTGATCCAGATGGCTGGCATGATCCGCATCTGATCCTCCAAGAGGCCGCGCGGTTCACGCTTGCGATTTCAGTGTTCGGTATCGCCTTGCGGACGCCAACATCCGATTTCCGGCGTCTCATGCGACCGGTGGCCCTGCTGTTGAGCCTTGGTATCCTGGTGATGTGGGCAGTTTCTGCTGGCCTGGCGTGGGTGTGGCTGGGTCTGTCACCGGTGGCTGCGGTGCTACTCGGGGCCATTCTAACACCCACTGATCCGGTTGTCGCCTCATCCATCGTCACAGGCGGGCTGGCCGAAAGATGTCTGCCGGATCGGCTTCGCGCCGCGCTTTCCCTGGAATCGGGGGCCAATGACGGGTTGGCCTATCTGCTTGTGTTGCTGCCAATCCTTCTTGTTGAACACGGATGGGGGCAGACCGCTTTCTGGCGCGGGCTGTTGGACACGGCTCTGGTCGGCGTGCTGCTGGCCGTCATTACGGGAGGGGCCATCGGCTATGTGGTGGCCATCGCTCTCCACCGCGCTGACAAGATCAACTGGGTCGAGAAACACTCGTTGCTTGGGCTGTCGATCGCACTCTCGCTTTGCGTGGTTGCGGTGGTCAAGCTTGTTGACTCCGATGGCATTCTTGCGGCTTTTGCCGCCGGTGCGGCGTTCAATTTCGGGATTGACCGCAGCGAAGAATTTCAGGAACAGAACGTTCAGGAGGCGATCAGCAAACTTTTCAACCTGCCGATCTTTGTGCTGTTGGGCGCGTTGCTGCCGTGGCGCGCCTGGATGGAATTGGGCTGGCCGGTACTTGCTTTTGCTGTCAGCGTCATACTTTTGCGTCGCCCGGTCGCGCTGGTCTGTGTAGGCCCCCTGCTCGGCCCCGACTTCAAGAGTAAAGACCTGGCGTTTCTTGGCTGGTTCGGCCCGATGGGTGTCGCGGCGCTGTATTATGCGCTGCTGTCCCAGGAGCGGACACATGATCCGACCCTGTGGCATGCAACCAGCCTTGTGATCGTGCTTTCAGTCCTGTTGCACGGGCTCACCGCGGCGCGTGGGATAGGAGCCTATTCCTCGTCACAAGAATAGTTCGACGCGGTTCCGGACTTACCGCTCAACCTCGACATCTGGGGCAGAAGGGTCGACCGTTTCACTCGGGGCGGCGGGCGGAACATTGACATCGCCCTCGCGAATGTCAGCAGGTGCGACAGCCTCGGTCTCGTCTTGCGGTCCTGGTGCTGTCGCCGATTCCTCAAAGATCCAGTAGAGGATCACACCCACGCCGATGGCGCAGATGATGGCCATGCCGATCAGCGGAGTGCGGTGGCGGCGCTTCTGCTTGTCAAGATCTGCGTCTGGTGGGGTCATGTCATGCCTCATTCAGTGGATCGGTCGGACTCGTCAGGGCCGAAGAGTTCAGCCGGGCGTGTTGCACAATCCCCGCCGCGGTTTTCACCTTGTCCTGATCCATCACACAGCCCGGCCTGTGGCGTCCCTCGGTTGTGGACATCAACGATTTGAACGGCATATGGTTCCCGCGTCGATGGTCGCGTGCAAGCGATCCCCGATATCGGCTGCTGTCGTCTAGGAGACCTGTCACGCCTCGGGCAGAGTGCGCGGGCCCGCTGGTCATCCCGGTTTCGGCGTCGATCATTCGGCGATCAAACGTCCTCCAATCTTTCGACCTGTGCGACCTCAGTTGGCGGCGGACCAAACAGTTGGGCTGACAAGGCAATCAATTCGGGATCAAACAGGGCGCAATAGCCTGGATCATTGATGTAATGCCGCCAGCGATCCTGTGTCTCCATCGCAGCCGCGGAGCCGTCGAAACGCATGCCATCGAACGAGCTGCCGCCACAGGTTGCGGGAACGCGATCGGCCCCGGCATCGGTGAATGACAGCCCAAGACGATGCGCGACAGCGGCCCTGTATGCGGGATCGCACGCCCAGTCATTATAGCGGATGACACACACCTCGCCGCGTAAACCCTGCCCTGTCTGGTTCAGCGCAACACGCGCATGTTGTTTCCACATCCGTCTTTCGATATGCGGCGCCATGGACCGACCAGCGCGCCGACGGCTGGCAAAAAGATTGAACGGATCGCGCAGAACGATCACTGAAATCCTCCTCCGGGAGGGACCCAGCCAAACGTCATGGTCCGCCTCAAGCCGGGCGCTGAACGCGTGACGCAGCCAACTGTCTTCATAGCTGTGGAGCAGCAGATTTTTCACGCAATGCCGCCCGTCCCTTCCCGCGACATGAAGTCCGGCCGCGCTCTCACGCCAGCCGCTGGATCCGTCGTCCATGGGGCGGCAGGAGAGGTAAGGATTGGTTTTTCCTTCGCAGCAGTTCAGCAGCAGCTTTGGCCCTCGCGACTGAAGCCAGATCCAGTCGGCAATGGCATGGTTGCCACTTCGGGACATGCCCAGTACCTGGATTTCGAGATTGTTCATTTTCTACATTCACTCCGTTCGTGCCGCCGATCGACCCGGTGTCGGCGTGAGCGATCGGAGCGACAACAAGCCGCTGGCCGTGTTGTGTTCCAGACAATTTGGACGGATGAGCGCCCCGCCGTTTTCCAGAATTTGGTTCGCGACCGACACTACATCACATGAAACGGGCCGTTCAAGGCGCAGGGCCGGAGATCCACCTGACATCCCAATAGGGCGAGGCATGGTTCAGTCCCATCAGAAACCGAAACTGTGCCGTCATGAGACGTCATCCGTCGTCCACAAGCATGTAACCGACGCCGCGGATGGTCTTGATCCTATTCGTGCCGCTGCCATCCGTGAACAACTTGCGCCGCAACCGGCTGATCAATCCGTCGACCGAGCGATCATATGAGGCCCAGTCAGGCCCTCTTACGTTGTCCATGATCTGGTCGCGGGAAAATACGCGATTGGGACGTGCAGCGAGGACACATAGAACGTCGAATTCAAGAGTCGTAAGTTCGATTTCCTGACCGGAATTGTTGCGGACGATGCGGGATTCATATGAAATCGTGAGCCCATGAAAGATTCTCACAGTGTTGGTTGTGGCTCTGGGCGTATCTTCGATCGGCTGGCGCGCGGCCAGAACACGACGCAAGACCGCCTTCGCTCTCGCCCTCAGCTCCCTGATCCCGAAAGGCTTTACGATGTAGTCATCGGCCCCGAGCTCGAGCCCGAGGACCCGGTCGATCTCATCTCCGCGTCCCGTCAGGATGATGACACCGGCATCGGACACTTTCTTGATCCAGCGAGCGACCTCGAGTCCGTTGCCGTCCGGAAGGCCCAGGTCGATGAATGCCAGATCAGCGCTATGTTGCTCAAATTCTTCCTTGAAAGACTGCAAGGTGTGGCAACATACGACGTCAAAGCCTTCCTCGCGGAGCGCTCTGTCCAGGATCCGCGTTATTTCCAACTCGTCATCGACGACGATTGCCAAATGGGTCATCAAGGCCTTTCTGAAAACATCTTAGGCACAAGTTTACATCCTATTGTTGTATAATGCGGGCGACAAGAGCAACGCCAAATGCGCATTTGACGATTTTAAGACAACTTCGGGTGGAAACCACGCTACGACCTTCGCCCGCTGATCCCGCTCGGACACGCCGTTTACGGAGAATCGACCGCAACAGACAGCCCGTCACCAACGGCGGCCACTTCACCGTTCTCGGGTACTGCCCTGCGGGCATGCGCATGGTCATTCTTTGGACACGAATAAGCCAAGCTTCTTGGGTCATCTGACGAGTGTAAACCATCGTGTGTTCTCCCATCAAAACTGGATCCACAACTGGAGACTTGAACCGTGCAAGAACGACATAATACAACCAGCAGCGAAGCCTCGGGAGCAGTCTGCGACGATATAATCGCCAGCGTTCTGCGTCGATTGTCACTGGTCGATACCCCGCCCGAGCCCGGCTTCAACCGGTTCACCCGCCTTGCCTGCCATGTCACGCAGGCACGCATAGCGCTTGTCTCCTTCGTTCAGGAAAGCGCAGACCGGCAGTATTTCAAAGCTACAAAAGGTCTGCCAGCAGGCTTGCGCGAAACATCACTGGACCACTCGTTCTGCAAGCTTGTGACGCGAACGCGCGAGATGCTGGTCGTGTCCGATGCGCGGCTGGATGATCGCGTGAAGGATAATCCGATCATTGAGGAAATGGGGCTGATTGCGTATCTCGGCGCGCCGGTCTTCGGTCCTCGCGGAGAGTCGCTTGGGTCACTTTGCGCATTGGATCGAGTGCCGCGCAACTGGAGCAAGAACCAGCAGCGCGCCATGACCGACCTCGCGGCCTGCGTCAGTGATCATATCATGCTGCGTCAGAGGCATTGACGATGATACCGACCTTTGGTGATTTTTATGAACCCGCCCCTGTCCTGATGACGTGATATGGGAAGTGGCGGGTTTCCTCCGTACCCCGCCCTGGCGCGGATGCCGTCACTTCGCGGGCGGTCAAACACATCGCAACTTCGGGCACGACGTGTAGTTGCACGATTACACAGTCTGAATAGATCAGCCAAAGAATTGCACAAACTTGAATGCGCGGTGCAAACCCCGGTCAAATCCATGGCCTAAACATGTCCTGACTGAAATCAGACATTGGGGGTTAAAATGAACACCGTTTTAATGCTGGATCATAGCTTCAAGCTGTCCTGCAAGATCGCTGACGCCTTGTTCAGAAATAATACCAACGTGTTCCGTGTGGCATCGCAGGAACAATGTGCGGTTGAGGCCAATCGGCTTAGACCAATGGGAATCGTTGTCGCACTTTCAAGCAAAGGCAACGATCAGGAAACGTTCCTGGACACGCTGATTCGGAGCGGGAAGGTGCCGGTGGTCGCCGTCTCTGAAAGTCACAACGAGTCTGAAGAGCTCGCGGCGCTGGAAATGGGCGTTGCTGCGTTTCTTGACGGTAGTGCCAGCTGCGAGCTGATCGCGGCCCGGATATCGCATGCGTTGAAGCTTGATGCGGCCCAAAACAGCGGCCGGACCGAGTTCCAGGAACGGCGTGTACTGAAACACGATCACCTCGAACTGGATCTCGATGCCCATACGGCAAAGTGGCGGGACCAGGAGATGGAGGTGACGTGCAAGGAAATGGCGCTTCTGGTCGCGTTGATCAGGCACCCTGGAGTGGTGAAAAGCCGGAACAGTCTTATTGATGAGGCATATGCGGAGAATATCCACGTCGATGAGCGTACAATCGACAGCCACATGAAACGGATCCGCGCAAAGTTGCGTGAGCTGGACCCAGATTTTGACGGGATTCAGTCGGTATACGGCATTGGGTATCGCTTTCGAGTTCATCAGAAAAACGCAATGGATGCGGCCAAATCTGCGATCATGAAGCCTCATCCGATCTCGATTCGTCATGACTCGACACGGTCCAGGGATGTCGCCTATGCTACGCTTGCCTGCGCGGGCTGACACGTTCCTGATAGCAAAGCCGCGTGGCCGATCATGAAAAGGCGACTTGCCGGAGCCTTGTCAACCGGCTGCGGCTTTGCTGATGGTACCGAAACGCTTGCGGCTACGACGGCCTGCCCGATAACGCGACCCGACTGGAACCAAGCCCACGCGTTAATGTAGCGCAGGGCTGTACGCCTCGGAGCGGCGTTGCGCACCAGGACGGATCGGTCGGTTGTCGCGGGAGGACAGTCTGTCGGTGCGGTGAATGGCGGTTGCCGCACGCGTGATTAGGCTGCAAGATGCCGTGACGTTGTCGACGGGACATTGTGCATGATTTTTTTCGAAGCCAGCCCGGATCCGATGTGGGTATTCGACCACGAGACGCTGCATATTCTCGAGGTCAATGACGCCGCTCTAGAGAGGTACGGCTATACCCGGCCGGAATTCCTGAACATGAGCATCAAGGATCTGCGTCCCGAGGAGGATGTTCCGGCGGTTCATGAAATGGCGCGGCGGCGTGTCTCTGGATTGCAGCATTTGGGCGTCTGGCGTCACCTGACCCGCGACGGCACCCTGCTGCATGTCGATGTCCGGGTGTGTCCGATCGAATGGCAGGGCCGTGCCGCAAGGCTGGGGCAGTTTCGCGATGTGACGGCGCAGGTCGCGTTCAAGGCAGAGCGCGCGCGCCACAAGGCGGATGTGGCGCGACAGGTTGCGGCGGCAGAGCAGGCCAAGGCGCATTTCGCGGCGATGGCCGCCGCCCTGCCCGGCCGTCAGGTGCTGCTCGAACCCGACGGCGATCATGTCCGCATCGCCAGCGATGCCTTCACCGCCTTCGTGTCAGGTGGACAGGGGGCCGTCACCGGGCGTGCCCTGTTCGATCTTCTGCCACCGGGCAGGTCGCCGCAGGCGCGTGACGGTATCGCTTCGTTGCGCGGGCTGTTGGATCATGTGCGCAACACCATGGAGAAGCAGGACGCGCGCGGGATCACGCTCGTGCAAGGGCAAGCCGAAGAGGGCGCGGTGGTCGATGCGACCGCGATCCCCGTGCGCGATGCCAAAGGGGCGTTGTCAGCGATCATCCTACGTCTCGACGCGGCCGAAGCATCGCAAGACAGGTCGCCAGGATTTGCATCGTCGCTGCAAACCGAGGCTGGCCTGCTCCGACAGGAACTTCGGGCAGCATGGGCACAAATCGACGAACTGACGGCGCGCAAGCGCGCGGCCGAGCGGCTTCTCAATATCGGTTGGTGGGAGATCGACCCCGAGTCCGAGGCGCTGACATGGTCCGAGAACGTTTACCGCATCCACGACATGGAACCGGCCGGCCCGACCCCGGATATGGCCGAGATCATGGCGCGCGTTCACCCCGAGGATCGCGAAATAATGCAGGAAAACCTCGCGGCATGGCGGGCCGGCGAGATAGAGACATTTCGGTTTGCCCACCGGGTCATGTCGCCGCGCGGCGAAACCAAGTATCTGCGCGGCTACGGCGAGGCCGTCCGGACCGATACGGGCGAGAAACTGGTCGGCGTGGTCCAGGACGTGACAGCGATGATCGCTGCCTCTGAAGATATGCGCCGGTCCGGCGAGCTGTTGCGGATGGCTGGCCGGGTGGCCGGGTTCGGCGGCTGGCAGGTCGATCTCGCCGCCGGGATGTGCGAATGGTCACCGGAAGTTGCGCAGATCCATGACAGCCCCGGCACACGGCAGGTCAGTCTTGATCAGGCCATTGCCTTTTATGCCGATGACCCCTCTCGCACCAATATCCGCACGGTATTCGACCGCTGCGCAAATGAGGGAGTTTCGTTCGACGAGATCGTCGACATCATCAGCGCGCGCGGCCAGCATGTCATCGCCCGGGCCACCGGCCAACCGGTTTACAATGCCGAAGGACAGATCGTGGTGGTGGAAGGCGCGTTTCAGGACATCACCCGGTTCGAGAAGATGCGGCGCGAGGCCGAGGAAACCTCGGAGCTTCTGTCCAGCCTGCTGGAGCAGATGAACGACGGGTTTTACGTGATCGACAGCGAGTGGCGGTTCATTTTCGTCAACGCCTTCGCCTGCGACATGCTGCGCAAGACGCATGACGAACTGCGTGGACAATCGATCTGGGAAGCATTTCCCGAGACGAAAGATACCGAGTTTCAGCACGCCTGCGAGCGGGCGGTCGAGACCGGAGAGCCGCAAAACCTGGAGTATTTCTATCCACCCCTTGACGCCTGGTTCCGAATCCGGCTCTACCCGGTGGGCCAACGGCTGATCGGCTATTTCCGTGACATAACCGAGGAACGCGCTGGCACAGACCGTCTGCGCCTGCTCGAGGCGGCGGTCGCACAGCAAGGAGACGTCCTGGTCATCACCGAGGCCGATATCGAGCCGCCGGACGGGCCGCGTATCGTCTATGTCAACGACGCGTTCGAACGTGTGACGGGCTATACGGCCGAGGAAACGATTGGTCAGACCCCCCGGATCCAGCAGGGGCCGGGGACCAACCGTGCGACGCGGGCCCGGATCCGCTCCGCACTCGAACACGGTGAGGAGGTAGAGACTGAAATCCTGAATTACCGCAAGGATGGCACGGCATTCTGGAAGGATCTCAGCATTCGCCCTCTTCATGATGCAGAGGGGCAGATCACCCACTGGATCGCCGTCTATCGCGATATCACGCAGCGCAAGTCGATACAGAATGATTTGCGCAAGAGCGAGGAACGGTTTCGCCTGATTTCCAACGCCGGCAGCACCGCCATCTGGGACTGGGACATCGCCGAGGATCGGATCTGGTGGAGTGACGGATTGGTCAAGACCTTTGGCCATGCGCCGACGCCGCTTCAGAAACCGAAGTGGCTCTGGCGCAAGGCCCTGCACCCTGATGATGCCAAGCGCGTCAGAGCCGCCAACAAGGCATTCCTGGCCGGCAAGACCAATGATCGCAACCTGGAATACCGGGTCCGCCGTGCCGACGGGTCATGGGCTCTGGTACTCGACCGGGCGATTCTCATACGTGACAGGGGCGGGGCCCCGAGGCGTATGCTGGGCAGCCTCACCGACATCACTGAAACACGCCAGCTCGAGGATCAGCTACGGCATTCGCAAAAACTCGAATCCGTCGGACAGCTTACCGGCGGACTTGCCCATGATTTCAACAATCTGCTGACAATCGTCATCGGCAATGCCGAGCTTTTGCAGGACCATTTTGACGACGCCAGCAGCGAGCGCGAAATGGCCGATGCGATCCTTCATGCTGCAGAGCGCGGTGCCGAACTGACCGACCGGATGCTTTCGTTTGCACGGCGTCAGCCATTGGCACCCAAGGTGATCGACCTGAACCGAAAGCTGATGGATATGGAGGGTTTCCTGCGGCGCACGCTTGCCGCCGAGATCGACCTCAAGGTCATACCCGACGCGGAGCCTGGCACGGCCGAGATTGATCCCCACCAGTTCGACAATGCTCTGCTCAACCTCTGCCTGAATGCCCGTGACGCGATGCCAAAAGGTGGTCGGCTGACGCTGGAGACGGCGAATACCACGATAGATGAAACCTACGCTGCGCGTGATGTCGAACTCGAACCCGGTGAATACGTCATGATATCGGTGTCCGATACCGGTATGGGCATGGATGCCGAGACACGGGCCCGCGCGTTTGAGCCGTTCCTGACCACCAAGGCCACCGGCAAGGGCAGCGGTCTGGGTCTGAGCATGGTCTGGGGCTTCGTCAAACAGTCGGGCGGTCATGTCTCGCTTTATTCCGAACCTGGCGAAGGCACCACCGTTCGCCTCTACTTCGCCCGCTCAGGAGCGAAGGTTGAATCGGAGAGCGCCGATATGCCCGATACGAGCATCAAGGGTGGCACCGAGCATATCCTGCTCGTCGAGGACGATGCCGCTTTGCGCGCACATGGGCGCGATACGATTCTGGCCCTGGGCTACAGGGTTACCGAGGCCGCGAACGGACCCGATGCGCTCGCGGCCCTGCGCGCCGCCCCCGACGTGGCCTTGCTGTTCACAGACGTGATGATGCCGGGCGGCATGAACGGGCGGGAGCTCTATGAACACGCACGCGCCGAACGCCCTGACCTCAAGGTGCTTTACACCTCAGGCTACACCCGCAATGCCATTGTTCACCACGGTCGGCTCGATCCCGGTGTGATGCTGCTGAGCAAGCCGTGGCGGCGCAACGATCTTGCCTTGCGGATCCGCGCCGCGCTCGACAGCTCGGGAATGTAATCGGGTGCAAGCTTTCGCCAGAGGCCTGAGATTTTCGCTGCCGCTCTGAAATCGACGCGCGAGGGCCGACGGTCAGTTCGCCCGCGCGCTACCTGCGCCAGCATCATTTGCCCGAGAGATCGCGCGCGCCCCGAGCCACCCGCCAGACCAGTCTCCCAACCAGCACCGGATCGCTCCCGCGCACGCCGCATGCGTGGTGAGCCGCGACGTTCTGACATCTGACCGCGCACGCCCGGTTCGGGACCGTCGGGCAATGTGGCGAGATTGAGGCGAGCAGGTGGCTCGATTGCACAATCTAAAGATGTAACTGCACATGGGCAAAGTTTTAGCACGCAATTCCAAGCGCCCGACCTAAGCCGACAACACCCGTGGGCGAGGGTCTCCGAACAGAACAGTCATCCGTTTTGATTCAGGAGCCGAGCGCCGCCATGACCTGTATATATGACCAGACAGACGAGAATTCAGCTACAATTGTAACAGAGGAAATGTTCGGCCTTAATGCCCTGACAACGGTTGAGGCCACGGATGACGTCCTGATGCACGACAGATACCGTGAACTCGAGGTTACGAACCTGCGCTTTCCGGGAGGGTCTGTAACGGAATGGTACTTCGACATATCAGACGCCCTGGGTGGCAGCCACGACAATTCCTTTGGGTCTTACCAGGGCAACGAGCGCCCGTTGACCACATTTACCGCGTTCATCGAGCTTGCCGCCGAGCTGGATGCAAGCGCCACGCTTGTCGTTCCGACGATGAATGGGTTTACGCAAACCGCGGGCGAAGCGCTTGCAGCGGGGAATTACGGTCAACGGGTGATCAGCGCGGACTATCTCGCGGATGTGGAAGAGTTCATCGGCGTGGCGACCGGTATCGCGCAGGCGCATGGCGTGGACATCACGGCAATCGAGATCGGAAACGAATTCTGGGCGTCAGGCCAGATGGCCGCCGCTGAATACGGCAAGCTGGCCGCCGCAATGTCCCATGTGATCGCAACGACCCTGGCAGATCTTGACGCGGCACCGGAAGATCAACCCGACATCGTTGTGCAGACGACAAGTTCGGCGGGGTTCATGTCGCCACGGAGCGAAAAGACGGTTTATGTCGATACCGTCACAAGTTTCATCTATCTCGCATCCGATCTGGCCAATCTTGATGACGATGTGGCGGCCCGGTTGAACGAAGTTGTCATACCCGCCCAAGGCAATGCGCGCGTGCAGGCACGCGATATCATCGCATCCTTCGAGCAGGCGCATGTGCTGGTTGAAAGCGCGCAAGGCGACCTGTCCGAGTTTGATATCCCGGGGGTCGCAAACGCGATCGACGGGGTCGTGGATCATTACTACGTGGATGGTGGGTTCGATGTTGTGAACACCGGCGAACAATATGGCTTCAATCAGCTCGAGCTATGGAATGCTGAATTGCACGCGCGCGACACGGCGCTTCCCGATCTCGATTATTACATAACGGAATGGAACACGCGCAAGAACGGCATCCTAGACGAAGCGAACAATCGCGGCCTGCAGCAGGTCTCCATGAATATCGAGATCTTTTATGAAATGGTCACCCATGATGTGACCGCTGCGCATTTCTGGCCCGCAATCTTCAACCTGAGCAATTCCGGAACGCTGGTGCACAATACCGCCGAGTCACTGACTCTGGCGGGAGAAGGTTTTTCCCTTATGAGTTCGTCCCTGGTCGGTCTTACACCGGTGCTGGATTTCAAGGTATCGGGTGAGTATGCGATCCATGGCTATGGAGATGAAGACACGCGTGTTCTTCTTTTCTCGGAGCGAAGCGGTTCCGAAAACGTGCTCGAAATGAATCTGACGGATGTGACCGACCTGGACACGGCATATTACCGCGTGTCCTGGACCGAACTCTGGGACGGTGGGGTCGGCGGTACCGACGGAGCAGCACAACCGGTCATAAGTCATACCCAGCTGTCCGATGTCATGACGATCCAGGATTTCGATGATTTCCTTCTGACCATGCAGGCCTGGTCGGTCGTGAAGATGGAAATCGAGGGCTTCGATATCCTCGAAGTTGGCGACACCGTTTCGGATGGCGACGGGAGGGCAGGACGGACCGTCGTCGGAGACGATGCCGGTGCTCTCTTGCGGGGCGGGCCGGGCGATGACGTTATAATTGGCGGCACCGGAAACAACACCATAAGCGGATATGAAGGAGACGACTCGATCTCAGGAGGATCGACAAATGACATGCTCAAGGGCGGCTGGGGCGATGATACGCTCAGGGGGAATGAAGGGGATGACATTCTCAAGGGAGATTGGGGAAATGACGTTCTGATCGGCGGCAGCGGGACTGATACGCTCGTTGGTGGAACGGGCTCTGACCGGTTTGTGATCGGTCCGGTGAACGGATCAAGAAATACCATTATGGACTTCGAATTCGGGATTGACCTGATTGATCTCTCGCAGGCTCCCGCAGGCTCTTTCGCAGACCTCTCGATCCTGTGGTCAGATAACCGCATTCGCATTGAGGACGAATATGGAACCGTTCTGTTTTTGGAGGGTATGTCGGAGAGCAGTGTCGACCATTTCGCGGCCACGGATTTCATCTTCCAGGGTCAGAATTCGATCGTGTCCATTGCCAATGCAACCTCTGTGGCGCCAGTGGGCCTTGACGCGAATGACAATGACGACATGCGTGGCGGTTCCGGTCCGGATCTCCTGCGAGGCGACGCGGGCCATAACCTGCTGGCTGGTCTGCAGGGCTTCGACACACTCAATGGTGGTGCCGGCAATGACACGTTGCAGGGCAATCTCGGCAATGATGTCATGTCGGGCGGCGCGGATGACGACCTGCTGATCGGCGGCATCGGCTCGGATGTGATGAGCGGGGATGGCGGCAATGACCTCTTGCAGGGTCAGGGCGGGTTCGACACACTGAATGGCGGTGACGGGGCCGATACGCTGCAGGGCAACAACAGCAACGATCTGCTCAATGGCGGCGCGGGCGATGACCTGCTCGAGGGCGGCTTTGCCAATGACGTGCTCAATGGCGAGGCGGGCAACGACACGCTGGAGGGCGGCAACGGGTTCGACCTGCTCAATGGCGGCGACGGCGACGACCGGCTCGAGGGCAACGCGGGCAGCGACACGCTCGATGGCGGCGCGGGCACTGATGTGCTGCGCGGCGGGCTCGGGGCGGATACCTTCGTGTTCCGGCTCGGTTCGGGCAATGACCGGATCGTGGATTTCGGCAATGTGGATGCGGTCGCGCTCGAGGCGGCGCTCCTGGGCGGCGGCAACCCCGACGCGGAGGATCTGCGCGATATCTCCAGCCTCGACGCCGACGGCTTCCTGCTGCTCGATTTCGGGGGTGGCGACACGCTCACCTTCACCGGCCTCACCAATACCGGCGCAATCCTTGACGATGTGAGCTTTATCTGAGCCACAGCACAGGCAGGGCTGACGGCGGCGAAGCCGACCCGCAGGATATCCATTAGGCGTCTTGCCTGCCAAGCGGGACGGACTCGCGGGTGACCGGCTTTTCACCCGGTTTCAAAATATCAACGCCAAGTACAGACGCATCGACATTCAATCATGCTTCAAACTTCGCGCAGCCCTTAATTGAGTTCAGCCTCAACCTGTGTGACGGCGCCGCAGCATTCGCAACACAGTGCAAGACAGCCCACCCAAATACCGGAGAATAGGATACCCCCGCAGCAGCGGCGGTATCCTTGGGCGTGTCAGCAGATCGTGTCGCGTTTTTCTGGCGCGTTGGCATTTGGGATCACTGCGGTGCGCGTTGCGTCGCAGAACCCGAAGCCCGAACGCCTTTCCAGGGAACATTTGGCGGCTTGAGAGGTTTGCGCGTTCCAACAAAGGAGAACCTGGAATGAACGAAAACCCACCTCGCGATCCGACACATCGGGACCCCGCAAAGACCGGATTGGCCCTCGCCATAGCGGCCGGGGTTCTGGCGACGGGCACTGTTGCACTATGGGGAGCTCACAGGCGCAGCGGAGGCCGCGTTCCTGGTGTGGCAGACAGCGCGCCGGGTCGCACCAGCCGTCAAACATGGTTCAAAGACATGGCCGTCATCGGGCGCAGCGTCACAATCAGTCGGCCCCGAAGCGAAGTTTACGCCTTTTGGCGGGACTTTTCCAATCTGCCCGCCTTCATGGAAAACATCCACTCGGTGGATGTGCAGGATGATGTGACAGTCTGGTCCATCCGTGCCCCGCTCGGAGCCAGCGTTGAAATCAAGACAAGCATCGTCGCGGACAAGCCGGATGAGCAGATTGCCTGGCGCTCGGTTGACGGCTCGGACGTCAAGACAGAGGGCAAGGTGATGTTTCGGGACGCCCCCGGCGGGCGCGGCACTGTCGTCGAGGCGATCATCGCCTATCACCCTCCGGCCGGTGAAGCTGGCCGTCTGATTGCCAAGCTGTTTCAGACCGAGCCACGGATCCAGACCCGCCGCGACCTGAAACGATTCAAGATGCTGATGGAAACCGGCGAGGTGTCCACGGCGCACAACCGCAAAGCCGAACTGGGAGGCACAGATGCGCGCACTGACCTATCACGGAACCCATGATGTCCGCGTCGACACGGTTCCCGATCCCGAAATCGTCAACTCGCGTGATGCGATCATCGAAGTCACTTCGACCGCGATTTGCGGATCGGATCTGCATCTTTATGATGGGGTGATCCCCGGCGTGCTGAACGGCGATATCCTGGGACACGAATTCATGGGACGGGTTGTCGAGACCGGACGCGACAGCACGTTGCAAAAGGGACAAAGGGTGGTCGTGCCATTCACGATCTCCTGCGGCGCATGCTTCCATTGTCTCAAGCAACAGTTTTCGGCCTGCGACAACTCAAATCCGGCCGAGAAACAGGACCTGACCGAGCCTTTGTACGGGCAGGCCATGTCGGGGCTCTTCGGGTATTCGCATCTGACCGGCGGGTATCCCGGCGGACAGGCCGAATATGTGCGCGTGCCCTATTCGGATGTGGGGCCGATCGTCATCCCTGAAGACCTGGACGATCACGAGGTCCTGTTTCTATCGGATATCCTGCCGACGGGCTGGATGGCGGCGGAAAACTGCGACATCGAAGAAGGTGACACCGTTGCCGTCTGGGGCTGCGGGCCGGTCGGGTTGTTTGCCGCGCAAAGCGCATTGCTGATGGGGGCACATCAGGTGATCGCGATTGATCACTATCCCCACAGGCTCGAGCTTGCCCGGCAAATCGGAGCAAAGGTCATCGACTACCGCCAGACGCATGTTCTCGAGGCGTTGCGTGAAATGACCGGCGGCATCGGGCCAGACGCTGTCATTGACGCAGTCGGGATGGAAAGCCACGGCTTCTCGCCCGACAACATTATGGACGCCATTAAGCAGAAGGTCGGTGTGGGGGCGGATCGTGCGCATGCACTGCGGCAGGCGTTGATGGCATGCCGCAAGGGCGGGCGCGTTTCGGTACCGGGCGTTTATGGTGGCTTCGCCGACAAGTTTCCTTTGGGCGCATTCATGGAAAAGGGTCTGCAATGGCGCTCCGGGCAAACCCACGTCCAGCGCTACATCTCGGATCTGCTGCGCCGAATCCAGGAAAACGAGATCGACACCACCTTTCTGATCTCGCATGTACTGCCGCTGGAAGACGCGCCGCAAGGTTACAGGAATTTCCGCAACAGACAGGATGAGTGGACCAAGGTGGTGCTCAAGCCGGGCATGTAGGCGGCGGCATCTGTCCAAGCGGTGCCGTCATGGGCAGGTGTAACCAGTCATCTGCCTTCGGAACAGGATTGCGCGGTCCTTGTTGAACCAGGAAAGGTGCGGCAACGGGGGCAAAAAGTGGCGCAGGTGGATCAAACCGAACGGAAAGCCAAATCTGTCAATGGCGTTCTCAAGGGCCTTGGCCGCGGCTTTGGAGGCGCATTGATCTTTGCGCTCCCCTTGTTCATGACAATGGAAATGTGGTGGCTGGGCTTCTACATTGACCGCAGCCGCCTTGTCCTTTTGCTGGTCGTGAACATTCCGCTTCTGACGGTCTTGTCCCGCCATGCCGGGTTTGAAAAAACCAGGCGCTGGTACGAGGATCTGCGCGACGCCGGAATCGCCTTTGGCATCGGAATCGTCGCCTGCGCCGCGATCCTGACGGTGCTAGCCATTATCCGGGGCGGCATGACCGCAGACGAGATTGTCGGCAAGATCGCCATTCAGAGTGTCCCGGCAAGTATCGGTGCGCTTCTGGGCTCATCGCAGTTGGGTGCCCATTCGATTGACACGGAAGAACATTCCGAAAGCCAATCATACCTGAGTGAGCTGTTCGTGATGGGTATCGGGGCGCTGTTCCTGTGTCTGAACGTTGCACCGACGGAGGAGATGGTGCAGATCTCATACAAGATGACCGAGTGGAATGCCGTCGTCCTGATCTGTCTGTCCATCGTTGTGATGCACGCATTCACTTATGCGCTGGAGTTCACCGGAACAGTGCCGATGCCGGAAAGCGGTCCGATGGGAGAGGTGGTCCTGCTTTTTCGACCAGCTTGCAGCCCGGTTAAGGTGGATCAGGGTTTCCTATCAGGCTGCCATTCTTATGGGTTCGGTTTTGCTG
>NZ_JBRJGR010000022.1:0-55494 GCF_053628595.1 Roseovarius sp. MBR-154
GTGACAGGCGGCGCGTGGAGCACGTAGATTGGACCATGGCGGGGGTCGTCCTCTCAAAAGCTGCATGTTTGGCGGTAGCACCCAAAACATACAGCGTTTCAGATGGTTACGCTACCTCCGCCGCCTTCTCGTGAATTATTTGGGTTAGTTCGCAGAGGCTGGCAGGAAAACCGCCTGCCCAGGGCAGGTGCCACCGAGGTTGAGGACGCCATGCCCGTATGTCTCATCGAGACCGTCAGGGCCAAGATCACCCGCCGAGGCGATCAGCCGTGCGCGGATCTCCTCGGGCGTCAGCATCGGGTCGTGTTGCAGCCAGAGCGCCACCGCCGCCGTGACATAGGGCGCGGCAAAGGACGTGCCGGTCTTCCAGCGCGCGCCCTTGACCGAGGCCGCAGTCCAGATCTCCACGCCCGGGGCGGCGAGGTCGACATGTGTGCCGCGAATGGCGCGGCGATAGACGGTGCCGTTGCGATCCACCGCCGTCACGGCGATCACCGTGTCATAGGCTGCGGGATAGGCCGGTTCGGCGCGGGGGCCGTCATTGCCAGCCGCTGCGATCACCGCGATCCTGCGTTGCCCGGTCAGTTGCAAGAGCGTGTCTTCGAGCACCGTGTTGGGTGGCCCGGCGAGGCTGAGATTGATCACCTGCACGCCGCGTTCGGACAGGTGATCGAGCGCACGCACCAGCGTGAAGGCATCGGTGCGCTCGTCGCCTGCGGTCCGGTGAAACGCATCCACCGCCACCAGCGGCAGGCCGGGCAGGAGGCCGGGCACGCGGGTCTGTGAATCACCGACAAGGATCGCTGCCACCGCCGTGCCGTGAATGGCGGCGGAAGCAGTGTAATCCTCTGGAGCGATGCGGGTGAGGTCGATATCGGCCCCGGCCAACACCTCGTGATCGGTGTTCAGCCCGGTATCGACCATGCCGATCGTCACAGGCGCACCGCATCCCTCGGGGCCAAGCGCCTGCGGCCAGTCGATCAGGGTAAGGGCCGGGCAGTGTAGCCCGTTGCACGCGGGGGCGTCGTCGGTCACCGCCGCGCTGTCCTGTCCGGCGCGGTAATAGTGATTGAAATCCGCCGCTTCGGCACCCGGCAGGGCGCGAATGGTGTCGCGCGCCGCGTCGATCGTCGTGCCCTCTGGCACCCGGAAGCGGCGCATGGTCGTGGCGAGGCTGACAAGATCGGCGCGTTCGAGAACGACGTAGCCTTGTGTCACGAGGGCGTCTGTCTGCGCGTCGGTCAGGCCGCGGGCGACAATCTCTGCGGGGGCGCGTTCGGGCCGGGACGCCGGTTGCGGAGCGGGCTGTCGGCGGGCGCGTTGCGGCTCAACCGGCTGTCGACGCAAAAGACGGCGCAATCCGCGAACGACGTCACGCGGGCCGACACCTTCCCCGGAATTGACACCCCCGCGCGACGCGCCGCCACCTGCGCCGGAGGAGCTGCTACTGCTGCTCCCTCCACCATCGTCGCCGTCGCCGTCGCCACCATCGCCATCGTCGGCCCAAGCGGGCGCGGCGATCATGCTGGTGGATAGAACCGAGACCGAGCCGGTCGCGCATAGCCATAAAGTCACGACCAACACAGTCTCTACGAACACGCGCATCCCGGTAATCTCCTTTTGCTTCCTGGGAAAATGATGCCATCTATAAACGAACGTTATAAGCCGGGATTTATTCCCGGACAGATTGGTGCAGCCGATAAGCGTGGGTCATTCAGGATTCTTTTGTCGAGGACATCGTAGCGCTCCTGCCGAACCTCAAGCGTTTCGCGCTGGCGCTGTGCCGCAGGCCGGATGTGGCCGACGATCTTGTGCAGATCACCGCCGAGCGCGCCTTTCGTGCGCGTCATCAGTTCGACCCTGCGACGCGGCTCGAGGCATGGCTGTTTCGCATCCTGCGCAATGCCTGGATCGACATGCTCCGGCGCGACAGGACGCGGGGCGAGACGGTGGACATTCACGACACCCCGCAGGCCGATCCGGTGGACAGTGCCGCGCAGACCGACGACCGGCTGATGCTGCAATCGGTGCAGGCGGCAATGGCAACCCTGCCCGAGGATCAGCGCGCGGTGCTGCATCTGGTCTGCGTCGAGGGGCTGAGCTATGCCGAGACGGCGCAGACCCTGGGCATCCCGCACGGAACGGTGATGAGTCGGCTGAGCCGGGCGCGGCGTGCCCTTGCGGAAAAAGTGGGAATAAAGGGCGGTGTGGGCCGTTGACGCCGTGCAACGCAAAGGATCGCGACGATGGATATCGACGATGACACATTGATGGCGCTCGCCGATGGTGAGATCGACGGCGACGAGGCCGCGCGCCTGCACGCCGAGATCAAGACCGATCCGGATCTCGCAGCGCGCTATGCGCTTTTCACCCTGACCTCGGATTTTGCGAAGGAGGCGGTGCTGGCCGATCCTGAGACAGCGATTTCGCCCGATCTGGAGGCGCGCATTCGAGAGATGGCCGCGACCACCCCGACTGAGGCGGAAAACGTGGTGCCGCTGCGCCGTCGCGCGTCCGGATGGCAGCCGATGGTGTTGGCCGCCTCGCTTGCGCTGGCGGTCGGTCTCTCGGCGGGGCTGCTCCTTGCGCCCGGCGCGCCGGAGACGGGTGCGACCATCCTGAGTGCGGATGTTCAGGAACAACTCGGCACGTTACCCTCGGGCGCGGAAGCCGGGTTGCCGGATGGACGGCGCGTCAGCGTCATTGCGTCCTTCACCGATGGCGCGGGCACGTTCTGCCGTGAATTCGAGACCTTGGCAGAGGGTGGACCCGGCTATATCGGCGTTGCTTGTCAGGACAGCGCGGACTGGTCACTGCGCTTTGCGGTGGCGACGGCTTCTGAGGCGACGGGCTATACCCCCGCGGCGTCGCTCGAAGCGCTAGACGCGTTCTACGCGGCAACCGGCGCATCGGAGCCACTCTCGGCAGAGGCGGAGCGCGCGTTTCTGAAATAGACCGAGATTGCGGCGCGAAAGCCAACCGCTGCTGTCCAAGAGGCATCTGCGGCGAGGCAAAAGCCAAGATATGTCGACTCAGTTGCCGCAAACCACGCAACTGGGTTTGGTGGAGCGGCGACGGCATCAAGTTGCAGGGCGCCCGTCTCAAGCCGTCATACAGCCGCGCCGTCCGGCTAAAAGACGCGCCTTCGGGATACTTGACTCTTTTGCTCGAAAACTCGTAAGGAAATGCAAATGCGGCCCCGACCGCGCAAATCCCACCGACCGTGCCAGCCATGCGCCAGCCATGCGGTTCCCGTTCACCCCGCTCAGGGGCAGGAAAGGAACATGCCATGACAGCGCAGCGCCGCGTCGTTTCTCGCCTTGCGGCAGCCTTGGGAGGGGCCGCGTTCGGCCTTGCAACACCGGTCTCGGCGCAAGAGTCCGATGATGCCACAGCCACCCTTGCGCTCAGCCTCAACACCGTGTCCGCGACCGAGGCAGGCGGCTGTCGGCTGAGCTTTGTCATTCGCAACGATCTGGGGGCGGATATCGAGGCGCTGGTCGCCGAGGCGGTGCTGTTCGATGGCGAGGGCCAGGTGGCCACCTTGACGCTCTTCGATTTCGGCACCTTGCCTGCGGGACGGCCCCGGATGCGGCAGTTCGATCTGGCCGGGAGGAACTGCGCGGCAATTGGCGGGGTGCTGGTCAACGGGATAGGCACTTGCGACGGACACGGCCTGACGCCTGATGCCTGTCTTGAGGGGCTGCGCCTGTCGTCCGAAACCGAGATCGAGGTGACGGGATGACCGGGATGGATGCAATGATCGACGGGCTTGCCGGACTCATCGAGATGGGCGGACCGGTGATCGCGCTCATCGCCGCCGTGTCGGTGGCGACGCTGGCGGTCATTCTCTACAAGCTGTGGCAGTTCCGCGCCTCGGGTGTTGGGCGGCACCATGCGCTGCGTGCTGCCGTGGCGGAATGGGACCGGGGCGAGGCCCGCGCCGCGCAGCGCACGCTGGAGGGCTCGCGCAGCTATCTCGCCCCGGTGATCGCCCGCGCCTTCGCTGCGGACCCGAGTGATGCCAAGGCCACGCGCCGAATCGAGGCCGAGGCCGAGGCGCGCTTCTCGCGGCTCGAACGCGGCTTCCGCTTTCTCGATACGGTGGCGCAGGTTGCGCCATTGCTGGGCCTCTTCGGCACTGTTCTGGGGATGATCGAGGCGTTCCAGGCGCTGCAATCGGCGGGCAGCCAGGTCGACCCGTCGCTGTTGGCGGGGGGCATCTGGGTGGCGTTGCTGACCACCGCCGCGGGGCTCGCGGTGGCGATGCCTGCCTCGGTGGTGCTGTCGTGGTTCGAATCGCGCATGGCCGAGGAACGCGCGCTCGCCGATCACACGCTGAGCGTCGTTCTTGGCCCCGATGGGCAGGCGGCGGCGCAGTCCGTGCCGCAGGGCCGGGCGGTATCCCAAGGTGCCTAAAACCCCGTTCCGGCGGCGCAAGCTGTCGCTCACCTCGCTCATTGACGTGATCTTCCTGCTGCTTTTGTTCTTCATGCTGTCCTCGACCTTCTCGCAATTCTCAGAAGTTGAGCTCGCCACGTCGGGGCAGGGGCAGACGGCGGCCTCGGAGACCCGCCCGATCTTCGTACAGCTGCGCGCGGAGGGCCTGCGCGTGAACGCCCGCGAGGTGCCGCTCGAGGGTCTCGCCCAAGCGTTCGAGCCGCTCACCGAGGGCGAGACCCGCGCACTTGTCAGCACCGGGGCGGATGTCACGGCGCAGCGGCTGACCGATCTGCTGCTGGCGCTGCGCGGCATTCCGGGCCTCGCGGTGCAGGTGCTGGTGCCGTCATGAAAACGCCCGCGCCCTGCCGCCGCCGCGAGCCCACGATCGCGCTCATCAACATCGTGTTCCTGATGCTGATCTTCTTCATGGCCGCCGCCACGCTCGCGCCTCCGCTCGATGGCGCGCTGAAGCTGGTGCGCACCGCCGATCTGGAAGGGCGCGCGCCGCCCGATGCGCTGGTGGTGCATGCCGACGGGCGGCTGGCCTATCGCGGAGACACCCTGCCTGACGTGGCGGCCTACATGGACGCGCTGCCCGAGGACGCGCGCGCGAGCGTGCGCATCGTGCCCGATGCCGCGCTGCCCGCGCCCGACCTCATTCGGCTGGGCGCGGGGTTGCGGCGCGCGGGGGCAGGGCGCGTGGTGATGGTCACCGAACGGGGGCTGCAATGATCCGCCGATCGCGCCTGATGCTGACGGCATGCGCCGGGGCGGCGCTGGCGTTGCACGGCGCGGGGCTGTGGGTGTCGGGTACGCCGGATCGCATCGAGATCATGGGCGGGGCCGGGGCGGTCGAGGCCGCGCTCGGCAGCAGCTTTGCCGACATGGCGGCGGGCGTAGCGCAGCCCGTGTCGGAGACCGATGTGACGCCCAACCGGCAGGCCGAGGAGGTGGTGAATCCGGCCGAACCGGGGGAGGCGCTGCGCCCCGAGAGGCAGCAGACCGCTACCCCCGCCCCGGCGGAGCGTGCCGAGGTGCCACCCCCCGACGCCGCCGAGACACCGGCCCAGCAGGAAACGGCCAAGGCCGCACGGACGGAGACAGCCACGCCGCAGGCCGCCCCGGCGGCGCGGGTCACGCCCTCGGCATCCCCGCCCGCTGCCGCCGCGCCGGTTCGCCCCTCTGCCGCCCAAACCCCCGCGACACCGCCGCGCGAGACGGCCGAGGCCACCGATGCCCCCCCGCAGGAGGTGATTGCTGCGCAGCCCGAGGCGGAAGAAGGCATGCAGGTCTCGCGCCGCCCGCCCGCCCGCCCGCGTGCCGTCGAAGAGGCCGCTGCCCGCCAATCGCCCGCGCCCGACCGGCGCGAGACAGGAACGCGCAGCCAGCAAGGCAACAACGCCACCCGCGACGCCACGGCGGGCAGCGCTGCCGGGCACGAGAGGGCCACCTCCGCGCAGCAGGGGCGCGACACCTCGCGCGAGAGCGCCGCGCAGGGCAATGCCGCGGCCACCAACTATCCCGGCGAGGTCATGCGCCACCTCGCCCGCGTGCCGCGCCCGCGCGCCGTCAGCCGCGGCGCGGCGCTGGTGCGCTTCTCCATCGGCGCGGGCGGCAGGCTTGCCTCGGTGGGGCTCGCGCGCTCCTCGGGCTCTGCGCGGCTCGACCGCGCGGCGCTCACCGTGGTGCAGCGCGCCGCCCCTTTCCCGGCGCCGCCCACCGGCGCGCAGCGCAGCTTTTCAGTCAGGATCGAGGGGCGGTGAGCGTGCTTGGCGGTCAGATGATCGCGTGGCGGACCCGCGCCGAGACCCATTCGCTCAGTACCACGGTAGCGAGGATTAGCAGCAGGATCACCGTCACCTGCGGCCAGGCCAGCACGTTGAGCGACGCCTGAAGCTTGAGCCCGATTCCGCCCGCGCCCACGAGCCCCAGGATGGTGCTCTCGCGGATATTGATGTCCCATCGAAACACCGAAATCCCCCAGAAGGCGGGCATGATCTGCGGCACGATGCCGTAGCTGACCACCTGTGCGGGGCTGGCGCCGGTGGCCTGCACCGCCTCGATCTGGCGCGCGTCGGTCTCCTCGATCGCCTCATAGAGCAGTTTGCCGACAAAGCCGATGGAGCGCAGCGCGATGGCGACAATCCCCGCGAGGATGCCCGGTCCTATGATCGCCACCAAGAGCAGCGCCCATATGAGCGAGTTGATCGAGCGTGAGGCGACGATGATGAATAATGCAATGGGCCGCAGGATGTGTTCCGAGGGCGTGGTGTTTCGCGCGGCCAGGAACGCCACCGGAACCGCCATGATGACGCCGCCCAATGTGCCCAAGGTGGCGATGTTGATCGTGTCCCAGAGCGGCACCATCAGTTCGGGCAGATAGCTCAGCCGCGGCGGCATCATCCGGCTGCCGATATCGGCAGCCTGCCGGGGTGCGTCCGAGACGAAGGCCCAGATGGTGTTCTCGGTCATCACCTGCCAGCACCACACGAACAGCGCCACCAGCGCCAGCCAGCCCAGCCACATCAGCAGCCGCTTGCGCGGAGTGCGGTGACGCCAGATTTCCGAGTGATGGCTGATCTCGCTCATTGCAGGAACTTTCGCAGGTAGCTGGAGCCGTATTCGGCGACCATCACGATGCCGATGATGATCAGCAGGATCGCCCCCGCGCTGTCATATTCATAGCGGTCGATGGCGGTATTGAGCGTGGCTCCGATGCCGCCTGCACCGACGATGCCGATGACCGCGCTTTCGCGGAAATTGATGTCAAGCCGGTAGAGCGACAACCCGATCAGGCGGGGCATCACCTGCGGCTGGATCGCGTAATTCACCAGTTGCCACCACGAGGCCCCGGTGGCGCGGATCGCTTCGGCCTGCGCCTCGTCGATCTCCTCGATATCGTCGGCGAGCAGCTTGGCGATAAAGCCGATTGTGGCGAAGCTGAGGGTGAGAAATCCCGCGAAGGGACCAAAGCCGAACATCGCCACGAGAAAGATCGCGATGATGATCTCCTGAAGCGCGCGGCTGACGGCGATGATGCTGCGGCAGACGTAGTAGATCGCGCGCGGGGCGAGATTGCGCGCCGCACCGATGCCGATGGGCGCCGAGATGATCACTCCCACAACCGTGGAGGTCAGAGTCATCGTCAGGCTCTCGATCAGCCCCTGTCGGATATCGGTCCAGCGGCTGGTGAAATCGGGTTGCAGGAATCCCATGACAAAGCGCTGTCCGCGTTCCAGCCCTGCGGCGACGCGCGCCCAGTCCACTTCGAGCGAGCCGATCGCCAGAACGAGGTAGATCACGATCCCCGCCTGCAACGCGATGCGCAAACGCCGGTCGGTCACGATCTGGGGCGGACGTTTCCAGGTGGTGGGGTAGGGCGCGGCCATCAGGCGAGCGCCTCCATCCGGGCGCGCGCCTCGGCCTCGGCCTCGGCCTGTTCGGCATCGCCCGCGCGCATCGCGTGCCAGTCTTCCGCCCCGTAGATTTCAGTGAGCGCGGCCTCGGTCAGGCCAGCGGGCGGACCGTCAAACACCACGCGGCCCGCGCGCAGGCCGACGATGCGCTGCATGAAATGCTGCGCCAGCGGCACGTCGTGGATGTTGACGATGGCGGGCAGATCACGTTCGGCGCAGATCTCGGTCAGCAGGCGCATGATCTGGCGGCTGGTCTTGGGATCGAGGCTGGCGGTGGGTTCGTCCACCAGCAGCAGTTCGGGTTCCTGGGCCAGCGCACGGGCGATGCCCACCCGCTGCCGCTGCCCTCCCGAGAGCGCGTCGGCGCGCTTGTCGGCATGCTCCATCAGGCCCACCCGGTCGAGCAGGCGGTAGGCGTTCTGGATGTCCCTGGGCGGATAACGGCGCAGGAAACTGCGCCAAAAGGGAACATAGCCCAGACGACCCGACAGCACGTTCTCCATCACCGTCAACCGCTCGACCAGCGCGTATTCCTGAAAGATCATGCCGATCCGCCGCCGCTGGCGGCGCAACTTGCGCTTGCCGAGTTTCGCGAGGTCCACATCGCCCAGCATCACCGCGCCCGCCGTGGGCTCGACCAGCCGGTTGATGCAGCGGATGAGGGTTGATTTGCCCGCCCCCGACGGACCGATCAGCCCCATGATCTGACCCTTTGGCACATTGAGCGTCACGTCGCTGAGTGCGGTGTCGCCGGTCTTGTAGGTCTTGCTGAGACCTTTCAGATACAGCATGTTGTGCCTTTCTCATGACGAACACGGGCCGCATCATGCCGCCCGTGTTCGTGAGTGCAAGGTTCAATGGGTCAGTTGCACTGATATTCGACGTTGTTGGCGTCGTCGATGGTGCGAATCACCGACCAGTGTTCCTTGAATGTGATCGGGATGAACTGCGCCTCCCCATTGCGGCTGAACTCCTCCTCCAGCGCGGATCCTTCCCATTCGAAGCTGAAGAACGCCTCCTTGATCTTCTCCTGCAGGTCGGGGTGCAGGTTGTAGACCACGCCGTAGCCCGTGGTCGGGAAGGTCTCCGACTTGTAAAGCACCTTGAGCTGATCCTCGGTGACCACCTCGCGTTCGATCATCCGCGCCTTGACCGAATTGGCGATCGAGGCGGCCGCGTAGTCCTTGTTGGCAACACCCAGGATCGAGTTGTCATGCTTGCCCGAGAAGGTGGCCTCGAAATCCTCGCCGGCCACCAGTCCGAATTCTGCCTTGAGGATTGCAGACGGTGCCTTGAAGCCTGAATTCGAGGTCTCGGAGGTGAAGGCCAGTTCCTTGCCCTTCAGATCCTCGACCTTTTCCAGACCCGAGTCAGGATGGGTGATGATCTCCATCTCGTAGCCGAAAGATCCGTCCTCGGCGGCCATGATGGTGAATGGGCGGAACCCGGCGCAGGCGACGGCCAGCGGGTTCGACCCGGTGTTGAAGCCCGCCACGTGCAGGCGTCCGGCGCGCATTGCCTCGATCTGCGCGGCGTTGGATTGCACCGGGAAGAACTGAACCTTCTTGCCGGTCAGTTCCGCCATGTGATCGAGAAAACCCTGCCAGACCTCGGCATAGACGGCCGGATCCTCGACCGGCGTATAGGCAAAGATAAGCGTGTCGGGATCAAGCCATTGCGCGCTGTCCTCGGGAATGTCGGCGATCAGGTCGCTATCGGCGTCCGTGTAACGCTCTCCGAGTTTGAATTCTGCCACGGCAGGCTGGGTAATCGCGAGCGCTGCGAGGGCGGTGACGACGGTGGTGAGTTTCATTTCGATCCCCTTTTTATGGTGTCGTGCATGTCCTATTGTTGGAATGTAACAGGGCTTTTGGCAATGGGTGATGTTTTTGCATACCCCGCCCGATCATTGAGGCTTATGAATGTGCGCCTCGTCGCACCGCATGCCGACCGGATCAAACGCCACATTCCGGACGACGAAACGGACGGGACATGCCGATTTCTCCGATGATGCGGCTATCTGCTTCACCCCGATGCCCCGACACGTTAGAAGACCGCCAAAGCAAGGCAGGAGAGAGCATGTCCAAACCCGTCGTCCTGTGCATCCTCGATGGCTGGGGGCTGAGCGAGCGCACCGAGGCCAATGCGCCGCATCTGGCGCGGACGCCGAATTTCGACCGGCTGATGGCAACCTGCCCAAATGCCACGCTGATCACCCATGGCCCTGATGTGGGCCTGCCGCGCGGGCAGATGGGCAATTCCGAGGTCGGCCATACCAATATCGGTGCGGGGCGCGTGGTGGCGATGGATCTGGGCCAGATCGACCTGGCGATCGAGGAGGGCAGTTTTGCCCGCAACGAGGCGTTGCAGCACTTCATCGCCGAATTGCAGCAGAGCGGCGGCGCGGCGCATCTGATCGGGCTGGTGTCGGATGGCGGGGTGCACGGGCATCTGCGCCATATCGTGGCCGCCGCCCGGGTGATCCGCGAGGCGGGCGTGCCGGTGATCCTGCATGCGATCACCGACGGGCGCGATGTCGCCCCGCGCTCGGCCCGCAGCCATCTGGCGCGGTTGATCGAGGATCTGCCCGAGGGCGTGCGTATCGCCACCTTGACCGGGCGCTATTTCGCGCTCGATCGCGACAATCGCTGGTCGCGGGTGCAGGAGGCCTATGAGGCGATGGTCTGCGCCAAGGGGTTACGCGCCGCCGATCCGAACCGGGCGGTCAGCAATGCCTATGCCCGCTCTGAGAGCGATGAGTTCATCGCCGCCACGGTGATCGGCTACTACCGGGGGGTGACACCCGGCGACGGGCTCTTTTGTCTCAACTTTCGCGCGGATCGGGCGCGCGAGATATTGCAGGCGATGGCCGATCCCGAATTTGATGCCTTCGCGCGGGGTGCGGTGCCTGAATGGGCCGCATGTCTCGGCATGGTGGAATATTCCGAGGCTCATAATGCCTGGCTCGACACGGTGTTTCCGTCGCGCGATATCGTCAACACGCTGGGGGCCTGGGTGGCCGATCACGGGTTGCGGCAGTTTCATCTGGCGGAGACCGAGAAATACCCGCATGTGACCTTTTTCCTCAATGGCGGCAAGGAAGAGCCGGAAGAGGGCGAGGCGCGCTACATGGCGGCGTCGCCCGATGTCGCGACCTACGATCTGCAGCCCGAGATGTCGGCGGCGGAGGTGACCGATCATCTGGTCGGGGCAATTCGCGACGGCTATGATCTGATCGTCGTCAACTATGCCAATCCGGACATGGTCGGCCATACCGGCGACCTCAAGGCCGCGATGGCCGCCTGCGAAGCGGTGGATGCGGGGCTTGGCCGTGTGCTCGACGCGCTGGAGGAGGCGGGCGGCGCGATGATCGTGACCGCCGATCACGGTAATTGCGAGGTGATGGTCGATCCCGAGACCGGCGGGCCGCATACCGCGCATACGCTCAACCCTGTGCCTGTCATCCTTGTGGGCGGGCCCGAGGGCGCGCAGTTGCGCGAGGGCGGGCGGCTGGCCGATCTCGCACCCACAGTGCTGGCGCTGATGGGATTGCCGCAGCCCGGTGAAATGACCGGCGAGAGTTTGCTGACATGAGTATGCTCCGGGCCTGCATCCTTGCGGCTGCGGTCGTCGCGCTTCCCGCCTCGGCGCAGGAGCCCTCTGAAGCCGCGCGCGCGGCGGCGGATCAGTTGAATAGCGCGGCCGAGCAACTGGCGCAGGCCGAAGGTGCGCAGAACCGCGTCAAGGCGCTGACGCAGGTGATCGGGGCCTATGAAGACGGGCTGGAGGCGATGCGCGAGGGTCTGCGCCGCGCCGCGCTGCGCGAGCAGGCGCTTGGCGCGGAATTGCAGGCGCGCAATGACGAGATTGCGCAGCTTCTGGGCGTGTTGCAGACCATGGGGGCGGCTCCGGTGCCGGTCTTGATGATGCATCCTTCGGGGCCGGTGGGCACCGCGCGGGCCGGCATGATCCTGTCCGAGGTGGCCCCCGCGCTCGACGCCCGCGCGATGGATTTGCGCGACAAGGTGCAGGAACTGAGCGTGCTGCGTGCCTTGCAGCAAAGTGCGGCGGACAAGTTGCAGGACGGGCTGGAGGGCGTGCAGGCGGCGCGCACGGCGCTGAGTGCCGCCATGGCCGAACGCACCGACCTGCCGCGCCGCTTTACCGAGGACCCGGTCAAGACCGCGCTGCTCATTGCCTCGACCGAGACGCTGGAAGGGTTTGCCAGCGGGCTGAGCGAGATCGCGGTGGATGAGGCCCCCGGCAGCCTGCCCGAGATCACCCCGCGCAAGGGCAATCTGGCGCTACCGGTCGAAGGGGTCGTCCTGCGCCGGGCGGGCGAGGCGGATGCCGCGGGCATCACCCGGCCCGGCATCGTAGTGGCGACGCGTCCGCGTGCTCTGGTCACGACGCCCGCGCCTGCGACGGTGCGCTATCGCGGCCCCTTGCTCGACTACGGAAATGTGATCATTCTGGAACCGCAGGCCGGGATTCTTCTGGTATTCGCCGGTCTCGATGTTGTTTATGGTCAGACCGGTCAGGTCCTGCCCGGGGGCAGTCCGGTGGGCCTCATGGGCGGGGCGGGTGCAGATGGCGATCTGCTTCTGGCCGCTGATCCGCCGCCGGCGGGTGCCCAAAGGAGCCAGACGCTCTATATCGAAGTGCGTCAAGACAATTCACCGGTGGACCCGCTCACGTGGTTCAGAACCGACAAGGAAGACTGAGACATGAAAAAATTCCTGATGGCCGCATCCGTCGGCATCCTGACAGGCGCGATTGCGACGACGCAGGTGGCGGCCCCCCTGCTGGCGCAAGAGAGCGAGAAATCGAGCAATGTCTATGAGCAACTCGATCTGTTCGGGGACATCTTCGAACGCATCCGTGCGCAATATGTCGAGGAGGTCGACACCAAGGACCTGATCGAGGCAGCGATCAACGGCATGCTGACTTCGCTCGATCCGCATTCCAGCTATCTGTCGCCCGATGATGCCGAGAACATGCAGGTGCAGACGCGCGGTGAGTTCGGTGGCCTAGGCATCGAGGTCACGCAGGAGGACGGCTTCGTTAAGGTGGTTTCGCCGATGGATGGCACCCCCGCCGATCAGGCCGGCATCGAGTCGGGCGATTTCATCACCCATGTCGATGGCGAGAGCCTGCTTGGCCTGACCCTCAACGATGCGGTCGAATTGATGCGCGGCCCGGTCGGCAGCGAGATCGTGATCACCGTGGTGCGCGAGGGAGAGGCGGAGCCGTTCGACGTGTCGATAATCCGCGACACGATCGAACTGACTGCGGTGCGCTCGCGTGTGGAGCGCGATGCGGTGGTGCTGCGGGTGACCACCTTCAACGACAACACCTATCCCAATCTCGAAAGCGGTCTGAAAGAGCAGATCGAGGCGCTTGGCGGGATGGAGAACGTGAGCGGCATCGTGCTCGATCTGCGCAACAATCCGGGCGGCCTGCTGACCCAGGCGATCAAGGTGTCGGATGCGTTTCTCGACAAGGGCGAGATCGTCTCGACGCGGGGCCGCGAGGCGCAGGACGGTGAGCGGTTCAACGCCACGCCGGGCGATCTGGCCGGGGGCAAGCCCATCGTGGTGCTGATCAACGGTGGTTCCGCCAGCGCATCCGAGATCGTCGCAGGGGCCTTGCAGGACCATCACCGCGCCATCGTGGTGGGCACCAAGAGCTTCGGCAAGGGCTCGGTCCAGACTGTGATGCCGCTGCGCGGCAATGGCGCGATGCGCCTGACCACCTCGCGCTATTACACGCCCTCCGGGCGGTCCATTCAGGCGCTCGGGGTCAGCCCCGATATCGTCGTGCAGCAGCCGCCGCGCAGCGAGCAGACGGAGGAAGAGGAAGAGACCCGTCCCGGCCGCTCCGAGGCCGATCTACGGGGTCGCCTCAACAATGACAGCCTGAGCGAGGATGAAATCAAGCAGATCGAAGAGGATCGCGCGCGCGCCGAAGAGGCTGCCAAGCTGCGCGAGGAGGATTACCAGCTGGCCTATGCTGTGGACATCCTGCGCGGCCTGTCGGTCATGAGGGGCAGCCAGCAGGCGGAGTGACCTGCTCCCGGCTTTGACAGTGAAAAACCCGTCCGGTTTCGAGCGGGCGGGTGTTTCGGTTTGACATGCGAGAGGGTAGGGCCGGTGGCTCAGGCAGGCATCGCCATCTGGCGCGCGTTGTTGACCTCGATACTGGCCTGTCATGAAGACATGAACGGGCCGCATGGCCGTGCGGCACGCTCTTGGTATGGCCCCTGAGCCGTTCGCAGATCGCGTTTCAAAAGGCCGTACCGGACCGCAGACTATCAACAAACCCGGTCATTTTGGCCGGGTTTGTTTGTGCCAGACGAGGATTTGAGGGGTTACCCTCCTTTCATGCTGGCAGCGGGTGGGTTTTGCAGGCTACCATCGCGATCTTCTTGATACTCTGGGCGGCGGCGAGGAGGGTTTGCCCTCGGACGCTGTTGAGGCCGCGATAGCGCGCGTATCGATGGCCGTTGAACCGCTTTGCGTCGGCGAAGGAGCGCTCGACGGTCTCCTTTCGCTTTTTGAAACCCTTTTTCCCAGTCTGTCGGGCGGTGCGCGTCGGTGCGGTCGCAGGCGTCGATCCAGATGTCTCGCGTGAGGGTCTTTACGGGCTTCGCGCCAAAGGGCGGCCGTTGTCGGGGCAATAGAACCCCTCGTTCAGATCTCGGATGACGCGGAGATCACGCGTTACTTCAAACTTGCGCAAAAGATGATCGGCAGGACCCTGGCGCTCAAGCGACACCATATCGAGTTTGTTCTGAACGGGGCGCGGTATCTACAAACTGATCCGTTGAATCAAAAGCCCCCGCCAAAGGCGAGGCCATTGTCAGGAGGTTTGGGCGCCCCTAGCGGGGCGCCCCTTTTCGATGATTCCGGGCCTCAAGAAGCCCGATCGCTGGCTCAGCAGCTGTAGTACATCAGAAATTCGACCGGGTGCGGTGTGTGCTCATAGAGTTCGAGCTCTTCCATCTTGAGGTCGATATAGCCGTCGATCTGATCCTTGGTGAACACGTCACCGGCCAAGAGGAAGGCATGATCGGCCCGCAGCGCATCAAGAGCCTCGCGAAGGGAGCCGCAGACGGTCGGGATGCCTTCAAGCTCTTCGGCGGGCAGATCGTAAAGGTTCTTGTCCATCGCCTCGCCCGGGTCGATCTTGGACTTGATGCCATCGAGACCAGCCATCAAGAGTGCGGCAAAGCACAGGTAGGGGTTTGCCGATGGATCGGGGAACCGCGCCTCGACGCGCTTGGCCTTGGGGCTCTCGGTCCACGGAATACGCACACAACCCGAACGGTTGCGGGCCGAATAGGCGCGCAGCACGGGGGCCTCAAAGCCGGGAATCAGCCGCTTGTAGCTGTTGGTCGACGGGTTGGTGAAGGCGTTGAGCGTCTTGGCGTGCTTGAGGATGCCGCCGATGAACCAAAGCGCCTCCTGGCTCAGGTCGGCATATTTGTCGCCGGCAAAGAGCGGCTTGCCGTCTTTCCAGATCGACATGTTGACATGCATGCCTGTGCCGTTGTCGCCATAGATCGGCTTGGGCATGAAGGTCGCGGTCTTGCCATAGGCTTGCGCGACATTGTGGATGACATACTTGTACTTCTGCAACTCGTCGGCCTGCTTGGTCAGCGTGCCGAAGATCAGGCCCAACTCGTGCTGGCACGACGCAACCTCGTGGTGGTGCTTGTCCACCTTCATGCCGAGACGCTTCATCGTCGACAGCATTTCCGAGCGGATGTCCTGACCGTCATCAATCGGGTTGACCGGGAAATAGCCGCCCTTGACGCCGGGGCGATGGCCGGTATTGCCCATTTCGTATTCGGTGTCGGTGTTCCATGACCCGTCGAGCGCATCGACCTCGTAGGACACCTTGTTGATCGAGTTCGAGACACGAACATCGTCAAACAGGAAGAATTCAGCTTCGGGACCCCAATAGGACACATCCCCGATACCCGACGCTTTCAGATACGCCTCGGCCTTTTCGGCGGTGCCGCGCGGATCGCGGTTATAGGGTTCGCCGGTGTCCGGCTCAACGACCGTACAATGGATGCAGAGCGTCTTTTCGGCATAGAACGGATCGACATAGGCGCTGTCGAAGGCCGGCATCAGCTTCATGTCGGAGGCTTCGATCGACTTCCACCCCGCGATGGAGGAGCCGTCGAACATGAAGCCCTCTTCGAGAAAGTCCTCGTCGACCTGATCGGCCATCACCGTCACATGCTGCAGCTTGCCGCGCGGATCGGTAAAGCGGATGTCGACATACTCGATATCCTCGTCCTTGATCTGATTGAGAATCGCGTCTTTGCTCATTCTCTTTTTCCTTTTCTTGCTGAGAAATGGGTTAGAGCGCGTCCAGACCGTGCTCGCCGGTGCGGATGCGGATCGCCTGTTCGACGTGGCTCACGAAAATCTTTCCATCGCCGATCTTGTCGGTCTTCGCAGCGTCGATGATCGCTTCGATGGCGGCATCGACCTGATCGTCGTCGAGCACGACGTCGATCTTCACCTTTGGCAGGAAATCCACCACGTATTCGGCCCCGCGATAAAGTTCGGTATGGCCTTTCTGGCGGCCGAACCCCTTGACCTCGATCACCGAAAGGCCCTGGATGCCTGCCTCCTGCAACGCTTCCTTCACCTCGTCAAGTTTGAAGGGCTTGATGATCGCTTCGATCTTTTTCATGGCTGCGGGCCTCCTCGGCTGTCGTTTCGCAACGTGCAGACCACTTCTCAGCGGGGTGCTCAATCGGTTACGGTCACTGCGCGGGTGTTCCCGGGGCCGCTCGACAGGGTTTGCCTAAAAAATATGCAAAGCGCCACATTTTACGGCGAAAATGAATCGTGAAAGGGCAGGGAATGCACGAACTCCTCACAGCCGCCCAAATGCGCGGCATTGAACAGGCGGCCATCGAGTCGGGCACGGTCACCGGGCTGGAACTGATGGAGCGTGCCGGGCGCGGCGTGGTCGAGGCAGTATTCGAGACATGGCCCGTTCTGACGCAAGCCCCGCACAAGGCGGTCGTGCTCTGCGGTCCCGGCAACAATGGCGGCGACGGGTTCGTGGTGGCGCGGTTGCTGAAGGAGTGGGGCTGGGAGATTGAGGTGTTTCTCTATGGCCATGCCGCCAAGCTGCCGCCGGATGCGAAGGCGAACTATGAGCGTTGGCAGCGCCTAGGATGTGTCGAGGATCTGGCGTCGGTCCCGATCGGCCAAGCGGAGCATTCGGATCTCATTGTCGATGCGATTTTCGGCACGGGGCTTGGCCGGCCGGTCGAGGGACAACTCGGGCAGGTCCTGAGCGCGGTTGACAGCCTTCGGGCCAGCCACGTGCGGGTGGTGGCGGTGGATATACCATCGGGCCTCTGTGCCGATAGCGGTCGCCCGGTCGGTGCATGCGCCACGGCGGATTTGACCGTCAGTTTTCACGCGGCCAAGCTGGGGCATTTTCTATCCTGCGGTCCGCGTCGGACAGGAAAGCTCATCGTCAAGAGCATCGGTCTTGAGGACGTCGACCGGACGCCGGGAGGGGCGGGTGATGTCATAAAGCTCGTTGATGACGATTCTTGCGCTCGAATGAACAAGGACGCGCAAACTCACAAGTATTCCCACGGCCACGCCCTGATCCTCTCGGGTGGCGCAGGCCGAACAGGGGCCGCGCGTCTGGCGGCGCGCGGCGCGTTGCGCATCGGTGCGGGCGTGGTGACGCTTGGCGTGCCCGGGTCGGCGCAGCAGGAGGTGGCCTGTCAGATCACCGCGCTGATGTTGCGGCGGGTCGATGATGGCGCAGGACTGCGCGATGCGTTGCAGGACAAGCGGATCAATGCGCTGTGTCTGGGGCCGGGCATGGGCACCGGCGTGCGAGAGGCAGAGTTGATTGCGGCGACGTTGGAGATGAGCGGGGGACGCTCATCCTGTGAGGGCCGCTCGGTGGTGCTGGATGCGGACGCGCTGACGATGATTTCGCAGGATGAGGCGCTCTTCGGAATGCTGCACGAGCGCTGCGTGCTGACGCCGCATGCCGGAGAATTCGCGCGGCTCTTTCCAGACATCGCTGAGAAACTGAACGCGCCCGCCACCAGAGGTCCGGCTTATTCCAAGGTGGATGCAGCGCGCGCGGCAGCGAAGCGGTCACGATGTGTCGTGCTTTTCAAGGGGCCTGATACTGTAATTGCGGCTCCGGATGGGTGCTGCGGGATCAACTCGGCGCAGTATGACCGATCTGCCCCGTGGCTGGCAACGGCCGGGGCAGGCGATGTGTTGGCGGGGTTCATTACCGGACTGCTGGCGCGCGGGCTGCCACCAATGCAGGCATCTGAGGCGGCCGCCTGGGTGCATGTGGACTGCGCGCGCACCTTTGGGCCGGGCCTCATTGCCGAAGATTTGCCCGAGGCCGTGCCGGGAGTGCTGCGCGCTGCCGGATTGTAGCGCCATGCATTTCAGGCTGCCCGTCGTGAGCCCACCGTCTGCGGTGAGACGGCGAGTTCGAGACCATCCACGTAGAGCACATGCGCATCGTCGAAGCCGAGGTCGCAGATCGCGATTTCGCGTGCCGGTTCCAGTGTCACGAATTCACCGTCGACCAGACGCGCGACGGGCACTAGTGCCTGATCGGCCCCGAACAGCGCCTTGGAACGCCAGTCACGCACCAGGATCGACTGGCCCGCGGGCAGGATCACGTCGCGCTCGGGGCGGGTATGGCCCAGAGAGCCAGCCAAAATGCGCACCGCAGGGCAGGTGATGCGCCGCATTGCGGTCCGCACCAGCGGCACCGCGCCGCGATCGCGGGAGATGACCCGCATGCCGGGACGCAGGTCTCCGACCCGCATCTCGCCGCTCAGGGTAAGGATTATACTGTCGGCGCATAGCCCGCCGCAGCCCACAGGGGGAGAGACGGCCAATTCGCCGCCCGACCGCCCGACCGTTTTCGGTTTCATGGCGTTTCTCGCTTTGTTACTGCCTCATTGTTTGACCAGAATATGGCAATTTTCGGTTAATGTCGCGCCTTAATTTCGCCACATCCGCCCGTGTCTGGCGCGCGTTTTCCGCTCGCATCCGGTAAAGCGCTTTGCTAGAGACACCGACAGGCGGGTGCGATAAGACGCACCCGGTCGATGCGGGTGTGGCGAAATTGGTAGACGCACCAGATTTAGGTTCTGGCGCCGCAAGGCGTGGGGGTTCAAGTCCCTCCACCCGCACCACATTGAATTAAAACGATAAATCACGATTTCTGCGCTCAGGTGTTTAGGCGGATTTTCTGCTACTGCTACGATTCTGCTACAGTGGGATAGCTGATTGTAGCAGCGGTGTAGCAGGCGGCGACTCCGGGTCGGGCGCGCCGCCGTCGATGTGTAAGCCCGCGTTAGCGGGGGCAGTACCGACGTGGTGCGCCATCTGATCGGCATTGCCATTCTCTCGCACCTCGACTTACGATCCTTGTGGACGGTTCGGGGGCGCAATGAAACACCAGATGACAGGAAACGCCGGGTTGTTTCATATCGCGTGGGAGCTGACCCGGCGCGGCTGGAACGTCATGCCCACGGTGCGAAACGCACGGGGTGCCGACTTGTACGCCGCCCCGGTTGATGACGAAGAGGCAGTCATCCCCATCCAGTCGAAGGCGCTGTCCAAGCGCGCGGCGGTGCCACTGGGTACCAATCTTGATCGGCTTCGGTCTCGGTGGTGGATCATCACACTAGGCGCAAATAGCGATGATCCGGTTTGTTTTGTTCTCACGCTTGAAGAAGTGAAGGCGCTCGCGACGCAAAACAAGGGCGGCGCGCGCGCGTATTGGCTTGAAGCGAAGCACTATGATGTGCCCGAGTTTCGCGAGGCGTGGCATCGGTTAGCATAGTCGTATCCATTGCACGCACTGCCCCGCCGCACTTTGGGCAGGGGCTTTTTCTTGGTGGTGCCCCGCGTCAGCGGGACGGCTCTGCCGTCGCATTCCCGGGCTGGGGACTGACCACGCATTGGAAGGGCGACCGCAAGGACGGCATGGGGTATGTGCTGGGCGTGTCTGCGAACGGGTCGCGCGAAAAACTGGCCATGCGCGATATGGCGGCGATTGGGCTGGACCTTGACGAAGGGGCGGACATTGAGACGGTAGCGGACACCGTAGAGGCCACCGGCTGGGCCTGTTTTCTCTATACGTCCTACAATCATCTGAAGACCACGATTGACGTAGGGTATAGCGCCATTCACGCTGCAGCGAAGGGCAAGGCGTTTACCAACGATATGGTGCGCGACCACCTGCGCCGGAAGCGGCCCGCACTCGGGGAAGCGTTTATCAGTAAGGTCACGATCCGCAACGAAAAGTTGGACATTGGCGGTGGGTTTGTCGTGCGATGTGACTGCCCGCCCATTCACAAGATGCGCTTGATCTTCCCGTTTTCCGAGGCGGTGAATATCGCGGAACTGGATGACGATCCAGCCAAGGGGCCGGACGTGTGGAAGTCGAAGGTAAAGGGGCTGGCCGCGAAGCTGGGCGTTCACCACGACAAGGCCTGCGAAGACCCCTCGCGCCTCTTTTTTACGGCACGCCATCGCCCGGAAGACGAGGATTTTGAATGCATCGTGTTCCGTGGGGCACCCGCCGCATGGGAAGACATTCCGACCGATGCGGACCCGTGGTCGCAGGCCGGTGAGGGTCAGGGCGAAAGTAGTATCCCGGAAGGTGTCATGTTCGGCGACGTGTCCGTGACGGACCTTTACCGCAGGTATGGGATGCGCTGGAACATCGCCAATATTCTGGAAACTTCTGACGCTCATTTTGAGTGGGCGGGCGAGGGCAAGAGCCATATTGATTGCCCGTTCCGGGAACTTAACCACACTGACAAGGGCAAGGACCGTGCGGCTATCGCTGTAAACGCAGCAGACTCGAGGCAGAGATACGCTGTAATCCACTGCGAACATGAAAGCTGCAAGACGTCGAATCCGCACATTGTCCACTATCTCAAGCAGCTTCTGGAAGACGGCACGCTGACCTTGGACATGCTGGAAGACCCGCGCGATATGGCGTGCAAGCCCCGCGTCTGGATTTCCCGATCACCGGGTTCAACGATGAGTGGGAAGCATGCGACCTGGACGATCCGCCCAATTTCGTCTCCCCGAGCGGCGTAGGGGCTATCGCAACCCTTTGCCTTTCGCTCGAGGCTGTCCGCGCTGACGTGCAGGCGCGCATCGCGCAATGGAGCGGGGAGGCAGGGGGATGAACCGCCCGGCCACCGTCAAACAGGCAGATATCACCCGCGCTGTCAAAGGCGCGGTGAAAGCCGGTTTTGCGGTGGGGCGGATCGAGGTTGACCAGATCACCGGCAAGGTGACGATCTATCCCGAGGGGGCGAGCGGTCAGGACAAGCCGAACGAATGGGATGAGGTGTTGTCATGAAGCGCAGCCGCTATTCCTATGCGAAGCCCTACACAGACCGGCATGGCCGCAAGCGGTGGCGCTATCGCCGCAAGACTTTTTCTGCGGAGCTGGGCACCGCCTACGGCTCAGACGAATTCAGGCGGCGCTATGCTGATGCAGAGGCCGAATTCCTTGGTCGGGCCGCGCGCGGGGCAGGGGCCGAGCGCATCCGGCCCGGCTCTGTTTCTGACGTTGTGGCGAGCCTGTTCAAAACGCCCTGGTGGCGCGGCCTGTCCGAAAGCACGAAACGCACCTATCTGGGGCCTATCGAGGCATTCCGGGCTGCGCATGGCGACAAGCGGGTTGCTGACCTCAAGCGCAAGCACATCATGGCGATATTGGCCGCGAAGGCTGACACGCCAGCGGCGTCGAACAACCTGCGCAAGCGGCTGATCCAGTTGCTCGATCACGCGATTGCAATGGACCTGATCACGATAAACCCGGCCAAGCTGGTAAGGTCCTACAGGCTCGAGGGGGGTGGTTTTCACGCATGGGATGAGGGCGAGATTGCCCGCTTCTTCGAGGTCCACAAGCCCGGCACGGTGGCGCATCGCGCCGTGACCTTGATGCTCTACACCGGCGCGGCCCGCGTAGACGTGGTGAAGCTAGGGCCATGGAGCGTGAAGGCCGGGCGGATCGAGTATCGCCGCCAAAAGACCATCCGCACTAACGGCATGCTGGTGAGCATCCCCTTGCATCCCGATCTGGCCGAGGTGCTGGCCGATCTGCCCGATGATCGGCCATTCCTTGCGACCGCCTACGGCAAGGCCAGATCGCCCGATGGGCTGGGCAACAAGATGCGCGAATGGTGCGACCAGGCGGGGCTCTCCGATTGCACCGCTCATGGCCTTCGAAAGGCTTGCGCCCGGCGTCTGGCAGAGGCTGGCGCAACGTCTCATGAGATCATGGCCGTGACCGGCCACAAGACCCTTTCAGAGGTCCAGAGATACACGGAATCGGCCATGCGAGAGGGCCTTGCAGATGCAGCTCACGCGAAGCTCATGACCCGACCAAATGGCGAACAAAACGTGGTGAACCTGCGCCATAGGTTCACCGAAAATCACCGTCAAGCAGTTGAAAAGAAAGGCGAATAACATGGGGTTTGGTAGGCCCGGAGGGACTCGAACCCCCAACCAAAGCGTTATGAGCGCTCTGCTCTAACCAATTGAGCTACAGGCCCGACCTGATCTTCCTCGTAAGTGCACCCCGCAAAGAGGTCAAGGCTTTGACGTTGCGTGGCGCGCGCTGATGGGCTAACGGGTGGCGCATTCATCCGACGGGGACTGCCATGACCGACAAGCGAAACGGGATCACCTATGCCGAGGCCGGTGTCGATATCGACGCGGGAAATGCGCTGGTTGAGCGGATCAAGCCTGCTGCCAAGCGCACCATGCGTCCGGGTGTCATGGCGGGTCTGGGCAGCTTCGGCGGGCTCTTTGATCTCAAGGCGGCGGGATATTTCGATCCGGTTCTGGTTGCGGCCACCGATGGGGTGGGCACCAAGCTGCGGATTGCGATCGACACCGGCCATGTCGATGGCGTGGGGGTCGACCTGGTGGCGATGTGCGTCAATGATTTGATCTGTCAGGGTGCAGAGCCCCTGTTTTTCCTGGATTATTTCGCGACCGGCAAGCTTGAACTCGATCAGGCAACGCGGATCATCGAGGGCATTGCGCGGGGTTGTGAAGGCTCTGGTTGTGCGCTTATCGGCGGTGAGACGGCGGAGATGCCGGGCATGTATCCGGCGGGCGATTTCGATCTGGCGGGGTTTGCCGTGGGCGCGATGGAACGCGGGACCGAGTTACCCGCGGGCGTGGCCGCGGGCGATATCCTGCTGGGGCTCGCCTCGGACGGGGTGCATTCCAACGGCTATTCGCTGGTGCGGCGGATCGTCGAGATGTCGGAGCTGGGATGGGACGATGCCTGCCCGTGGTCCGAGGGCAGTCTGGGGGCGGCGCTTCTGACGCCGACGCGGCTCTATGTGCGCCCGGTGCTGGAGGCGATCGCCACGGGCGGCGTGCATGCGCTTGCGCATATCACCGGCGGCGGGCTGACCGAGAACCTACCGCGCGTGTTGCCCGAGGGCACGGGGGTCGAGATCGACCTTGGGGCCTGGGAGATGCCGGGCGTGTTCCGCTGGCTGGCCGAGATCGGCGGCATGAATGAGGGCGAATTGCTCAAGACCTTCAATGCCGGGATCGGAATGGTCGTGGCGGTAGATCCGGCACAGGCCAACGCGGTCGAGGCGGTGTTACACGACGCGGGCGAGACCGTGCACCGGATCGGACACGTCACGGCTGGGGAGGGCAGGGTGCGCTATACGGGCCGTCTGGTTTGACCAAGCGGGTCGCGATCTTTCTGTCGGGGGGCGGCTCGAACATGCGCGCCCTCGTCGAGGATATGACGGGCGATCATCCCGCGGGGCCCGCACTCGTGTTGTCGAACAACGCGGGTGCGGGGGGCATTGCCTGGGCGCGGGAGCGCGGGATCGCGACCGAGGTGGTGGATCACCGTCCGCATGGGGGAGACCGCTCGGCGTTCGAGGCCGAGATCGCGGCGCGACTCGCGCCCTATGAGATCGACATCATCTGCCTTGCAGGCTTCATGCGGGTTCTCACGGCGGGGTTCGTGACGCCCTGGCAGGGGCGAATGATCAACATTCATCCGTCGCTCTTGCCGAAATATCGTGGCCTCAACACCCATGCGCGCGCCATCGAGGCGGATGAGCGCGAGGCGGGCTGCACGGTTCACGAGGTGACGGCGGAACTCGATGACGGCCCGATCCTCGGGCAGGCGCGCGTCGTGGTGCGGCCCGACGACACGCCCGAGCGCCTGGCGGCGCGGGTGCTCGAGCAGGAGCACATCCTCTACCCGATGGTGCTGCGCCGATTTGCGGCAGGTGAGACTGCCCCGCTCTATCTGCCCTGACACAGCGGGCGGCGTTTGCATTCCACGCGTTCTCGTCTATAGCTGGGGCGTGGGGGCGGTGAAGGGCAGACAAGACAAGAACGAAAGTAGACAACAGACCCCATGAAGACCATCACCACAACAGACGAACTCGCGGCGTTCTGCGCCAAGGCGCAGCAGCATGATTACGTGACCGTGGATACTGAATTCCTGCGCGAACGCACCTATTATTCCAAGCTGTGCCTGGTGCAGCTTGCGGTGCCGGGCAAGGAGGACGACTGCGCCGTTCTGGTTGACCCGCTGGCGGGGGACGGCCTGTCACTGGAGCCGCTTTACGAGCTGTTCCGCGACCCGTCGGTGGTCAAGGTGTTTCATGCCGCACGTCAGGATCTGGAAATTTTCCAGGTCGAGGCGGGGGTAATCCCCGCGCCGCTATTTGATACGCAGGTGGCGGCGATGGTCTGCGGCTTTGGTGAACAGGCGGGCTATGAGACGCTGGTCAAGAAGATCGCCAAGCAATCTCTGGACAAGAGCTCTCGTTTCACCGACTGGTCGCGCCGCCCGCTGACCGAGGCGCAACTGACCTATGCTCTTTGCGACGTCACGCATCTGCGTGGGATCTATGAGTATCTCGCCAGGAAACTGGCCAATAGCGGACGCGACAAATGGGTCGAGGAGGAGCTCCGCGTGCTCAGCGATCCCGAGACGTATCGCACCGAGCCGCATGAGGCGTGGCGGCGGATCAAGACGCGCAATACCTCGCCGCGCTTTCTGGCGATCCTGCGCGAACTGGCGCGGTTCCGCGAGGAATATGCGCAGAGCCGCAACATCCCGCGCAGCCGGGTCTACAAGGATGATGCGCTTGTCGAGTTGGCCGCGACCAAGCCGCAGAGCCTGCAGGATCTGAACCGCTCGCGCCTGCTCCTGCGCGAGGCGCGCAAGGGCGATATCGCCGAGGGCATACTGGCAGCGGTGAAAGCCGGGATTGACTGCCCGCAGGACTTGCTGCCGATGCCCGACAAAAGCGCGGACCGCCAACAGGTCAATCCCGCGCTCGCGGATCTGCTGCGCGTACTGCTGAAAGCCAAGAGCGAGACCTATGGCGTCGCCTCCAAACTGATCGCGAGCGCCGCCGACCTCGACGCGATGGCGGGGGGCGATCGAGACGTAGCGGCGCTGCGTGGCTGGCGGCGGGATGTGTTTGGATGCGATGCGCTGCGGCTCTGCGAAGGCGAGATCGGTCTCGCGGTCAAGGGCAATGCGGTCGAGCCGGTGGAGATCTGAGCGCCCCGAAGAGGCGACGTCAGCGGCGGCTGATCTGCTCGTTACGCGCGCCACGGACGCGGACTTCCGAGGTGCGCTCGACCGTCTGTTTTGATATCGCGACGCCTGCCATCACGCGCCGCGACCGCTCAGATCCCTGAGGCGTATTGTCGGACTGAATCGCGCGCAGTTCAAAGCCGAGCACACCTTCCACCGGTTCCGCGTCCGGATTGTCCGGCACAAGTCGCACATCATAGGCACCCTGCCGCAGCGGCAGGCCCTCGACCCGGAGGATCGCGCCATCCGTTGTCGGCTTCAACTCCAGAGCGGTGACCTGATCCACGAGCGTGCCCTCGTAGACTTCTTTTTCCCGCCTGCGGCTGAAGATCGTGTCTTCGCGCTCGGGGATCAGCGGATTGCTGGCTTCCGTCGGTCCCTCGACCTGCGTGCGGCGCAGTTCGCTGCTGCGCCCGAACCAGTTGCGCGGATTCAATCGCGACCCGCCGCAGCCCGCCAGCACAAATGCCCCGACCATGGAAAGAAAAACCCGCCTCTGCATGTCATCCGCCTCTGATGTTCCCGGCACGGGTTATCGCATCCGGATCCGATTGAAAAGGTGCAAGCCGAGGCTGGACCTTCGGGGATAGTCTGCCTAGGTGTTGCCTAGGACCATCAGGAGTATTCCATGACAAGCGCGGCGTTCGAAGAAATTGTCGATGATTTCGAATTTCTCGAGGATTGGGAGGATCGCTATCGCTACGTGATCGAGCGCGGCAAGGCAATGGACCCGCTCGACGATGCGCTCAAGGTGCCCGCCACCAAGGTCGAGGGCTGTGCAAGCCAGGTCTGGCTGCATCCCCGGATCGAGCAGGGCTGTTTCAGCTTTGACGGCGACAGCGATGCGATGATCGTGCGCGGGCTGATCGCGGTGCTGCGCGCGCTCTATAACGACAGGCCGGTCGCGGAGGTACCAAAGGTGGATGCGGCCGCGGAGCTTGCGCGGCTCGGGCTCAATGATCACCTCTCAGCGCAGCGCTCCAACGGCTTGCGCGCGATGATCGAGCGGATCCGCTCGGTGGCCGCCGAAGCCGCATGATGGACCTGCGCGGTCGCCTGTTCCGGATAACGGATGCTGCGATTTCGGTCACGTTTTGGTATATTCACCACGCGGCACGGTGACAGAGCGCGGCGTTACTGGCATGAGAAGTCGCATCGGATGCGGGAGATGACATGCTGAACCGGTTGACGGATCATGCGCCGGGTGCGCGGCTTCATGCGGATGTGGCGATCATTGGGGCGGGGGCTGCGGGGATCACCCTCGCGCGCGCGCTCACAGGGCGCGGTCTGTCGGTTTGTCTCGTCGAATCCGGGGATGCGGATTACGATCCCAAGGTGCAGGATCTCGCGATCGGAGAGATCCGGGGCCAGCCCTATTACGATCTGCGCGACGCGCGGCTGCGATTTTTCGGTGGCACAACGGCAATCTGGGGCGGGCGTTGCATGCCGCTCGATCCGATTGATTACCGCGCCCGGCCTTGGGTGCCGCTTAGCGGCTGGCCGATCGACGAGGACATGGTTGCGCCGTGGCTTCGCGAGGCGGGAGCGGGACTCGGCCTGCGGTTCGAGCGGTTCGATGCGCGCCTGCGCGAAGATCTTGATCTGCAGGAATTTCCACTGGAAGGCGCGGGGCTCGGCACCGTGTTCTGGCAGTTCGACCATGCGTTCTGGCGCTTTGGCCTGCCGAATTGCCGGGATCTGGCCCGGGCCGACGATCTGTGCATCCTGCTCGGTGCGACGCTGATGGATATCGTGACCGATCCGCAGGCCCGCCATGTGCAGGATTTGCAACTGGCTGGACGCGACGGGCAGCGGCGCTGGCTGCGGGCAGGGCAAGTGGTGCTGGCCGCAGGCGGGATCGAGACTCCGCGCCTTTTGCTCAATGCGCGGGGCACCATGCCGATGGGGTTGGGCAACGCGCAGGATCAAGTGGGCCGCTATTTCATGGAGCATCCCCGCGCGCTGATCGGATGTGTGTATGGGCAAGACGGTTTGCGGCTCTGGCAGGCGTACCGCGCCTTTCACAAGGCAGGTACCAAGCTTACCCCGGCCCTGCGCCTGCCCGATGCCGAGCAGGAGGCGCGCGGCGTGCTCAATGCGGCGGTCACACTCAAGTATCGTCCGAACGGTGGCCGGTCGCTGTTGGCGCGGATTTACGAGGAGGCGCGGCATCGCGGATCGCCGAACCGGCTTGTACGGCGCATCTGGAGCATGAAATCGCTGGTCGACCGGGCCGTGGTGCAGCGCGCCGAGATGGCCCTGCGCCGGGCGCAGATCGCGGCCGGGGCGGGCAGCTTTCAGGTCATGGTGCGCGCGGAACAGGCTCCCGATCCCGAAAGCCGGATCACGCTGAGTGCGCGGCGCGATGCGCTTGGTCAGCCGATGGCGCGGCTCGACTGGCGCGTCGGCGCGCAGGAGGTGGCGACCGCCCGCGCCATGGGCGAGGTCTTTGGCGCGGCGCTCGACCGGGCGGGCATCGGTGGGTTCGTCCGTGCCGACTGGCTCGACGACGCAGCGGCGGGCTGGCCCACGGATCCGACGATCAGCGGTCACGCGCTCGGCGGCTATCATCACATGGGCACGACGCGCATGGGGACCGATCCGGCGACCAGCGTGGTCGATCCCGAGTGCCGGTTGCACGGGGTGGACAATCTCTGGATTGCGGGCAGTTCGGTCTTTCCGACGGGGGGCTGGTCGAACCCGACATTGATGATCATCGCACTTTCGCTGCGTCTGGCCGAACGCGTCGCCGCCGAGGCGGAACGAACCCGACAGCCAAGGGTCCTGCGCGCGGTCGGGACCGGCGCGGGACCGGCGGCAGGGCAGGCGGCACGCTCGCTCGGCTGACGGGGCACCACGCATGGACCGCGGGCCGCGTCTGGGGTATCCTCCTGAGGCGGAGCGCGGTGCGGTCCGCCGATTACGCCGCCGCCGATGCACCCGCGCGGCGCACTCGCACCAGAGAGGAGGCCTCATGTCGATCCTGTCACGCCTGTTTGGAGGAGGGGCCAAGCCCGAGGCCCGGGCCGAACCGTCGGAGACCTACAAGGAGTTCCGCATCATCGCCGCGCCGCAATCGGATGCCGAGGGCTATCGCGTCGGTGCCCGGATCGAGAAGGATGTGGGGGGCGAACTCAAGGTGCATCACCTCCTGCGTGCCGATACGCTGCGCAGTCTGGAGGAGGCCGAGGCGTTCTCGATCCGCAAGGCGAAACAGGTGATCGACGAGCAGGGCGAGCGGATTTTCCGCTGACCTGCGGTCTGTGCCGTCAACGTTCGGAGGGCAGGGCGATGGCCCAACACGAGTATAGCGCGCGGGTGGTCTGGACCGGCAATCGCGGCACCGGCACCCGCGATTACAAGGGCTATGCCCGGACCTGGAATGTGGAGACGCCGGGCAAGCCGGTCATTCCCTGTTCCAACGATCCACTTCTGGGCGGCGACCCGGCGCTGCACAATCCCGAGGATATGCTGATCGCCGTGCTCTCGGCCTGTCACATGCTGTGGTTCCTGCATCTGGCGAGCGATGCCGGTGTGATCGTGACCGGATACCAGGACGATCCACTCGCCACAGGCGAGACCGATGCCACCGGAGCGAGCCGCTTTCTGCACGCCACGCTGCGCCCCCGGATCAGCGTGGCGCAGGGGACCGACCTGCAAGGGGCGGATGCGCTTCATGCCCGGGTGCATGACTATTGCTTCATCGCGCGCTCGGTGAATTTTCCGGTCGATTACAAGGCGCGTTATCGCATCAGCACATAATCGGCATGGCAACGCTGGCCGTCAAAGCTGCTCCATCACCTCGTCGGAGGCCTCGAAATTGGTGGTGACGCGCTGTACGTCGTCGTCATCCTCCAGCGCCTCGATCAGCTTCATCAGCTTTTCCATGCTCTCGAGATCCATCTCGGTCGTCGTGGTGGGTTTCCAGACCAGTTTGGTCGATTCGCTCTCGCCCAAATCCGCCTCAAGCGCGCTCGCCACGTCATTGAGGTCCGTATCGGCGCACCAGATCACGTGGCCGTCCTCAGCGCTCTCGACATCTTCGGCACCCGCCTCGATTGCGGCCATCATCACCGTGTCGGCATCGCCCACATCGGCGGGATAGGTGATCTCGCCCTTGCGTTCGAACATGAAACCGACGCTGCCGGTCTCGCCTAAGTTGCCGCCGTTCTTGGAAAAAGTCGACCGCACGGTCGATGCGGTGCGGTTGCGGTTGTCGGTCATAGCCTCGACGATCACGGCCACGCCGTTGGGGCCGTACCCTTCGTACCGGATTTCTTCATAATCCTCGGCATCGCCGCCCGACGCCTTCTTGATGGCGCGCTCGATATTGTCCTTGGGCATGGACTGCGCCTTGGCTTCCTTGATCGCGAGGCGTAGGCGGGGGTTCTTGTCGGGGTCGGGGTCGCCCATCTTGGCGGCGACGGTGATCTCCTTGGAAAACTTGGAGAAAAGTTTTGCCCGCACGGCATCCTGCCGCCCCTTGCGGTGTTGAATATTCGCCCATTTGGAATGGCCGGCCATGGTGCCTTCTCCTGACTCTTCGGAAATCTGCCGCCTTTTATCCGCTGTCACGCGGCAGGGCAACGCCCCTCTGACGCGGCTCGGCAGCGGGGCGGTATCGCGTCGGTATCACGTCGGTATTGCGTCGGTTTGATATATGTCAACTAAACTGGACACTATCCCTGATAGCCTGAATTGACAGGAGAGGGAGACAACACCATGCGTATCGTGCTCATCCACCCCAACTATCATTCCGGCGGTGCCGAGATCGCGGGAAGCTGGCCGCCCGCCTGGGTCGCCTATCTGGCGGGCCATCTGCGCGATGCGGGTTACGGTGATGTGCAGTTCATCGACGCCATGACCAATCATATCGACGACGACACCCTGCGCGCCCGGCTGCGCGCGCTACAGCCCGATGTGGTCGGCGTCACCGCCATCACCCCGTCGATCTACGTGGCCGAAAACATCCTCAAACTCGCGCAGGAGGAAGTGCCGGGCGCGCTGCGCGTTCTGGGCGGCGTGCATGCCACCTTCATGTATAAACAGGTGCTGTCTGAGGCGCCCTGGGTCGATGTTATCGTGCGCGGCGAGGGAGAGGAGATTTTCCTCAACCTCATCCGCGCCGTCGATCAGGGCGAATGGCCCGCCGCGCGCGGCGCGATCAAGGGGCTGGCCTATCTCGACGGCGACACGATCAAGGCCACCCCGGCGGCGGCCACGGTCAAGGACCTCGATTCGATCAATCCCGACTGGTCGCTGCTGGAATGGGAGAAATACATCTACGTGCCCCTCGGCAAGCGTGTCGCCATCCCCAACATGGCGCGCGGCTGTCCCTTCACCTGTTCGTTCTGTAGCCAGTGGAAATTCTGGCGCGATTACCGCGTGCGCGACCCGATTAAGGTGGTGGACGAGATCGAGAACCTTGTGAACAACCACGGCGTCGGGTTTTTCATCCTCGCTGACGAGGAACCGACCATCAACAAGAAGAAATTCGTCCAGTTCTGCGAGGAGCTGATCAAGCGCGATCTGCCTGCCCGCGTGCAATGGGGCATCAATACCCGTGTCACGGACATCTACCGCGACCGTGACCTGCTGAAATTCTACCGCAAGGCGGGGCTAGTGCATGTCAGCCTTGGCACCGAGGCGGCGGCGCAGTTGAAACTCGACCAGTTCAACAAGGAAACCAAGGTCGAAGAGAACAAGGAGGCGATCCGCCTGCTGCGCGAGGCCGATATCTTTACCGAGGCGCAGTTCATTGTCGGTCTGGATAACGAGACCCCCGAGACGCTGGAGGAAACATTCCAGATGGCGTGGGACTGGCAGCCGGATCTCGCCAACTGGGCGATGTACACGCCCTGGCCGTTCACGCCGCTCTTTCAGGAGTTGCGCGATCAGGTCGAGATCTTCGATTTCTCGAAATACAATTTCGTCACGCCGATCATGAAGCCCGCCACCATGACGCGCGGCGAGTTGCTCGACGGGGTGATGAAGAACTACCGCCGTTTCTACATGCGCAAGGCGCTGTTTCACTATCCGTGGCGCGGCACCGGCTATCGGCGGCGTTATCTTCTGGGCTGCCTCAAGGCGTTTCTCAAGGCCGGCTTTGCGCGCACCTTCTATGATCTGGGCAAGGCCGGGTATTGGGGCCCGCAGACCAAGAACACCGTCAGTTTCGACTTTGACGAGAGCCGCACCATTGCCGAGGCGCAGATGGAGGATTGGGAGGCCAGCGCCGACCGGGCCGCGCGGGCGGCAGAGCGTCGCGAGGCGGTGCGCGCCCAGATGAAGGACCGCGCGGGTGAGCGCAGCCAAGGCTTCAAGATGCCCAACGGGGCCGAGGTGCGCGCCTGCGGTGGAAGCACCGAGCAGATGGATGCCTGACGGCAGTCACATGCCCGCGCGCATCGGCCCCAACGCCGTCTTGCAACTCGCCCCGGTGATGGATCGGATGGTGGGCGAGGCGGCGCGCCGCGCGCTCTTTGCGCCGCTTGGCTTTGATCCGTTGCCTGGTGCGGAGGCGATGATCGACGAGCGCCCGGTTGCGGCCCTGCACCGTGCCTTGCGCCGGGACCATCCAGAAGTTGCGGACCGGATCGCGAGGGCAGCAGGCGCCGCCACCGGCGACTACATCCTCGCCAACCGCATCCCCCGCGCCGCGCAAACCCTGTTGCGCGCGCTGCCTGCCGCACTTGCCGCGCCGCTTTTAACTCGTGCGATCCTCGCGCATGGCTGGACATTCTGCGGCAGCGGTCAGTTGACGGCGCGCGGCCGTCACCCGGTGACGTTCACCCTGGAAAACAACCCTATCCCGCAAGTGGGCGAGAGCGCCGCGCCGGTCTGCCATTGGCACGCCGCCTGCTTTGAGCGGCTTTTCGCGCGGCTTGTCCATGGGCAATCCGAGGTCACCGAAACCGCCTGCTGCGCGACCGGGGCCCCGGCCTGCCGGTTCACCGTCTCATGGCGCTGACGGGGTGGTGACCGGGGGCAGGCGCGGGCGCGGCTGCACCAGCGCAAGGCCGAGGATCATCAGGCCAAGGGCTGCCCAGACATAGCCCGAATAGCGCTCTGACAGCAGGCCCATCGACCACAGCATACCAAAGAGCGTGACCAGATAGGATGCTTGCGCGGCAAAGACCGATCCCGCCCGCCCGGTGAGCCACACATAGCCCGCATAGACCAGGGCATGCACCACCGCATTGGCCAGGAGGGCGGCATCCGCGAGCCCCCAGGGCGGGCGCGGGTCGATCCATTGCCCCGACAGCACCGCCAGCGGCAAGGCGATCAGCGCCGCCACGATCGAGGCCCCGGTCAGCGCCTGAATCGGATCGAGCCCCGCCGTGCCCCAGCGGGCCACGTAATTGACCTCGCTCGCATAGCAAAGCGGCGCGATCAGCGCGAGCGGGATGAAGGTCGCCATGGCCGCGTCGGGCAGGCTCGCCTCGGGTCCGATCAGCAGGAATATCCCCGCCATACCGGCCAGCAGCCCGGCGATGCGCAGCGCCTGAAACCGGTCATTGCCCAGCATCAGTGCAATCGGAAAGGCGAACATCGGCACGCTGGAAATCAGGATCGCCAGCACCCCGGCGGGCAGGTGCTGTGCGGCGCGGTAATAAGCCACATCGGGCAAGAGCGCGCCCAGACAGGCGATCACCAGATAGGTCCGCCAGATCACCGGCCCGCCGCCGGTGGCGCGCGACAGGGGCAGGCCCCGGCGGCGCAGGACATTGATCACACCCAGGAAAAGGGCGACGATCACCACTTGCCAGAAGATCAGTCCCAGTGGCTGATAGCCGCCGCTCACCGCGATCTTGCTCAGCGGGATGCACAGGCCCCAGCCCAGCCCCAGCAGGACCAGAACGCCGGTCAGCAGGGCGCGGTCGCGCATCGCCTCACTCCGGCCCGGATTGGGTGAGCCGACCGCCCTGCCGCACCATCTCGATCCGCGTGGCGCGGCCGGTGGCGTCGTCGGTCTCGAGATAGACGCCCGAGAGCGTGACCGCCCCCATCGCGGGGGTGAAGCGTTCGCGGCCCATGCCGGTCACGAAGCGGCGCATCGGTTCGGTCTTTTCCATGCCGATGACCGAATTGTAATCGCCGCACATGCCCGCATCGCCCTGGAACCCGGTGCCGCCGGGCAGGATCTGGGTATCGGCGGTTGGGATATGGGTGTGGGTGCCGACCACGAGGCTCGCGCGGCCATCGCAGAAATGCCCCATCGCCATCTTTTCGCTGGTCGCCTCGCAATGCACATCAACCAGCGCCGCCTGCACCGCGCCGCCCAGGGGGTGCGTGCGCAGCGTGGCGTCGATGGCCGAGAACGGATCATCAAAAGCGCGGCGCATGAAGACGTTGCCGAGCACCTGCGCCACGAGGATCTTGCGCCCGCGCCCGTCGGTGAAGACCCGTGCGCCGCGCCCCGGTGCCACCTTGGAATAGTTGAGCGGGCGCAGGATGCGGGCATCGCGCTCGATCGCCTGCAGCATGTCCTTTTGGTCGAACGCATGATCGCCCAGCGTGACGCAATCGGCCCCGGCGTCGAAGAGGACCTTGGCGTGCGCGCCCGTGAGGCCCATCCCGCCCGAGGCGTTCTCGCCATTGACCACCACGAAATCGAGTTTCCACGCCGCGCGCAGGTTGGGCAGGCGCTCCGCCACCGCTGCGCGCCCCGCGCGCCCCATCACATCACCGAGAAAGAGTATTTTCATGGGCCTCGTGTTAGGGCGCGCTGCGGAAAAGGGCAAGTCCGGTCTCAGTCGGGTGCAAGCAGCGTGTTGCGCGCCGCGCGTCTGAGGGCGCGGGTCAGCGGGGTGAGGGCGGTGCTCATCAGGCGCGCGCTCTGCCAGTAGAGCGGGATGTCGAGCGGCAGGTCGGAGTGCAGGGCGCGGAGCGTGCCCCGCGCGAGATCGCGGCGGACGAGCGGTTCGGGGTTCATGCCCCACCCGAGGCCGAGGCGCGCGGCGTTGGCGAATCCCTCCGACGAGGGCAGGCGGTGGCAGGGTGGCGTGAGCGCGGCCCCGGTCGCCTGGGTGATCCAGCGATGTTGCAGCTGATCCCGGCTGTCGAATTGCAGCATCGGGGCGGTGGCGAGCGTCTCGGCGGTGACCCCCGCGCCGAAGTGACGGGCGATGAAGGCGGGGCTTGCGGTGGCGATGTAGCGCAGCCGCCCGAGGGGCGTAACGGTGCAGCCGGGCAGCGGGGCCGCACGTGAGGTGAGCGCGCCCAGAACCTCGCCCCGGGTGAGGCGATCATGGGCGGTGTCCTGATCCTCGATCACCAGATCGAAGAGGTGGCCCGTCAGCTGTGCGAGCGCCTCGGGCAGCCATGTGGCGAGGCTGTCGGCGTTGATCGCGAGGCGCAGCCGGGTTTGCGGGGCAGGGGCCAGCCCCGCGAGATCCCGGGTCAGGCGGGATTCGAGCAGCGCCACCTGATCGGCATGGGCGGCGAGGCGCTCTCCGGCTGCGGTCGCCGTGCAGGGGGTGGCGCGGTGGACAAGCTGCGCGCCGATGCGGGATTCAAGCGCCTTGAGCCGCTGCGAAACGGCCGATTGGGTGAGCCCGAGATGCCGCGCCGCGCCCTCGAAACTGCCGGTGTGCAGGATCGCGGAGAGGGTGACGAGATGGTCGGAGGGAAGGGTCATCAGTTTTGCTTATGCTAAATTAAGGTAATCAGTTTGGATAATACGTCGCCGCGCGATAGGCAATCCGTGGTGAGGACGGCGGCGTTGGACTTTTGAGTATTTTCGCCAAGAAGAAGGGGCAGAGGCATGCAGGCAGGGCTGGCGGGGTTCGCGCTTGGGTTTTCGCTGATCCTCGCGATCGGGGCGCAGAATGCGTTTGTGCTGCGGCAGGGGCTGCGGCGCGAGCATGTGCTGGCGGTGGTGCTGGTCTGTGCGGTCTCTGACGCGGTACTGGTGACGGTGGGCGTCAGCGGTTTTGGGGCGCTGGCCGAACGGGTGCCGGGGCTGGAGCGGGTGATGCGCTATGGCGGGGCCGCATTCCTGCTGGTTTACGGAGCGCGCAGTTTCCGGGCCGCCTGGCGCGGCGGGGCGGTGCTGGAGGCCGGGACGGGCGCGGGCAGCCTGCGGCGTGCGGTGCTGACCTGTCTCGCGCTGACCTGGCTCAACCCGCATGTCTATCTCGATACGGTGGTGCTTCTGGGGTCGGTCTCGGCGCAATACGAGGATCGGCTGGGGTTTGGTATCGGCGCGGTTTGCGCGAGTTTCGTGTTCTTCTTCGCACTGGGCTATGGCGCGCGGTTGCTGGCCCCGTTCTTTCGCCGTCCGGTCAGCTGGCGGGTGCTGGACATGGGCGTGGGGGCGGTGATGTGGGCGATTGCCGCGAGCCTGCTGTTGGAGTGAGCCTGCACAGGGTCTGTGCGGGGCTGGGGGCTGAGCGGCGGGCGTGATCGTGCTATTCTGGGCGAAAGTATTCTGGGCCAAAGCATGGAGGATGCGCGATGAGCTGGAACCCGACAGTTGAGCCGATCTGCCCCGATGCGGGGCCCGATGCGATAGAGACCGTGATCGTGCCGCGCGCCCGCGATATCGGCGGGTTCGAGGTGCGCCGGGCGCTGCCCGCGCCGCGACGGCAGATGGTGGGGCCGTTCATCTTTTTCGACCAGATGGGCCCGGCGGAGTTTCTGACCGGGCAGGGCATCGACGTGCGCCCGCATCCGCATATCGGGTTGGGCACCGTGACCTACCTGTTCGACGGCGAGTTTCAGCATCGTGACAGCCTGGGAACCGATCAGATGATCCATCCCGGCGCGGTCAACTGGATGGTGGCGGGGCGCGGTGTGACCCATTCGGAGCGCACATCCGAGGCGACGCGGCGCGGTAAGAGCAAGCTCTTCGGTATCCAGACCTGGGTGGCGCTGCCGGATGCCGAGGAGGAGCGGCTTGCCAGTTTCGAGCATCATGGCAAGGACGTGCTGCCGGTGCTGGAGGAGGGGGGCGCGCAGGCGCGACTGATCATGGGGCGGGCCTGGGGTGCGACGGCACCGGTCAGCACCTTTACGGATATGTTCTATGCCGATGTGCGGCTGGAGCCGGGGGCGGGCCTGCCGCTGCCCGAGGATCACGAGGATCGCGGGGTTTACGTGATCGCGGGCGCGGCCGAGGTGGCAGGGCAGGTGTTCGAGGCCGGGCAGATGATGGTCTTTCGCCCCGGCGACCGGATCGGCCTGCGCGCAGGCAAGCAGGGCGCGCGGCTGATCGTGCTGGGCGGCGAGACGCTGAACGGGCCGCGCTACATCTGGTGGAATTTCGTGGCCTCGAGCCGCGAGAAGATCGAGGCGGCCAAGGCGGATTGGGCCGCCGGTGACTGGGCCGAGGGGCGGTTTCGGCTGCCGCCGGGAGATGACGCGGAGTTCATTCCGCTGCCCTGAGCCATGCGTCAAGTGGGACGTGGTGTTGCAAGCGTTGCATGGATATCCGTCTCGCCCGCGCTCGACAGATCCCGCGCGGCGTGAGTTAATGCCGGGCATGAGCGCGAATGAGACGATCAGGGCGGAGGCCACCGCACGTCCCGGATGGGGTGTATTCTGGATGGTTGTGACGGGGATTCTCTTTGTCGGGGTCACGGCGCTGGTGAAGGTTCTGGGCACGCGGGTACCGGCCCCGCAGGCGGCGTTCCTGCGCTATGCGATGGGCCTGATTTTTCTGCTGCCACTGCTGACCACGTTGCGCGATCTGCGGCTCGACCGGGGCACCTGGGCGCTGATTGGCGCACGCGGGGCGTTTCATACATTGGGCGTGGCGTTGTGGTTTTATGCCATGGCGCGCATCCCGATCGCCGATGTGACGGCGATGAATTACCTCTCGCCGATTTACGTGACGCTGGGGGCGGCCCTTTTCCTTGGCGAGACGTTGGCGGCGCGCCGGGTGATGGCGGTGGTGGTGGCGCTCTGCGGTGCGCTGATCATCCTGCGGCCCGGGTTTCGCGAGGTGGGCAGCGGCCATCTTGCGATGCTGTTCACGGCGATCTTTTTCGGCGGGTCGTATTTGCTGGCCAAGATGATTTCGGGCCGGGTGAGCGCGGGCGTGGTCGTGGCGATGCTGTCGATGACCGTCACGGTGGGGCTTGCGCCGATGGCCTGGGCGGTCTGGGTGACGCCGACCTGGTGGGAGTTGGGCGTGCTCTTTGCCGTGGCGTGCCTCGCCACCGGTGGCCATTACACGATGACGCTGGCGTTCCGGTCGGCGCCGTTGACGGTGACGCAGCCGGTCACCTTCCTGCAACTCGTGTGGGCGGTGCTTCTGGGGGCGCTGGTCTTTGGCGAGGGGGTGGACATGTTCGTCGTGCTGGGCGGCACGGTGATCGTCGGCTCGGTGAGCTTTATCTCGTGGCGCGAGGCGGTGCTCAAGCGGCGGGTGACGCCGCCGGTCTCGGCCACCAAGGTCTGAGCGCGGTCAGTCGTCGAACCGCCACCGCGCCCGGCGCGGCACCCGCACCGCCAGCATCGGCTTGAGCAGGGCGGCGCGGAACCGCCGGAGATCGAGCGCCTCGTGCACGCCCACGGTTTCCTCGCCATCGAGACAGGTCTGCACGGCGGAGCGGCAGTAGAACGGCGCGTCGAGCATCGGCTTGACCTGGCGTGGCTGATAGCCCGGATCGGCCCGGGTTTCGCGCGCCACGGCCCAGAGGCTGCGACGCATCCGGACCTTGGGGGCGGCGTCGATCACCTGCGCCTGACCATCCGCGTCGAAATGCACCGCCGTTGCGAGGCCTGAGCCGTCACGTCGCGTGGCATCGTAGAAACAGGTGCTGCCGCCGCGCGCGGGGTAGCGCCCCCAGGTCCAGGTGCTGAAATCCTGCTCGAGCGCGCGGGTGCCGAAATTGGCGTCGAAATAGCCATGCCCGCGCCATTGCCAGCCCGGGGCCTCCAGATCGACCTCGATATCCGCTGTGGGACCAAAAGGTCGCCAGACATGGCTGCCATCGGGGGTGAGGGGCAGTTCCACTTGGCTGAGCGCCGTGGGCGTGACGGTGATGCGCCCGCGCACGCGCGACACCATCGGCGGTGAGCCGATCTCGTTCACCTCGATCACCAGCCGGTCGGCTTGCCAGCGCATCGAGGAGGGGCCGACGGTCAGGCAGTCGCGGCTCTGGCGCAGGGCGCTTTCGCCCCGGTCGGTCATGGTGAAGCGCCCGCCGGGGCCATAGGTGGCGACATTGATGCAGACATGGTTCGCCGGACGCTTGCGCCCCGACCACGCATACCACGGCGAGAACACCGAGCCGATGAAGCCGATCACGCTGATTGCGCGGGCACCGTCGTCGCTCAGGCCGTCGACATACCACCAGGCATAGCCGTTCGCGGGCACGTCGAGGTCGAAATTCGGTCGCTCAAGATCGCCTCGGCCGCGTGCCGGGCGGAGAGGGTCGCCATCGGCACACCCGCCCCCGGATGCGCCCCGCCCCCGGCCAGATAGAGCCCCTTCACCTGCGTCCGTGCCGTCGGCCGCTGGAAGGCCGCGAACATGCCCTGCGGGCTCTGCCCGTAGAGTGCGCCGAGTGTCGCGGGAAAGAGCTTCTCGAAGCTCTGCGGCGTGCTCAGGCACTCCGGGCCCGGTGCGGGATCGAAGCGCAGCCCGAAACGGCGCAGCATCTGGAAGGTGCGTGTCTGACATGCGTGGATATCCTCTGATTGGGCAAGGCCGGGGCGCAGGGGCGGCGCGTTGGCGATGATCTCGAAGCGTTCGATCTCTGGCGGCGGCGCGGGCACTCCACGATCCTGCGCGCAGACATAGAGCGTGGGGTCGTGCAGGCGGGTGCCCTTGGCGAGCGCGTCGAACTCGGCCTGCGCATCCTCGCGGAAGAACACGTTGTGATGGGCGAGGTCGGGGCCGTGCGGTGTTGCCGCAAAGGCCCAGACATCCGCCGAGAGCGAGCGCGCGGCGCGGGCGGTCTGCGGGGCGACGCGGGCCACATCCGGCCCGAGCGCGCCGGTGGCCAGCGCGCGGGGGTCGCCGTTGAAGAGCACCGCTTGCGCGGCCAGTGTCGTGCCATTGGCCAGCACCACCTGCGCGGCGCGCCCCTCTACCGTCTCGATCCGCGCGACATGGGCGTTGTAGTGAAACATCGCGCCATGCGACTGCGCCAGATCGGCGAGCGCCTGCGCAAGCTGCGTCATGCCGCCCTCGACCACCCATACCCCTGCCGCCTCGGCCTGCCAGATGAGGGCCAGAAGCGCGGGTACCTTGCCCGGCGCGCCGCCGACATAGGTGGCGTAGCGGCCGAACATCTGCGCAAGGCGCGGGTCGTCAAAACTGCGCCGAAGCAGCCCCGCGAGCGACGACGCGGGCGCCATTGCGCGGATCAGATGCGGGTGGCGCGCCACATGCGTGATCAGCCGCGCGGGCGAGGGGGTGGCAGACTGCATCACCGGGCCGTCGAACCCGTCGAACAGCGTCCGCGCGCGCGCGCAGAAACGTCGGAACTGCGCCTCGCCACGGGATCCAGCGAAATCGCGCACCGCCGCCGCGCTGCGGTCGTGATCGGCATAGAGGTCGAGCGTGCTGCCATCGGGCCAGAAATGCCGCGCCAGCACATCCTGCCGGTGCAGGGTCACGTGATCCTCCAGCCGGGTGCCAAGCTGCGTGAAAAGATCGTCGAAGACGTGGCGCATGGTCAGCACGGTGGGCCCGGTGTTCACCGGACCGGCGCGCGAGGGCAGGGCGCGGATCTTGCCGCCGGGGGCGGCGTGACGTTCCAGCACCGTGACCGGGAGCCCGGCCTGCGCCAGCCGCGCCGCCGCCGCAAGCCCGGCAATGCCCGCGCCGATGACGATCACGGGCGGGCCGCTGCAATCCGGGAAATTTCTCTCGCTCATGGGGCGATTGTTGACTCGAATGCGCAATGTGTCCAGTATGATTTACACATGACATGTCATACAATAGTGACATACGCAGAGCGAAGGAGGCTTGCATGCCACTCACCGACCGGATCGACAGCGCGCTGCGCCGTGCCATCAGGCGGGGGCAGGGCGGGCTTGTCCCGCAGCAACTGGCCTCGGCGCTCGACTATGCCACGACGCCCGGCGGCGCGCGCATCAGGCCGACGATCCTCATGTCGGTAGCCATGGCCTGCGGCGACGATCGCCCCGCGCTCACCGACCGGGCGGCGGCGGCATTGGAGCTTATTCACTGTGCGAGCCTCGTTCATGACGATCTGCCCTGTTTCGACGATGCCGATCTGCGACGCGGCAAACCGTCGGTGCATCGCGCCTATTCCGAGCCGCTGGCGGTGCTGACCGGCGACAGTCTGATCGTGATGGCCTTCGACGTGTTGTCGCGCGCTGAGGCGATGGATGCGGGCCGTGCGCTTGGCCTCATACGCGCACTCTCGGACCGGACCGGCATGCCCAACGGCATCTGCGCCGGGCAGGGCTGGGAGAGCGAGCCCGAGATCGACCTGCGCGCCTATCACCGCTCCAAGACCGGGGCGCTGTTCATGGCGGCGACCGAGATGGGCGCGCTGTCGGCGGGCCATGCGCCCGAGAACTGGACCGATCTGGGCGCGCTGATCGGCGAGGCGTTTCAGGTGGCCGACGATCTGCGCGACGCGCTGCTGGATGAGGCGAGCCTTGGCAAGCCGGTGGGACAGGACGATCTGCACGGCCGGCCCAATGCGGTCGCGGAACTGGGGGTCGAGGGGGCTATGGCGCGGTTGGGTGACATTCTGGCCGGTGCCATTGCCTCGATCCCGTCCTGCCCCGGTGAGGCGGCGCTCGCGCAGATGGTGCGCAAGCAGGCGCAACAGATCATGCCCAAGGTGCCTGCCGCCCGCGCCCGAAGCTCGGTCTGAGCCGCATGGCGGTGCAGGACGCAGCCCCCGCCCCGCGCCGCCCGCGCGCGGGGCTCATCGCACGGCTGCTCGCCAATCCCGGATTTCAGAGCCTTGCCAGCCGGTTGCCGTTCAGCCGGGGGATCGCCCGGCGCGACGGAGCGGCGCTCTTTGATGTCGTGCAGGGTTTCGTGCAGTCGCAGGTCCTGTTCGCGCTGATCGAACTGGATATCCTGCGCCGTCTTTTTAATCACGGCCCGCAAGCGCCCGAGGCGCTGGCCCGCGCGACGGCCATCCCGCCCGACCGGATGGCGCATCTCTTGCAGGCGGGGGCGGCGCTCGATCTGCTGAAGCGTCGTCGCGACGGGCGGTTTACGCTCGCGCGGCGCGGGGCCGCGCTGCTGGGTGTGCCGGGGCTGGAGGCGATGATTCGCCATCACCGGGCGTTTTACGCCGATATGGCCGATCCCGTGGCGCTCTTGCGTGGCGAGGGGGAGACGGAACTGGCCCGGTTCTGGCCTTACGTGTTTGGCACCGGGGGCGACATCGCGCCCGATGTGGCGGAGCGGTATTCCGACCTGATGGCGCAGAGCCAGGTTATGGTGGCCGAGGATGTGCTGCGGATGATCCCGTTGCGCGGGATGCGCCGTCTGATGGATGTGGGCGGCGGATCGGGGGCCTTTCTGCGCGCGGTGGCGCAGCGCCATCCGCGACTGGAGCTGCAACTTTTCGATCTGCCCGAGGTGATGCCAGAGGCGACGCGCCGCATGGCCGAAGCGGGGCTGTCGGGCCGGGTGGATCTGTGCGGCGGTTCGTTCCGCGACGGGGCGCTGCCAACGGGGGCAGATGCGATTTCGCTGATTCGCGTGCTCTATGATCATGCCGATGACACCGTGACCGACCTGCTCGCCAAGTGCCATGCCGCGCTGCCGCCTGGCGGGCGGCTGATCGTGGCCGAGCCGATGTCGGGCGGGGCCCGGCCTGAACGCGCAGGCGACGTGTATTTTTCCTTTTATACCATGGCCATGGGCACCGGGCGCGTGCGCTCTTCCGCGCGGATCGCCGAGATGTGTCGCGCGGCGGGCTTTGACACCGTGACGATCCCGCGCGCGCCGCGCCCTTACATCACCGGGGCGTTGAGCTGCGTTAAGGCGGAATGACAGTATTTCAGGCAAATGTGTAACGTAAACTTGACACATAGACATGTCCGAGTAGACTGACATCATGAACCCGTATCTGCCTGCTGAGTCTTTCGCGCAGGAAACGGGCCACAGCTGGGAGGCGATCATGGAAACCCGCGCTGTCTTTTTGAACGGTCCCGAGGATCTTCATCTCGACACCCTTGCGCTCAAGGCGCCGGGCGCGGGAGATATCGTGGTCGAGATCGCCCATTCAGGGATTTCCACCGGCACCGAAAAGCTGTTCTGGAATGGCACGATGCCGCCGTTTCCGGGCATGGGCTATCCGCTTGTGCCGGGATACGAGGCCGCAGGTGAAGTGGTCGAGGCTGCACCGGGCACGGGCTACAGGCCCGGCGATCATGTGTTCGTGCCGGGAGCCGATTGTTTTGACGGGGCGTATGGCCTCTTCGGCGGGGCGGCGTCGCGGCTGGTGACATCCGCCGCCCGCGTCACGCGAATCGATTCGCAGATGGGCCCCGAAGGCGCGCTTCTGGCGCTTGCCGCCACGGCGCGGCATGCGATGGCCGGGCTCGACAAGGCGGTGCCTGATCTGATCGTCGGGCACGGTGTCTTTGGACGCCTTCTGGCGCGGCTCACCCTTGCGGCGGGCGCGCCTGCGCCGACCGTGTGGGAGACCGAGCCGGGACGCCGCAATGGCGCGCGGGGCTACGAGGTCATCGACCCGGCAGACGATCCGCGCCGCGATTACCGCACGATCTTTGACGCGTCCGGTAATGCCGCAATCCTCAACGATCTGATCGGGCGCATTCAGAAGGGCGGCGAGATCGTTTTGGCCGGCTTTTACCCCGAGGCGCTCAGCTTTGCCTTTCCGCCCGCCTTCATGAAGGAGGCGCGGCTGCGCGTGGCGGCGGAATGGGCGCGCGAGGACCTGGCGGCGGTGAGTTCGCTCATCGACCAGGGCGCGCTCAGCCTTGGCGGGCTGATTACCCATCAGGCGCCCGCTAGGGACGCCCCGCGCGCCTATCGCACGGCCTTCGGAGACCCCGACTGCCTGAAAATGATACTCAACTGGAAGGACGTAGCGTGAAGGACGACGTGCCGAATCTCAAGGACTTCGACCAGCGGCTGCGCGATGAGGCGCATGAAGATCTGGCCGATCTGATCACCGAGGAACCGACCTCCAAGACCCAGATCATCGCGATTTATGGCAAGGGCGGGATTGGTAAATCCTTCACCCTCGCCAATCTCAGCCACATGATGGCCGAGCAGGGCAAGCGGGTGCTGCTGATCGGCTGCGATCCGAAATCGGATACCACCTCGCTCTTGTTCGGCGGCAAGGCGTGTCCGACGATCATCGAGACCTCGACCAAGAAGAACCTCGCTGGCGAGCCGGTGAAGATCGGCGACGTGTGCTTCAAGCGCGGCGGTGTCTTTGCCATGGAACTGGGCGGCCCGGAAGTCGGCCGGGGCTGTGGCGGGCGCGGCATCATCCACGGCTTTGAGCTCTTGGAAAAGCTGGGCTTTCACGACTGGGATTTCGACTACGTGCTGCTGGATTTCCTCGGTGACGTGGTCTGCGGCGGCTTTGGCCTGCCGATCGCGCGGGACATGGCGCAGAAGGTCATTCTGGTGGCCTCGAACGACCTGCAGTCGCTTTATGTGGCCAACAACGTCTGCTCGGCGGTGGAGTATTTCCGCAAATTGGGCGGTAATGTCGGCGTCGCGGGCCTTGTGATCAACAAGGACGATCATTCCGGCGAGGCGCAGGCCTTTGCCAAGGCGGTGGACATCCCCGTCCTGGCCGCCATTCCGCAGGATGACGACCTGCGCAAGAAATCCGCCAATTACCAGATTGTCGGCACATCGCAGAGCCAGTGGGGTGGCCTTTTCGCCGAACTCGCCGATGCAGTCTCGATCGCCCCGCCGGTGCGGCCCAATCCGCTGGATCAGGATGGGCTACTTGCGCTCTTCGACAGCAAGGATACCGGCGGTGATTACGTGCTGGAGCCTGCGACCGATGAGGACATGCGCGGCAAATACGCCGCCCCCAAGGCATCGCTGGAGGTGGTCTATGACGACGCCTGAACAGCCCCGCCGCGAGACACTGGCCGAGGTGCAGCGCATGCTGGCGCGCGCCCGGCCCGAGCAATTGCGCCGCCTGCTGGCAGATATCGAGGCCGTGGACGTGATTTCCGACCGGGGCGCAGACATCCCCCAAAGGCGGACGGCATGAGCGATGACGTCACATATGACGGGGCCGCCGACGCGCCCGTGATCACTGGCCCCGCCGCTGAGGCTGCGCCGCAGGAGGGGATGGGCTGTCATTCGGGGTCGGAGATGGAGAAGGCCGCGCGCATGGCGGGGCAGTCCGAATTGCTCGACCAATATGCCAGGGACTATCCCAAGGGGCCGCATGATCAGCCGCAAAGCATGTGCCCTGCCTTTGGAAGCCTGCGCGTGGGCCTGCGGATGAAGCGGGTGGCGACGGTTCTGAGCGGGTCGGCCTGCTGCGTCTATGGGCTGACGTTTGTCTCACATTTCTACGGTGCGCGGCGCTCGGTCGGCTATGTGCCGTTCAATTCCGAGACGCTGGTCACAGGCAAGCTCTTTGAGGATATCCGCGAGAGCGTGCATGAGATGGCGGACCCGGACAGGTTTGACGCCATCGTCGTGACCAACCTCTGCGTGCCAACGGCGAGCGGGGTGCCATTGCGGCTTTTGCCGAAGGAAATCAACGGGGTGCGTATTGTCGGCATCGACGTGCCGGGATTTGGTATTCCCACCCATGCCGAGGCCAAGGATGTGCTGGCGGGGGCGATGCTCAACTATGCGCGCAAGGAGGTCGAGGCGGGGCCGGTGGCGGCACCGGAATCGGGCGTCTCGGACCGGCCTACGGTTACCCTGTTGGGCGAGATGTTTCCGGCGGATCCGATGATGATCGGGGCGATGCTGGCGCCGATGGGGCTGGCGGCCGGGCCGGTGGTGCCGTGCCGGGAGTGGCGCGAGCTTTATGCGGCGCTCGATTGCGGGGCGGTGGCGGCGATCCATCCGTTCTATACCGCTGCTGTGCGCGAGTTCGAGGCCGCTGGTCGCCCCATCGTGGGGAGCGCGCCGGTGGGCCATGATGGCACTGCTGAGTGGTTGAAGAACATCGGGCAAGCCTTTGGATTGTCTGAGGAAAAGGTTGCTGCGGCGCAGAACGCGTTTCTACCCGCGATCCGCGAGGGGCTGGCCAATGCACCCATCACGGGGCGGATCACGCTGTCGGGTTATGAGGGCAGTGAACTCTTGGTGGCGCGGTTGCTGATCGAGAGCGGGGCGGAGGTGCCGTATGTGGGCACCGCCTGTCCCAAGACGCCGTGGTCTGCGGCGGATGCGGAATGGCTGACGTCACGCGGTGTGACGGTGAAATTCCGCGCCTCGCTGGAAGACGACTGCGCCGCGATGGAGGCGCTGGAACCGGACCTTGCCATTGGCACGACACCTGTTGTGCAAAAGGCAAAAGAGAAAGGTATTCCAAGCCTTTATTTCACGAACCTCATGTCAGCCCGTCCGCTGATGGGCCCCGCCGGGGCGGGCAGTCTGGCCGAGGTGGTCAATGCCGCGATGGGCAACAAGGACCGCATGGGCAAGATGCGCGCCTTCTTCGAGGGTGTGGGCACTGGCGATACGGCGGGCGTGTGGGAAGGCGATCCGAATATCCGTGAGGATTTCCGGGCGACCAACCTCAAGAAGATTGAAAAGAAGGCCCGAGCGGCCAAGGCGCAGGAGATGATCTGATGCGCGGGATGGCTCAACATATCGCGGTCGGTATCACGTCGGTATTCCGTCGGTATTGCGTCGGTGCGCAGCAAGGCGGTGCGCCATGCTGATTCAGGACCATGATCGCGCGGGCGGATACTGGGGGGCGGTCTATGCCTTCTGCGCCGTCAAGGGGTTGCAGGTGGTGATCGACGGACCCGTCGGCTGCGAGAACCTGCCGGTGACGAGCGTGTTGCATTACACCGACGCGCTGCCGCCGCATGAGTTGCCCATCGTGGTGACCGGTCTGGGCGAGGGCGAGATGGGGGCGGGCACCGAAGAGGCGATGAAACGCGCCTGGGGCACGCTCGATCCTGCGCTGCCTGCCGTGGTCGTGACCGGCTCGATCGCCGAGATGATCGGCGGCGGGGTGACGCCACAGGGCACCAATATCCAGCGGTTCCTGCCGCGCACCATCGACGAGGATCAATGGCAGTCCGCCGACCGGGCGATGACCTGGATCTTTACCGAATTCGGCATGACCAAGGGGCGCATGCCGCCCGAGAAGAAACGCGAGGAGGGCAGTGCCCCTCGCGTCAATATCCTCGGGCCGATGTATGGCACGTTCAACATGCCCTCTGATCTGGCCGAGATCCGGCGTCTGGTCGAGGGGATCGGGGCCGAGGTCAACATGGTGATGCCGATGGGCGCGCATCTCGCGGAGATGCGCAACCTGGTGAATTCGGACGCCAATATCGTGATGTATCGTGAGTTTGGCCGCGGTCTGGCCGAGGTTCTGGGCAAGCCCTATCTGCAAGCGCCGATCGGTGTCGAGTCGACCACATTGTTCTTGCGTAAACTCGGCGAGATGCTGGGGCTTGACCCGGAACCGTTCATTGCCCGCGAGAAGCATTCGACGCTGAAACCGGTCTGGGATCTGTGGCGCAGCGTCACGCAGGATTTCTTTGCCACAGCGAATTTCGGGATCGTCGCGGGGGAAACCTATGCGCGCGGTATCCGCAATTACCTGGAGGATGATCTGGGCCTGCCCTGCGCCTTTGCGGTGGCGCGTTGCGCGGGCAAGAAAACCAACAACGAGGAAGTGCGGTCGCTGATCGCGAACAAGCGCCCGCTGATCCTGATGGGGTCGATCAACGAGAAGATCTATCTCGCCGAGCAAAAGGCCGGGCACGGCCCGCGCCCCACCTTCATTCCCGCGTCATTTCCGGGGGCGGCGATCCGGCGCGCCACGGGCACGCCGATGATGGGCTATGCCGGGGCCACGTATCTGTTGCAGGAGGTGTGCAACGGGCTCTTTGATGCGCTCTTTCATATCCTGCCGCTGGGGTCCGAGATGGACGCCGGACCCTCGACGCCGACGCCCCTGCGCCGCGATTTTCCGTGGGATGCGGATGCCGCGCGCGAGCTGGAACGGATCGTGTCCAGCCACCCTGTTCTTACCCGAATTTCCGCCGCCAAGACGCTGCGCGATGCCGCCGAGGAGGCAGCACTGCGTCAGGGCGACGAACGTGTCGTCCTGGAGACCATCCAGGCGTTTTCCACACTTCCGACAGCATCCGACAAGGAGGATCTGACCGATGACTGACATGACATCCAACCCGCCGCAGCGGAGCCGCGCGGGCCGCCCGCGCAGCGCGGAATACCATGTGTATTTCTTCTGCATCTTCTTTGTCGCCATCCCGTTCGCAACCCTGCGGTGGATGCGCGACGTGATCCGTCACCGTACCCTCAACCTGCGCGGCCCGCTGGCGCGCGCATGGCTCGAGGCGGACCGGGTGACGCCGACGATTTTCTCGGTCTGAGGCCTGCATGGCCAATGACCGAGATACGACCTGCCTGCCCGAAAGGGCGGACAGAAACCTGAGGGACCACGAAGGGCCCAAAGGACCCGGCCGCGGGGAACGCGGCGTCAGCATAACATTCCGGAGGAAAGTTCATGGCTGATAAATCCGACCTGTCCTTCACAGGTCTCACAGACGAACAGGCCCAGGAGCTGCATTCCGTCTACATGAGCGGCCTTTGGCTGTTCTCGGCGATTGCAGTGGTTGCACATATCGCAACCTTCATCTGGTTCCCGTGGTTCTGAAAAAAGGGGAAAGAAAATGGCTAAATTCTACAAGATCTGGCTGATCTTCGACCCCCGCCGCGTGTTCGTGGCGCAGGGCGTGTTCCTGTTTCTGCTGGCAGCGATGATCCACCTCGTGCTTCTGAGCACCGACGGTTTCAACTGGTTTGAAATCGCGGCTGCCAAGTACGGTCAGTGATCACGCTTGTCTAAAGCCCGCTGCGGGCGCGGCCCGGTGCCCCGCCCGCAGCTTTCAAGATCAATATGAACTGGCCTCTCGGGCGGATCTCGCCCCCGTGGCCGAACGCGGAGACTTAAGACGATGGCTTTGCTCAGTTTCGAACGCAAATACCGGGTCCGCGGGGGGACGCTCGTTGGCGGCGATCTGTTCGACTTCTGGGTCGGACCGTTCTATGTCGGCTTCTTCGGGGTCACGACGGCCTTTTTCGCCCTCCTTGGCACCATCCTGATTTTTTGGGGGGCCTCGCAACAGGGCACCTTCAATCCCTGGCTCATCAATATCGCGCCGCCTGACCTGAGCTATGGTCTGGGCCTGGCGCCGCTCATGGAGGGCGGTCTGTGGCAGATCATCACGATCTGCGCCACCGGTGCCTTTGTCAGCTGGGCGCTGCGCGAGGTGGAGATCTGCCGCAAGCTCGGCATCGGGTATCACGTGCCCTTCGCCTTCGCCTTCGCGATCCTCGCCTATGTCACGCTGGTGATCTTTCGCCCGCTCCTGATGGGGGCCTGGGGGCATGGCTTTCCCTATGGCATCTTCAGTCATCTCGACTGGGTCAGCAACACCGGCTACGCCTATCTGCATTTCCATTACAACCCGGCGCATATGCTGGCGGTGACGCTGTTCTTCACCACCACGCTGGCCCTGGCGCTGCATGGTGGTCTGATCCTGTCGGCGGCGAACCCCGAAAAGGGCGAAGACATGAAGACGCCCGATCACGAGGACACGTTCTTTCGCGATTTCATCGGCTATTCGGTGGGCACGCTGGGGATTCACCGTCTGGGTTTCCTGCTGGCGATCAACGCGGTCTTTTTCTCGGCGGTCTGCATCATCATTTCCGGCCCGGTCTGGACCAAGGGCTGGCCCGAATGGTGGAACTGGTGGCTCGAGCTGCCGATCTGGCCCTCTCAGGTAGGGATGTGAACCATGATTGAATATCAGAATATCTTTACGCAGGTGCAGGTGCAGGGCACGCCCGAAATGGGCATGGACGACACCGGCGGGCGGCTCTCTGCCGAGCGTTCGGGCAAGCCCTTCTTCTCCACCCTCGTCGGTTGGCTGGGCAATGCCCAGATCGGGCCGATCAATCTCGGGATGCTGGGGGTGGTCAGTCTGGCCAGCGGTCTGTTGTGGTTCTTTATCGTCGGCATGAACATGCTGGCGCAGGTGGGCTGGTCCTTGCCTGAGTTCCTGCGGCAGCTCTTTTGGCTGGCGCTGGAGCCGCCGGGGCCGGAGCATGGCCTGTCGATGCCGCCGCTGAATGACGGTGGCTGGTATATCATCAGCTCGTTCTTCCTGCTGGTCGCGGTGCTGGCCTGGTGGCTGCGGGCCTATCAACTGGCGGCGAGCCACAAGATGGGCAAGCACGTGGCCTGGGCGTTCGGATCGGCGATCTGGCTGTTCCTGGTGCTGGGCCTCTTTCGCCCGGTGCTGATGGGGTCATGGTCGGAGGCGGTGCCTTATGGCATCTTCCCGCACCTTGACTGGACCACGGCATTCTCGATCCGCTACGGCAACCTCTACTACAACCCGTTCCACTGTCTCTCGATCGTGTTCCTCTATGGCTCGGTGCTGCTTTTTGCGATGCACGGGGCGACCATTCTGGCCGTCACCCGCTATGGCGGCGACCGGGAGCTGGAGCAGATCGTCGACCGGGGCACGGCAAGCGAGCGCGCCGCCCTCTTCTGGCGCTGGACCATGGGCTTCAACGCCACGATGGAGGGCATTCACCGCTGGGCCTGGTGGTTCGCGGTGCTGACGCCGATCACCGGCGGGATCGGCATCCTGCTGACCGGAACCGTGGTGGATAACTGGTTCATCTGGGCACAGGAGCACAATTTCGCGCCCATGTATGACGGCTCTTATGGCTACGAGGCTTACGGCTCCTACGAAGCCTTCATCGGACAGGAGGAGTGAGCCATGTTTCCCAGATGGTTTGACAAATGGAACCGCGAGAACCCCAAGGACATCTACGGCCCGGCTATCGCTGTGGGTGTCGTCGGGGGGGCGATCTTCACCGCGACGATGCTGATCGCCTTTGGTGCGCCCTATCAGACGGACAGCCTGCAAACGGGGCCGCGCGGCATCGGCATGTCGGTGCCGGAGTTCAAGGCCGATCTCGCCAAGCCGGACCCGGGAATCGAGGCGTTCCTCGCCTCGACCTCCGCGCCGGTGGTGCCGCAGGGCGGCGAAGAGACCGCCGGAGAGGCGCGTGAGAACGTGCCGCCGGGGCTGGAGGGGTTGACGGTCGAGAATTACGACCGGCTGCTGGCCGCGATGCGTGAATGGACGGGGATTCCCGATCTCTTCAACGACCCGGCAAGCTATCAGACCAGTGTCGGGCATGTGATGATCGGAATGACCCAGACCCTCAACGAGGAATGGGCCGGGCACGTGAACGCCAACAAGGAAGTGGGTGTGACCTGTTACACCTGTCACCGTGGTCAGCCGGTGCCCTCGGATGTCTGGTTCAAGATCAGCCCGGTGAATGAGAGCGCCGAAGGCTGGTCGGCCAACCAGAACCGGGTGACGATGCAGTCGCAATACACCTCGCTGCCCTCGGACGCGCTGGAGAAATACCTTCTCGATGGCGAGAGCATCAAGGTGCATGATCTGGAGTCGCGCGTGGCCGGTGTGCCGGGCACGGATGGTTATCCGGGTATCCAGCAGGCCGAGCGGACCTATTCGCTGATGAACTATGTCAGCAATTCGCTCGGGGTGAACTGTGTGTTCTGCCACAATTCCCGCGCCTTCTATGATGCGAGCCAGGTCACGCCGCAATGGGGCACGGAATTGCTGGGCATCCAGATGGTGCTGGAGCTGAACAACACCTATCTGGTGCCGCTTGAAGGGCTCTTGCCCGAGAACCGGCTTGGCCCGATCTACGCGGACGCGCCCAAGGCGGCCTGCAAGACCTGCCACAAGGGCTATCAGCAGCCCCTGCAGGGCACCAATGTGATCAAGGACTGGCCGGAGCTTGCCACCGTGAGTGGCGAGCCGGATTACGGCAACTGATCCAAGCGCGGGGGCGCGGATGATCGCGCCCCCGGCCCAAGTTTGCGCCGCCCTTGCGTGGGCGGCGTCCGCGCCACCGGGGAGGAGGCCGACATGACCCAGGACACACCCAAGACACCGCTGCTGGACCGGATCGCCGGGCCGTCGGATCTGCGGCAGATGCCGGATGACACGCTGGCCCTGCTGGCGGACGAGCTGCGCGCCGAGGTGATTTCGGCGGTGTCGGAAACCGGCGGGCATCTGGGCTCATCCCTCGGGGTGGTGGAGTTGAGCGTGGCGATTCACGCGGTGTTCAACACGCCGATGGACAAGGTGATCTGGGATGTGGGCCATCAATGCTACCCCCACAAGATCCTGACCGGGCGGCGCGACCGTATCCGCACATTGCGGCAGAAGGACGGGTTGTCGGGCTTTACCAAGCGGTCGGAGAGCCAGCATGATCCGTTCGGGGCCGCGCATTCCTCGACCTCGATCAGCGCCGCACTGGGATTTGCTGTGGGCCGCGACATGGGGCAGGCGACGGGCGACGCCATTGCCGTCATTGGCGACGGGGCGATCAGCGCGGGCATGGCCTATGAGGCGCTGAACAATGCCGGCGCCGAGGGGCGGCGGCTGTTCGTGATCCTCAATGACAACGAGATGAGCATCGCCCCGCCGGTGGGCGCGATGTCATCCTATCTGAGCCGGATGTATGCCAGCGAGCCCTTGGCGCGCGTGGCGTCATTGGCTGAAGGGTTCGAGGCGGCGCTGCCTGCGCCGATGCGCGACGGCGCGCGCCGGGCGCGGCAGTTGGTGACGGGGCTCACGGGTTCGGGCACGCTCTTTGAGGAACTGGGGTTCCAGTATGTCGGCCCCATTGACGGGCATGACATGGGGCAGTTGCTGGCCGTGCTGCGCGCGGCGCGGACGCGGGCCACCGGGCCGGTGCTCATCCATTGCTGCACGGTCAAGGGCAAGGGCTATGCCCCCGCCGAGGATGCCGCCGACAAGGGGCACGGCGTGTCGAAATTCGATCCCATGACGGGCGCGCAGGCGAAATCCAAACCCGGTGCGCCGTCTTATACCTCTGTCTTCGGGCAGGCTCTGACAGATGAGGCGGCGCGGGATGAGCGTGTCGTCGCGGTGACGGCGGCGATGCCGGACGGCACCGGCGTGTCGAAGATGGCGGAGCGGTTTCCGGGTCGTGTCTTTGACGTGGGGATCGCCGAGCAGCATGCGGTGACCTTTGCCGCCGGGATGGCGGCGAGCGGGCTGCGGCCGTTTTGCGCGATCTATTCGACGTTTCTGCAACGCGCCTATGATCAGGTGGTGCATGACGTGGCCTTGCAGGGGCTGCCGGTGCGGTTTGCGATTGACCGGGCCGGGCTGGTGGGCGCGGATGGTGCCACCCATGCCGGGGCGTTCGATATCGGCTATCTGGGCAATCTGCCGGGGATGACGGTGATGGCGGCCTCGGACGAGGCGGAACTGGTGCATATGGTGGCCACGGCGGCGGCGCATGACGCAGGGCCGATTGCCTTTCGCTATCCGCGCGGGGCAGGCACTGGTGCGGCACTGCCCGAGCGGGGCAGGGTGTTGCCCATTGGCAAGGGCCGGGTGATCGAGGAAGGCACGGACGTGGCGATCCTGAGTTTCGGCGCGCATCTTTTCGAGTGTCAGGTGGCCGCCGACATGCTGGTCGAGGAGGGGATTTCGGTGACCATCGCGGATGCGCGGTTCGCCAAGCCGCTCGATACAGATCTTCTGATGCAGCTGGTGCGGCATCACCGGGCGCTCATCACCGTCGAGCAGGGGGTGATGGGGGGCTTCGGCTCCATCGTGATGCACGCGTTGGCGGCGCGCGGGGCGTTTGATCGGGGGCTGGCGATCCGCAATATCTGTTTGCCGGATCGGTATATAGATCAGGCGAGCCCGGCGCAGATGTATGCGGATGCGGGCATGACGGCAGGTGACATCGCGGAGACGATCCGGCGCGTTGCGGTGCCGGGCAAGGCGCAGGTTGTACCGCTGCGCGGGGTGTGACGGGGCGCGCTTCGCCCTTGGCACCGCGCGCGCGGCGATCCCGTAGGGTGGATTTCCCCCCCCGCTTACTCGTTGCCCGCCACCCGCTTCGCCAGGTATTCCTCCAGCCGCACCTCGCCTGCGATCTTCATCTGCGCCCATGTCCGCAAGAGGCGGTTGATCCGCGCGTGATAGCCGCGCCCCATGCCGCGATAGAACCGCGCCACCGACCGGTCGAGATAGAGCGTCACCTTCTCGCGCGGTTCCTCCACCTCCAGATCGGCCTCCAGCGTGTGCCAGGCCGCGGGGACCGTCTCGGTCAGCGTGGCGGGAATCCAGTCCTCGCGGGTCAGGTGGATGAGGTCGCGCATCAGCAGGTCGCGGGCGCGAGTTTGGGTCTTGGTCATGCGGGTCATGGGTGTCTCCGGTTTGCCGGACGTGACCCTGCGCGTGGCCCGGTTAACGCGGCCCTGACCGCGCGCGCGCCCGCCAAGGCAGGACCGCCGCGTGCCGGGGCTTATCCGCCTGCAGCAAAGACCGTCGCCCCGAGCCGCGCCGCCGTGGATGAGCCGACAACTTGAAGATCGGCCCCGATCAAAAATCATGGGCGCGACAAGCGCCATTTTCGCAATGCATCGCGATACTCAAAATCGCTGAGAACAGCCTTTGGCCAGTTGTCAGGCCATCTCGGACTGTCAGGTCCCGAACCGTCGGAGAGTGTAACGCTGCCGTCAGCGAAACAAAGTTCAAGAGCACAGCGTTTTTCCAGGTTTTCCGTCAGGTGGCAATTTCTAAAGGCAAGGCCTTTCTCATGCTTGGTGCCGTGATGAAAGAAGTCAGGCCATTCATGCTCGAAGAAATGGTTGAACCCTTCGAAAAGGCATCCTCGCATTATGGCTCCCTCAAACCTTGCACCGATAAACCAGTTTCTTGGGCGTGACGGATTTCCGGTAAACGAAATGGACGCGTTCAAAAGCTGAGCCTCGGTAAAACGCGCAGACCTGCCATTCTCGCTTCTTAACAAACTATCGTCGTCATCCGTCTCAATGAACTCGAATGTTGCACGATCAAGAATCGCACCTGAAAAATCTGCGCCAAGGTTTGCTCGCTGGAACCGTGCGTTTGCAGCGCTTACTGCGGTGAAACTGGTTTCAAGAAGGTTGGCGTTTTTAAAACTGGCGTGGTTCAAGAGTGCGCCGTCAAACCAGCTGCCACGCAAGAATGCATTATCGAAGTTCAAACCGGTCAAGTTTATCTTTCGAAGATTGAGCGCTGAAAGGTCGAGCCTGTATTGGCCATCAAGTGCGAGATGCGTTTCCTCTATCGCTCGTTGCGCGCTGGATCGGCGTCCAATCACTCGCAACGCTATCTGAATGTCCTGCCGAGGATTTGGTAGTTTGTTGATCCATGCATCGCGCTCGGTACGTTTTGACTGAGTAGCGCCTTTTGTATCGTGGTCTCCTACGGGCGTGTTCTCTTTCGCATAGGCGCAAAGGATTTCCATCACCCGCACATGATCGCGCCCCTTGTCGTAGCGCGTGCTGTCCTGCGCTATGCGCTCCAGCGACAATATCGCGCCAATGCGGACCTCGATGTTCGGCACTGTTTCCGTGAAGGCCTGCCACGCGCCTACGCTGCCGATTTCCTCTTTCGCATCAATTGCGATCTCTTCACCTTGCCACTGAATTATGGTTTTTTCCTGTGGCCAAGTGTGGATGTCGTAGAGTCTACCCTCCCAAAGCTCATCGGTTTCCTCGTTGTATCTTTGCGACCATTCGCTGCCCATCACCCGCGACCGAGACTCCTGCAGGTATTTATCTCTGCTTTCCGAGCCAACTGATAGTTGTTCGGGATTACCAGTCCAAAGTAAGCGGCGGCCACGCCCCATTGAATTGAAGTGTTCCTGACGCCTGCGGCGCCTGCGATAGGATCTGCTTGAGCAGATGGAGGTTGCGCATGG
>NZ_JBRJGR010000023.1:0-54743 GCF_053628595.1 Roseovarius sp. MBR-154
TGACGTATTCCACGGCCCACAAGGAGTTCGCGATAGAGAGGACAGCATGGAACGGAAAATATACGCCCCCAGAGTCTGACGGCCCATTGGGTCATCATAGACCTTGCCGCTAATGAGACCACGGCGCGTGCGCAACCTTATCGAGGCCACGGCCCGCGAGCCGATCAACAGGCCGGATACATATGAGCGATTTCCGAAATCGTGCCAAATTCTCGATTGCGAACAGCAGCCGACACATACATGTGGGCCGAAACGGCGGGCATCACTTGGAAAAATCAGTATCCGCTGAACGGGTCACTTTTTCTCGCGCGCTGCTTTTTCTTCTTTGGTCAATTTGTTGTTCCACGAATTATTGCTCAAACCCAACTCGCGTGGAAGAGGCTTGGTTTTCCCGATGCTGACCTTGCCGCCGTTGTTCAGGAATTCCTGAATAAGCGCATCATCCGTGGTTTCTTTGGGGACTTTTTTTCATGAGCACATGACCACCCCAATCACGCGCACTTGTGTCACGCCTCATCTGGTGAAAGATCGCCTGGGTCGCTCATCGTTCGGAAGAACCAGCAGAGCTGCATCAACACCTATCGAATTAGTTGCGCTGGCGGCGTGGATGCATGCACTTGCAAGAATGCCGCAAGAGGTTTGTGGGGTGTTTGTCATTTTTTCCGTTCTTCGGGGGCGGTGTCATTTAATCGGCACGCGTGTCCGCAAGCCGTGCCTCCTCGAAGGGATCGAACCCCTCCGATGGCGGTCGATCGGGGACCTTTCGCGGTCGAGATTTGGATGGGCCGGCCTTTCTGGTTGCATACCGCGTCTTGTAGGTCGGCACGGGAAGGCCCGCGGCCCAGTCGTTCACCTGGGCTCGCCGCCACAGTTTCGGCTTTTCTCGAAATCGCAGGCGCTCAGCAAAGCTCGCATCCGGCTTCTTCTGACCCGCGCGCTGAGCTGTGCGTCTGGCCCCTTTCAGAATGCCCGCGAGATCCTCTGTCGTCATATGCGGCAGCTTCAATTCCGGCCACAGACGCGGCGCCGGTGGTGCGAGCCCTTCTGCGGCCCAGATGGAATGCCATGGATAGCGTTCTCCGATGCGACGCACGCCAAGGCGAGTTGCAAGCTCCCGCGTGGCCCTCAGCGAGGGCATGCGCCAGTAGTTGCGGAGTTCCTCCAGCGTCGCGGAGCCGGGGCCTTGTTGGTTTGTGGTCATGGTGCACCCTCCTTTCGAGAAGGAAGTCGGTGCATGCGCCGCTGCACGGAAATCGGTCCCTTGAACCGATCGGGGGGTGGCGACGACAGAGGCCCGCAGAGATTTTCGTGCAGGAAGGGTGGAATTTCCGTTTTACAATGACTTGGTTCGTTCTGCACGTGTTCGGTGTCTGTCTGGCAGCCTATTGAAAGCGCATCTGATTGATTTACATAGGAATCACCCAATTTACGTAGAAGCCTGCATTTTCCTCTCTTGCATACCCTCTGCGGCGAGTCATCGAACTATGACTTGCGCAAGCCGGTCGCACGCGCGACAAACCCGCATGACCGCGCCCCCTCTCTCCGACATCAATCGCAGCTTTCTGCGCATCGGCCTTTTGTCCTTTGGTGGACCGGCGGCTCAAATCTCTATGATGCACGCCGAACTGGTCGAGCGGCGCGGCTGGCTGGATGAACGTCAATTCCTGGGAGCGCTGTCGTTCTGCATGCTGCTGCCGGGTCCTGAGGCGATGCAGCTGGCCACCTATGCAGGTTGGCGGCTGCGGGGCGTGTCGGGCGGGCTGATTGCGGGACTGCTCTTCGTGGTGCCGGGCGCGCTGGTGATCCTGACGCTTGGCCTTGGTTATGCGTTTTATGGTGGCGTGCCGCTGGTGCAGGCGCTGTTTTTCGGGGTCAAGGCGGCGGTTGTGGCGATTGTGTTGCAGGCGCTTTTGAACCTCGCCCGCAAATCGCTGAAGGAGCGGGCAAGCTGGGTGCTGGCGGGGCTGGCCTTCGTGGCGATGTTCGTGTTGTCGGTGCCGTTTCCCGTCATCATCGCGGCGGCGGCGCTCTGGGGGTATCTGAGGGCGCGGGACGAGGCAGAGACAGCCATCCCCCCGCCCGCCGTGCCGTTGCGCGGCACGCTGGTCACCGTGGCCACATGGGGCACGCTCTGGGCTGCGCCGGTGCTGGTGGCGTGGGCAGCGGGGGCCACGTTCCTGACCGATCTGGCGCTCTTTTTCAGCAAGCTGGCGGTGGTAACCTTCGGCGGCGCCTATGCGGTGCTGGCCTACATGACCGAAACGGTGGTGGCGACCAAGGGCTGGCTGAGCACGGCGCAGATGATCGACGCGCTCGGGTTAGCCGAGACCACGCCGGGGCCGCTGATCCTGGTGACCGAGTTCGTGGGCCTTCTGGCGGGCTATGCGCAGGGCGGGGTGGGGATGGCCGTGCTTGCGGCGCTGCTGACGCTCTGGGTCACCTTCACCCCCTGTTTTCTATGGATATTCACCGGCGGGCCCTATATCGAGCAAATCCTCGCCCGGCCCAGGCTCAAGGGGGCCCTGGCCGGTATTTCGGCGGCCGTGGTCGGCGTGATCCTCAACCTCTCGGTGTGGTTCGCGCTGCATGTGCTCTTCGAGCGCGTGCGCGACACCGCCTTCGGCCCGGTGCCGGTCTGGGGGACATTCAGCCCGCTCAGCCTTGTCTTCGTGCTGCTGGCGGCGGTGCTTTTGCTGGGCGTGCGGCTGTCGATGGTCTGGGTCCTGACGATCCTTGCGGTGCTCGCAGGGGCGTGGCATCAATTGATCTGAGAGGCACATTGCAGGTCTTTTGTTTTGCCTCGAATCCCCTATGCTGAATGCCAGAACTGATCTGAGGTAAAGAATGTCGCGCTCGATCGATTACGGAAACCTGATGCATCGCGCCATGCGTGGCCTCATTCAGGAGGTTCTGACCGACGTGCAGATGAACGGGTTGCCCGGCGCGCATCACTTCTTCATCACCTTCGACACCACCCATCCCAAGGCCGAACTCGCCGATTGGTTGCGCGATCGCTACCCGTCCGAGATGACAGTGGTCATGCAGCATTGGTATGATGGGCTTGAGGTGACCGATGAGGGGTTTGGCGTCACGCTCAATTTTGGTGATGCGCCGGAACGGCTCTATGTGCCCTATGACGCGATCCAGACCTTTGTCGATCCGTCGGTCGAATTCGGCCTGCGCTTCGAGACACAGGAGGTCGAGCACGACGATGATGACTCCGATGACGAGGATCTGGAGGCCGAGCAGGACGCACCGACCAAGGCGGATGTGGTCAGTCTCGACAGCTTTCGGAAATAGGGCAGGGTGCCCGCTGCGCCCATTGGTATTCAATTGTATACAGTATTGATCTTTTGCCCGGCTTCGCTATGAACGGGGCAAACCGTCAAGGAGATCTCGCGATGACCGCCACCCGCACCGAATCCGACAGTTTCGGCCCTCTCGAAGTGCCCGCCGACAAGTACTGGGGCGCGCAGACGCAGCGCTCGATCATGAATTTCCCGATCGGCTGGGAAAAGCAGCCCATTGCCATCGTGCGGGCTCTGGGCGTGATCAAGAAGGCCTGCGCGCAGGCCAACAAGGCGAGCGGAAAGCTCGACGCGCGGCTGGCGGATGCGATCATTCAGGCGGCGGGCGAGGTGATCGAGGGCAAGTTCGACGATAATTTCCCGCTGGTCGTCTGGCAGACCGGCTCTGGCACGCAGTCCAACATGAATTCCAACGAGGTGATCGCCAATCGCGCCATCGAGATCCTCGGCGGCGAGATCGGCTCCAAGGACCCGGTGCATCCCAACGACCATTGCAACATGGGACAGTCCTCGAACGATACCTTCCCCACGGCGATGCATATCGCCACCGCGATGAGCGTGCGCGATGTGCTGCTGCCGGGACTGGACAAGCTGGCGTCGGGACTGGAGGCGAAAGCGGATGAGTTCAAGGACATCATCAAGATCGGCCGCACCCATACGCAGGACGCCACGCCGCTGACGCTTGGGCAGGAGTTTTCGGGCTACGCGCATCAGGTCCGGCAGGGGATCGCGCGGGTGCAGGCCTGCATGCCCGGCATTTACGAGCTGGCGCAGGGTGGCACCGCCGTGGGCACCGGCCTTAACACCGCGCCGGGCTGGGGCGAGACGGTCGCGGCCAACATGGCCGAGATCACCGGCTTGCCGTTTGTCACAGCCCCCAACAAGTTCGAGGCGCTCGCGGCGCATGACGCGATGGTGTTCCTGTCCGGGGCGCTCGCGACGGTGGCGGGCTCTTGCTACAAGATCGCCAACGATATCCGCTTTCTGGGGAGCGGGCCGCGCTCGGGCCTCGGCGAATTGATCCTGCCCGAAAACGAGCCGGGCAGCAGCATCATGCCCGGCAAGGTCAACCCGACGCAGGCCGAGGCGCTGACACAGGTTGCGGCGCATGTGATGGGCAATGACACGGCGATCAAGTTTGCCGGGTCGCAGGGGCATTTCGAGTTGAATGTCTACAACCCGATGATGGCCTATAACCTGTTGCAATCCATACAGCTTCTGGGCGATGCGACCGACAGTTTTACCGAGCGGATGCTGATGGGCATCGAAGCCAATGAGCCGCGCATTGAAAAGCTGATGACGGAAAGCCTGATGCTGGTGACGGCGCTCGCGCCCACCATTGGCTATGACAATGCCACCAAGGTCGCCAAGACCGCGCACAAGAACGGCACCACGCTGAAGGAGGAGGCGATCGCGCTCGGTTTTGTGGATGCGGAGACCTTTGACCGCGTGGTGCGACCAAAAGACATGATCGGCCCGAGATGAGCGACAGGCCGGTCAATCTGAACCGGGCGCGCAAGCAAAAGGCGCGGGCTGCCGACAAGGCCCGCGCCGACGAGAATTCGGCGCGTTTCGGGCGAACCAAGGCGCAGAAGACCCTTGAAGAGACGCAGGCCGAAAAGGCGCGCCGCATCCTCGACCTGCACCGCCGCGAGGATGACTGATGCGGGTTTCTTCTGGCCATAAATATCCTGGGCGAATCGCCGCGTGCGGCGATGGGGGCAGCGCCCCCTTCCAGGGCCAGCCATGAGCGCGCGCCCGGTCAAGCATTCGCTGACGCTGCGCGGTCACCGCACCAGCGTCTCGCTCGAGGAAGAGTTCTGGCGCGCCTTTCAAGAGATCGCGACCGAGGAGGGCATCGCGCTCAATGCTCTGGCCGCCCGGATTGACGCGGAGCGCGGCATTGAGGCGGGTCTTGCCTCGGCGATCCGGGTGCATGTCCTGCGCCACTATCGCGCGAAGCACTCCGGTTGATCTTCGCCTCGGACGCGCGAATTCGGGTCGTTTTCAATTGTCAGCCCCTCCCGATGTGTCGCTTTTCACACCCAATCCTCCGCTGACCGGTTGTGTTTTCACAACTGGGCTTGTTACCCTAAGGGGGCGAATGGGATCGGGGGCCTTCACCTGAAGACGGCCTGGGAAAGGGTGCTTTCCGGTTCTGAATGCTGAAAATGCCAGCGCGCCGCCCGCGCCCGCGCCCGTCCGAAAAGGGGCGGCCGGGTCAGGTGCGGAGCGACATGGCAAAGGGACAAGGGAGGGCCGCAATGGCCGATGAAACAGCGAACCAGGGTATCCCCGCGCCCACGGGCGACTCGGATATCATCGAGACCGATTACGAGATCGGTCAGGACAATATCACGACGAGGATCGGGCCCTTCGGTCTCGACATTCACAACCCGGTCTTCATGATTTCGGGCCTCGCCGTTGTGGCCTTCGTGTTCTACACGCTGGCCCTGCCGGATCAGGCGGCGAGTGTTTTTGACTGGCTCTTTTCGGCGGTGACCAAGGGCTTTGACTGGTTCTTCCTCGGGGCCGCGAATATCTTCGTAATCTTCTGCCTGCTGCTGATCGTGACGCCCTATGGCTCGGTCCGGCTGGGCGGAACGGAGGCCACGCCGGATTACAGCTATGTCGGCTGGTTCGCGATGCTCTTTGCCGCAGGCATGGGGATCGGGCTGCTGTTCTTCGGGGTGTCGGAACCGATGAGCCACTTCTCCTCCTCGCTCGGTGGCACCTCGATGGAAGAGGGCGCGCGCACCGACTGGGCACCGCTTGGTGCGGCGGCAGGTGACGAGGCGGCGGCACAGCGACTTGGCATGGCGGCGACGATCTTTCACTGGGGTCTGCACCCTTGGGCGATCTATGCCGTTGTGGCGCTTGCGCTTGCGCTGTTTTCCTACAACAAGGGTCTGCCGCTGACGCTGCGGTCTGCCTTCTACCCGCTTTTGGGCGAGCGTGTCTGGGGCTGGTGGGGCCATATCATCGACACGCTGGCGGTTTTTGCCACTCTGTTCGGTCTGGCCACGTCTCTCGGCTTTGGTGCAGAGCAGACGGCCTCAGGCCTGACGTTCCTCTTCGGATCGGGTGACGCGGCAGAGGGCACGCGCTCGTTTCTTGGCATCACCTATGGCAACAGCGACGAGTCGGGCGTGGCTAACAACCCGCTTCTGCTGGTGATCCTGATTTCCGCGATCACCGCTATCGCGCTGGTCTCGGTCGTGCGTGGCCTTGACGGTGGCGTCAAGGTGCTCTCGGAGATCAACATGGGGCTGGCCGCGATCCTGCTCTTGTTCGTGTTCCTTGTCGGCGGGCCGATCTTCCTGCTGACGCTGTTTTTCGACAGCATCTGGGCCTATCTCCAGAACCTCTTTGCGCTGAGCAACCCGTTCGGACGTGAAGACACCAACTTCATGCAGGGCTGGACGTCGTTCTACTGGGCCTGGTGGATTTCCTGGTCGCCCTTCGTCGGCATGTTCATTGCGCGGGTCAGCCGCGGCCGTACGGTGCGCGAGTTCATCACTTGCGTGCTGATCATCCCGACGCTGGTCTGTGTGCTCTGGATGACCGTCTTTGGCGGCACGGCGCTTAATCAGGTGGTCGCCGATGGCTATACCGGGGCGCAGGATGCGGCGCTTGAGCTCAAGCTGTTCCAGATGCTTGCGGAACTGCCGCTGTCGACGATCACCTCGGTGATCGGGATCATTCTGGTTGTCGTGTTCTTCGTCACCTCGTCGGACTCGGGCAGTCTTGTGATCGACACGATCACGGCGGGCGGCAAGGTCGACGCGCCGGTTTCGCAACGGGTGTTCTGGTGCATCTTCGAGGGCGCGGTCGCGGTCGTGCTCCTGATCGGCGGTGGTCTTGCGGCGCTGCAATCGGCGGTGATCTCGACCGGTCTGCCGTTCACGCTGGTGCTCTTGGTGATGTGCTACGCGATCTGGAAGGGGCTGGCGTCCGAGAAACGCTGATCCCGGCCTGACCTGGACCAATGAGAGGCCCCCCGGGTGTTGCACCCCGGGGGGCTTTGCTGTTTGGTAAGGCAAAAATCAGGACGGGGGACACGGGGTCGTGATACTGGACAATGAATTCGTGCGCGCGCAATTTCCGGCATTTTCCGAGCCGTCGCTTGCGGGCCAGGCGTTTTTCGAGAATGCGGGCGGGTCTTATACCTGCGCGCCGGTGATTGCCCGGCTGGAGCGCTATTACCGGCAGCGCAAGGTGCAGCCTTATGGCCCTTACGATGCCAGCCGTCTCGCGGGCGAGGAGATGGATGAGGCGCGCCAGAGGCTGGCGGCGATGATGGGGGTGGCCACCGACGAGGTCAGCTTTGGCCCCTCGACCACGCAGAACACCTATGTTCTGGCGCAGGCGTTCCGGCAATGGATGCAGCCGGGCGATGCGATCATCGTGACCAATCAGGATCACGAGGCCAATTCGGGGCCGTGGCGGCGGCTGGCCGATGAGGGATTCGACATCCGCGAGTGGCGGATCGACCCGGACACCGGCCTGCTCGATCCGGCTGATCTGGAGAACCTGCTGGATGAGCGGGTGCGGCTGGTGTGTTTTCCGCATTGCTCCAACGTGGTGGGCGCGATCAATCCGGTGGTCGAGATCACCGCGCTTGCCCATGCGGCGGGGGCGTTTGTCTGCGTGGATGGCGTGAGTTACGCACCGCACGGCCTGCCGGACGTGGGCGGCATGGGCCCCGATATCTATCTCTTCTCGGCCTACAAGACCTACGGCCCGCATCAGGGCATCATGGTGATGCGCCGCGAGTTGGGCAGCCTGCTGCCCAATCAGGCGCATTACTTCAACGCCGATACGCTCTACAAGCGCTTTACCCCCGCCGGACCCGATCACGCGCAGGTCGCGGCGAGCGCGGGCATGGCCGATTACATCGACGCGCTTGCCGCGCATCACGGGATCGACGGCGCGGCGGGTGCACGCAATGCGGGGGTGCATGACCTGATGCGCGCGCATGAAACGGCGCTGTTGCAGCCGCTGCTCGATTATCTCAAGGACCGCAATTCCATGCGGCTGATCGGGCCAACCGATGCCGGGGCCAAGGCCCCGACCGTGGCTGTCGCGCTCAACCGTCCGGGGGCCGAGGCAGCGGCGGATCTGGCCGCGCATGGCATTATGGCGGGGGGCGGCGATTTTTACGCGGTGCGGCCGTTGCAGGCCATGGGCGTGGATACGGAAAAGGGCGTGCTGCGGCTCAGCTTTGTGCATTACACGTCACGCGCGGAGGTGGACAAGCTTTTGACCGCGCTCGACGATATTCTTTGATCCGTCCCCGGCGGCCTTGCGTAGGACACTGAAAGAGCAGGGCGGGGCATGACCGAGATACCACCGAGCATCGTATGGCTGCGCCGTGATCTGCGGTTGAGCGACAATCCTGCCTTGGCGGCAGCCTGCGCGGGTGGCGGGCCTGTCATTGCCGTGTTCATTCACGATGACAGTGTCGCGCTGTTGGGTGCCGCGCCGAAATGGCGGCTTGGCCTGTCGCTTGGTGACCTCTCGGACTCGCTGGCGGCAAAGGGCAGCCGTTTGATCTTGCGCAGCGGGGACCCGTGCGATGTGCTCTTCGACCTGACCAAGGAGACGGGTGCGCGGGCGGTGCATTGGTCCCGGCTCTACGACCCGGAGGCGATTGCCCGCGACAGTGCGATAAAATCCGCGCTGAAAGTGCGTGGCATCAAGACCGAGAGGCACAACGCGCATCTGCTGTTCGAGCCCTGGACGGTCGAGACGCAACAGGGCGGGTTCTACAAGGTCTATACCCCGTTCTGGCGTGCGGTGAAGAACCGCAATGTGCCGGCCCCCGAGAGCACGCCATCGCACATGCCTGCGCCCGAGGCTTGGCCCGAAAGCGAGCGTCTGGAAGATTGGAACCTTGCGGCCGCGATGCAGCGCGGGGCCGAGGTTTGCCTGCCGCATCAATGCGTGGGCGAGGCGGCGGCGCAGGGGCGGCTTGGGGGCTTCGTCGGCGGGACCATTGCCGATTACGCCACCGCCCGCGATCTGCCCGCCAAGCCCGGCACTTCGGGCCTGTCCGAGAACCTGACCTATGGCGAAGTATCCGCGCGCCAGTGCTGGCATGCCGGGCGGCGTGCGCTGCACGAGGGGGCACATGGGGCCGAGACGTGGCTCAAGGAGCTCGTGTGGCGCGAGTTCGCCTATCACTTGATCTATCACACGCCCCGCATCGCGTCCGGCAACTGGCGCGAGGAATGGGATGCGTTTCCGTGGAACGAGGATGCCGACAGGCCCGAGGTGATCGCCTGGAAACAGGGCCGCACCGGCGTGCCCTTTGTCGATGCCGCGATGCGCGAGATGTATGTGACCGGCACCATGCACAACCGCGCCCGGATGATCGTGGCCTCCTACCTGACCAAGCATTTGATGACCCATTGGAAGATCGGCCTTGAGTGGTTCGCCGATTGCCTGATCGACTGGGACCCGGCTTCGAATGCCATGGGGTGGCAATGGGCGGCGGGCTGCGGGCCGGATGCAGCGCCATATTTCCGCGTCTTCAATCCGGAAACGCAACTGCATAAGTTCGATCCTGAGGGCGCGTACATCCGTCGCTGGATCGCGGAAGGCACGCGCAGCCCGAGCGAGACGGCGCTGACCTATTTCGATGCGGTCCCGCGTGCGTGGGGTCTCTCGCCGCAGGATCGCTATCCGGCCCCGGTGGTGGGTCTGAAAGAGGGGCGTGAACGCGCGCTCGCCGCATATGAAGCACGAGGGTTCTGAATGTTCATCGCCGCAGTTGAAAAATCTTGCCCACGCGGGACCGATGCCAATAGCCTTGACGATGAGAAACGAGGAAATGATCGAATGATCCTGACCGACGCCGCCGGCCAGACCGACCTGCCGCGCTATTTCGCCCGCTCTTTTGCCGTGGCCCGCCAGATCAGTGCCGGACGGCTCGATATCGTGTTGCCCGATGGCCGGGTCTTTCGCGCTGAAGGGCCGCGCCCCGGCCCGGTGGCGGTGCTGGAGATCCACGACCCTGAGGTCTTTGCCCGGTTGGTGCGCGAGGGCTATCTTGGGTTCTGCGAGGCCTATCTCGATGGTGACTGGTCGACGCCGGACCTGCAATCCTTCATGGACCTGCTGAACGAGGATGACGGCATTTACAACGGCTATCCGGGCCAGAGGATCGCGCAGTTCTATGAGCGTGTCCGGTTCTGGTTCAAGCGCAATTCCAAAGCACAGGCGCGGCGCAACATCAGCTATCACTACGATCTGGGCAATGATTTCTACCGGCTGTGGCTGGATGACACGATGACCTATTCCAGCGCCATCTTCGACGAGGGGCGCAACAGTCTGGCGCAGGCGCAGATCGCGAAATATGCCAGCATGGTCGATCGGATGGGCGTGAAACCGGGCGATCACGTGCTGGAGATCGGCTGTGGCTGGGGCGGGTTCGCGGAATATGCGGCGGGAGAGCGCGGGCTGCGCGTGACCGGCCTCACGATCAGCGAGGAACAATTGAAATACGCGCGCGAGCGGATTGCGCGGGCCGGGCTGTCGGACAAGGTGACGCTCAAGTTGCAGGATTACCGTGACGAGCGCGGCACCTATGACGGCATCGCCAGCATCGAGATGTTCGAGGCCGTGGGCGAGCGGTATTGGCCGGTGTTCTTCGAGAGCTTGCGCGACCGGCTCAGCCCCGGGGCGCAGGCCACCTTGCAGATCATCACCGTCGAGGACGGTCGCTGGGACAGCTACCGCAATGACGTGGATTTCATCCAGAAATACATCTTTCCGGGGGGCATGCTGCCCAGCCCGACCGTCCTGCGACAGCAGATCGAGCGCGCCGGGCTGACGATTTCTGGCTCAATCGAGTTCGGCGAGAGCTATAGCCAGACGCTGCGGCGCTGGCACCAGAGCTTCAACGAGAAATGGGGCGAGATTGCCGATATGGGCTTTGACGACCGTTTCCGCCGGATGTGGAATTTCTATCTCACCTCTTGCGCGGGCGCGTTCAAAGGGGGTAGTTGCGATGTGACCCAGATCACCATCTCAAGGCCCGCATAGATGCCTGTAACCGATAGTATGCCCACGATGGGTAAGCTCGCCGCCGCCATCGGGCTTGGCATCGTGGGCTGGGTGGGCTCTGACCTGTTTCGCCCTCTCATGCCGGATGACACGAATTTCGGCTGGTTCAACTACGTCAATGCCGGGCTGGGCCTGCTCTGTGGATGGCGCGTCACCGGTCGACGTCTCGGATATGGTTATGCGCAGAGCTTCAGCGCGGGGCTGACGGGCGTGGCCGCCCTGGTGTTCTGGGCGGTGTTTCTCCAGAGCCTGAACGAGATGCTCAAGCGCGCGCTTGACAATCGCTATGATGGCGCGGTCGAGGGGATCACCTCGATGTTCGAACTGGCGGCGGAATATGTTCTGACCATGCTCGACGGCACGCTGATCGGCGCACTTATGACGGGCGGCATTCTGGTGGGCGTGATCGCAGAATGGGTGGCGCGGCGTTGGTCGTGACGATTCCGCTTTTCCTCTATGGGCCAATGGCGGAGCGCAGCTTTCTCACGGCGGCGCTCGGGGCGGCGAGTCTGGACCGTGCGCCTGGGGCCACTCTGACCGACCATGAACTGAGCGCGGAGGTGGTGGCGTTGCCGATGCCCGGGCTGGTCGGCGGGCTTGGCTCCGTCGAGGGGCGACTGCTATACGCTGCGTCGGATGTGGGGACATTGCTTTTTGTCGGTGAGGTGCTTGGGCTTGGCCCGCTCTGCGAGGTCACCGTGCAGGTGGCAGGGCAGGTCAGGGCGGCATGCGCTTTTGCAGGCTGCCCCGGCCCGCTGGCCTGGCAGGCCGGGTGCTGGTCCGAGCCGTCGCAGGTGACACTCTGCGCGGCGGCGCGTGAGATTGTCGAGGACATGCCCCATCGCTCCGTCGCCGATCTGGGCGGGACCCGAGCGATGATCCTGTCGCGCGCGGCCGCGCAATCAGCGGCACGCGCGGCCGCGCCGACGGATCTGCGTAGCCAGAGCTCGCGCGCCGAGGTCGAGGACAGGCACGTCGAGACGCTGCATGCCGGGTTCTTCCGCACGCGCCGCTACCACCTCAGCCACCCGCGCTTTGACGGCACGCAAAGCCCCGTCTTGCAGCGCGAGGTGTTTGTCGCCACCGATGCCGCGCTGGTTCTGCCCTATGACCCGCTGCGCGACCGTATTCTGCTTGTCGAGCAGTTCCGTATGGGCCCCTACGGCCGGGGCGACCCGAAACCCTGGATGCTGGAGCCGGTTGCGGGCCGCATCGACGCGGGCGAGACGCCGGAAGAGACCGCGTTTCGCGAATGCCGTGAGGAGGCGGGGCTGGATCTGCGCGGGCTGGAGAAGATTTCGACGCATTACTGCACACCGGGCTATTCGACGGAGCTGTTTCACCTCTTTCTGGGCCTGTGCGATCTGCCAGACGCCACGCCCGGCCGGGGCGGGCTGGAGACCGAGAACGAGGATATCCGCACCCATGTCATCGGGTTTGACCGGGCCGTCGCGCTCTTGCATAGCGGCGAGGCCAATAATGGCCCGCTCGTGCTGAGCCTCATCTGGCTGGAGCGGGAACGCGCACGGTTGCGTGCATCGGCTTGAGTTCCGGCTGGTGAAGCCCTAAACCCAGGGAAACGTCGAGCACAGGAGCAACGGGAATGCGCATTGCACAGGATCTGGCCGCCGCCGTGGGGCACACCCCCCTTCTCAGGCTGCGCCGCGCGAGTGAGGAGACGGGCTGCGAGATCCTCGGAAAATGCGAGTTTCTGAACCCCGGTCAATCCGTCAAGGACCGTGCCGCACTCTTCATTATCCGCGACGCGATCGCGCGCGGCGAGTTGGAGCCGGGCGGCACCATCGTCGAGGGCACGGCGGGCAATACCGGCATCGGGCTGGCCCTTGTGGGCGCGTCCCTCGGCTTCAAGACGGTGATCGTCATCCCCGAGACACAGAGCCAGGAAAAGAAGGACATGCTGCGCCTGGCGGGTGCGGACCTCGTGCAAGTGCCGGCCGCCCCTTATTCAAATCCAAATAATTTTGTCCGTTATTCCGAGCGTTTGGCAAAAGAACTTGCCAAAACCGAACCGCACGGCGCGATCTGGGCCAATCAGTTTGACAATGTGGCGAACCGCCAAGCACATGTCGAGACCACCGGTCCCGAGATCTGGGAGCAGACCGGCGGCAAGGTGGACGGGTTTGTCTGTGCCGTGGGCTCGGGCGGGACACTTGCGGGTGTCGGCATGGCGTTGCAGCCCAAGAGGGTGAAAGTGGGCATCGCCGATCCGATGGGGGCCAAGCTCTATTCGTACTACACGACAGGCGAGTTGGAGAGCGAGGGGTCCTCGATCGCGGAAGGCATCGGACAGGTGCGCATCACCGCCAACCTCGAGGGTTTCACGCCGGATTTCGCCTGCCAGATCCCAGACGAGGAGGCGCTGCCCATCGTTTTTGACCTGCTCGAGCATGAGGGGCTATGCATGGGAGCCTCGACCGGTGTGAATATCGCGGGGGCGATCCGCATGGCGCGCGAGATGGGGCCGGGACACACCATCGTCACCATCCTGTGCGATTATGGCACGCGCTATCAGTCGAAGCTCTTCAATCCCGAATTCCTGCGCGAAAAGGGTCTTCCGACACCGAACTGGCTTGCTCAGGCACCGCGCTCCATTCCAGGAGTCTTCGTGGAGTGACCCGTCTCCTGCGACTGATCTGTCTGGTTCTGTCGCTTGCTTTTGCCGTGGCGGCAACCGTGTCGACAGCGCCCGTTGCGGTGGCCCAGCAAACCCTTGGCGGCCCGGATTACGAGGCGTGGGAATCCCTTGCCACGCGGGTCGAGAACGCGCTTGAAAGCGGTTCAGTGTCAACCCCGGTGCTGGAGGATCTGCGCCAGCAGGTGACCGGTTTTCGCCAGGAATTCGCCGATGCACTGGGCACCAATGCCAACACGATCAAGACCGTTCGAGACCAGTTGCAGGCGCTCGGACCGGTGCCGGAGGAGGGACGCGAGCCCGAGGACATCGCCGCGCAGCGCGAGGAACTCAATCGGCGGCTCACCCGTCTTGAGGCACCGGTGCGCACCGCGGATCTCGCGCGGAGCCGCGCCGACGGGCTGATCCAGGGCATAGACCAGACCATCCGCGACCGGCAGACCGCCGAATTGCTGCGCCTCGGGCCGACGCCAGTCAATCCGCTGCACTGGCCCGCAGCCCTGGGCGAGCTCTACGGCTTTGCCGGGTCGATCCGGACAGAGGTCATGCTCGACTGGCGCAGCCCCGTCGGCCGTTCGGTATTCAACGACAGCCTGCCCGCGGTGGTGGGTTGGCTGCTGCTCGGACTGGTCCTTCTGGCGCGTGGCCGGTACTGGGCCCTGCGCCTGATGCGGCAACTCAGCCAAGACGAGCCGAGTGCCGGCCGCTGGATCAGCACCTTCCTGATTTCGCTGGGTGAATGGTTCCTGCCATATGCAGGCGTTTATGCGCTATTGCGATCCGTAGAGGCGACCGGTCTTACCGGGACGCATGCCGACCTTGTCCTCTCTACTCTGCTGCCTGCGGCCTTCATCTTCCTTCTGGCACGTTGGCTGGCGCAAAGGGTATTCCCCCGACACGAACCGCGCGGCCCGGTGCTCAACCTCGATGACCGCTGTCGCTATTCGGGGCGTCTCTACGGGGCGCTCATGGGGCTGGTATTGGCGGCCTTCTACTTCATTCAGGAGGTGGCCGAAGGGGCGAACTGGAGCGAGCAGGCGACAAATGTCGTTGTCTTCCCGGTGATTGCGCTTACCGGGCTGTTGCTGTGGCGACTCTCCCATCTACTGACGCTGCATGTGCGGGCCTGCGAGGCCGAATCGGACAGCGAAACCGGCTTTCGCGAGCGGATCGCGCGGCTTCTGTCGCGGTTGCTGACCGGGCTTGCGCTGCTGGCCCCGGTGCTGGCGGCAATCGGCTATGTCAAGGCGGCGCAGGCGGTGCTGCTGCCGACGGTGCTGTCGCTGATGCTGCTGGCCTCGCTGCTGATCCTGCAACGCCTTCTGACAGAGCTTTACGTGATGATCACCGGCAATCGCCAGAGGGCGCAGGACTCGCTCCTGCCGGTTCTGGCGGGCTTTGTGCTGATCTTGCTGTCGCTGCCGGTCTTCGCGCTGATCTGGGGCGCGCGCGCGGCGCAATTGGTGGAATTCTGGACCCGCTTCACCGAGGGGGTCAGTCTGGGCGGTACGCGGATCTCTCCCGCGATATTCCTCACTCTCGCGCTGGTCTTCACGCTCGGTTATCTGGCGACCCGGCTGTTGCAGGGGGCGTTGCGCAACACCATCCTGCCCAAGACCAAGCTCGACACCGGCGGGCGCAACGCCATCGTCTCGGGCACGGGCTATGTGGGGATATTCCTGGCAGCGCTGATCGCGATCACCAGCGCCGGGATCGATCTCAGCTCGCTTGCCATTGTCGCCGGTGCGCTCTCGGTCGGGATCGGTTTCGGCTTGCAGAACATCGTGTCAAATTTCGTGGCCGGTATCATTCTGCTGATCGAGCGGCCGATTTCCGAGGGGGACTGGATCGAGGTGGGTGGCCAGCATGGCTATGTGAAATCCATCTCGGTACGCTCCACACGGATCGAGACCTTCGACCGCACCGATGTGATCGTGCCCAATGCCGATTTTGTCAGCGGCACGGTGACCAATTATACAAGGGGTAACACCGTCGGTCGGGTGATCGTGCCTGTGGGCGTGGCCTATGGCACCGAAACGCGTAAGGTCGAGAAAATCCTGCAGGAGATCGCCGAGGATCATCCGATGGTGCTGATGAACCCGCCGCCCAATGTCGTGTTTCGCGGCTTCGGGGCCAGTTCGCTCGATTTCGAGATCAGGGCGATCCTGCGCGATGTGAACTGGGTGATGACGGTGCATTCGGACATGAATCATGAAATCGCGCGCCGGTTCGCCGAGAACGGCATCGAGATTCCCTTTCCACAGCAGGATGTGTGGTTCCGCAATGCGATGCCCGCGGCATTGGCGGGCGAGGCTGGCGCGCCGACGATCCCTTCCGTGGAAGCGGCGCCTCCCAGCACCGCCCGCGTGCAGAAGACCGAAGCGGATTTCGATTCCGATGCGGCGGACGGCGAGGGCGACGGACGATGACCGAACGCCTGTTTCTCAGCGATCCCTATCTGGGCGAGGCCGCGGCGCGCGTGGTTGCGCATTCGCCCGAAGGCGGCGTCGTGCTCGACCGTACGATCTTTTATCCCACCGGGGGCGGTCAGCCGGGCGATAGCGGGCGGCTCGACTGGGGGCGGGGCGATCTGAGCGTGGCGACCAGTGTCAAGGCGGAGGGGACGCAGATCGCGCTTGTCCCCGCAGAGCCACAGACCTTGCCGCCGATAGGAACCGAGCTGCGTCAGGTTCTGGACTGGGAGCGGCGGCACCGGCATATGCGGATGCACACGGCCTTGCATCTATTGTCAGTCGTCATACCGCTGCCGGTCACAGGCGGTGCCATCGGCGAGACCCGGTCGCGGCTGGATTTCGACATGCCCGACACGCCCGAGGACCGCGCCACGCTCGAAGAGCATCTCAACCTGCTGGTTGATCGCGATCTGGCCGTGACCGAAGACTGGATCACCGAGGCTGATCTCGACGCCGATCCTGGGCTGGTCAAGACCCTGTCGGTGCGCCCACCCCGGGGCGCGGGCAGGGTGCGGCTGATCCGGATCGGGCAAGGCGAGCGTGAGGTCGATCTGCAGCCCTGCGGCGGAACTCATGTGGCGCGAACCGGTGAGATTGGTACGCTGCGGCTCGGGAAATTCGAGAAGAAGGGCCGTCAGAACCGACGGGTCTACCTGCATCTGGAGAGGTAGCGAGCGATGCCCTTGACGCTTGCACGGGTGGGCGATCAATTCGAGACAGCCCCGTGGGATGCGACGATCCTGACATGTAAATCGTGGGCGCGGAACCTTTTGTTTGCTTTCGAATGTCGACCGCTTGAGCAGGTGTCACCCGGCCGTAGCGACTACGGGGCCGTCAGGCACCACTCGCGCCGGGCCACGGAGCCGTAAGCGCGGTACGCCCCCCGGTCTTCAAGAGGAAAGAGTTCCTCGGCATGGAGGATTTGGCGGTCATCGTGTCGCGTGTTTTCCTGAAAGCGGCGATAAGCCGTAGACGAAGAAGTCACTGGTGAGAATTTTTATGCCAGGGCCAGCCATTTCAGGATGAAAACCAAACAATCTCACCGTGGGATTGTCGTCAGAAGTTCCGTATAGTCGCGAAAGCATCGAGTTCATCAAAATCCAAAAGGCGGAAAACTTGGCCAGGCTGACGCAGGATCCCCATAAGGAATTGGAGGAAAAGGAAAAGGTTCTCGAAGTTGCCATCGGGCGCGAGGTTCGGGCGTTTCGCAAGAAGCAGAACATCACGGTGGCGGAGTTGTCGGCGCTGACTAACCTGTCCATCGGCATGCTCTCGAAGATCGAGAACGGCAACACCTCGCCGTCGCTGACAACGCTTCAGGCGCTGGCAAATGCCCTGTCGGTTCCGCTGACCGCGTTCTTCAAGCAATACGAGGAACGGCGCGAGGCGGTGCATACCAAGGCCGGTGAGGGCGTCGAAACCGAACGGGCGGGCACGCGGGCCGGGCACCAGTACAAGCTGCTTGGCCATATCGGATCGAACAACAGCGGTGTAATTGTCGAGCCCTACCTGATCGTGCTGAACGACGAATCCGACACGTTTCAGACCTTCCAGCATGACGGGATCGAGACGATCTACATGCTCGAAGGCGTTGTCGGATACCGCCATGGCAGCGAGGCCTACCGGCTCGAGCCGGGGGACACGCTGTTCTTCGATGCCGACGCGCCGCATGGCCCTGAGAAATTGATCAAGTTCCCGATCCGGTATCTGTCGATCATCAGCTACCCGCAGCGCAATTGATCTGGAGTGGTGCCGCTTTTTTAGGCGGACGCGCCGAAGGGTGACGTGAAAAATATTGCCTAAAGGGAAACTTTTTTTACTTTGATTGCGTATCACGCATCGCGATGCTAGCTTTTGTGAGCGGTGCCCCAAGGGGCGGAATCAAGTCATGGAGCAGACACGGATGTGCGGGATTGTCGGGCTTTTTCTCAAGGACCAGGCGCTTCAACCACGGCTTGGGTCGATGTTGACGGACATGCTTATCACAATGACGGATCGTGGTCCCGACAGCGCGGGCATCGCCATCTATGGCGCGGATGATCCATCCGTGTCCAAGCTGACGGTGCAGTCGGACACACCCGATCAGGCCTTCGCCACGCTGGAGGGAGATCTCCGGGCCGCGCTTGGCGGCGATGTGCGCCTGCGCCGCAAGGACACCCATGTGGTTCTCGAAATCCCGCGCGGTCAACTTGCCGAGGCCGCCGCCGCGCTCACCGGGATAACCCCCGATATCCGGGTGATGTCATCGGGCGACACGGTCGAGATTTACAAAGAGGTGGGTCTGCCCACCGAGGTGGCCGAACGCTTCGACCTGCGCGCGATGTCCGGCACGCACGGCATCGGCCATACCCGCATGGCGACCGAGTCGCTGGTGACGACCATGGGCGCACACCCGTTCAACACCGGCGCTGACCAGTGCCTTGTCCATAACGGGTCGCTGTCCAACCACAACCGTCTGCGCCGCAAGCTGCGGCGCGAAGGTATGCAGATTGCAACAGAGAACGATACCGAGGTCGGCGCGGCCTACCTGACATGGCGCATGCAGAACGGGGCGACCCTTGGCGAGGCGCTGGAAGGCTCGCTGACCGATCTCGACGGTTTCTTCACCTTCGTTTTCGGCACCAAGGACGGGTTCGGCGTGGTGCGCGACCCGATTGCCTGCAAACCCGCCGTGATGGCGGAAACCGATCAATACGTGGCCTTCGGCTCCGAATACCGCGCGTTGGTGAACCTGCCGGGCATCGAGCAGGCCCGCGTCTGGGAGCCGGAACCTGCGACCGTCTATTTCTGGAGCCACAACGACACCCCCACCCCAACGGAAAAGGCCGCGTAAGATGCAGATCATCGACATGGCAACCACGCCGCTGCGCGATCTGAACGCGACGCTACAGGCGCAGGCGCAGGCGACCAACCTGACCGCATGGGAGATCGAGAACCCGCGCGGCAGCCACGCGATTGCCGTCGGTCTCGACGCGCCCATCGACGTGACCGTCAAAGGCTCTACCGGTTACTACTGCGCGGGCATGAACAAGCAGGCGACGGTCAATGTCCGGGGCTCTGTCGGGCCGGGCGTGGCCGAGAACATGATGTCGGGCACCGTCGTGATCGACGGCGACGCCTCGCAATATGCCGGGGCCACCGGCCATGGCGGCACGCTCGTCATCAAGGGCAATGCGTCGTCGCGCTGCGGCATATCGATGAAAGGCATCGATATCATCGTGCATGGTAATGTCGGGCATATGTCGGCCTTCATGGCTCAATCTGGCAATCTGGTCGTCTGCGGCGATGCGGGCGATGCGCTGGGCGATTCGATCTATGAGGCCCGGCTCTTCGTGCGCGGATCGGTCAAGTCGCTGGGGGCCGACTGCATCGAGAAGGAGATGCGCCCGGAGCATGTCGCGCTGCTGGCCGATCTTCTGGAACGCGGCGACTGCGATGCGCGGCCCGAAGAGTTCAGGCGCTACGGGTCGGCCCGGCAACTCTATAATTTCAACATCGACAACGCTTATTGAGGGCCAGAGCCATGAAAGACGACCACAGCGGCGCCCCGCGCACCCAACCCATCCAATCGGCCACCTTCAGCCAGAGCGTGAATGCCGAGATTCGCCGTGCGGCGGCGACTGGCATCTACGACATTCGCGGCGGCGGTGCGAAACGCAAGGTGCCGCATTTCGACGACCTGCTGTTTCTGGGCGCATCGATCTCGCGCTATCCGCTCGAAGGCTACCGCGAGGCCTGCGACACCTCGGTCACGCTTGGCACGCGCCACGCCAAAACGCCGATCCAACTGGACATCCCCATAACCATCGCGGGCATGTCATTCGGCGCGCTGTCGGGGGCCGCGAAAGAGGCGCTCGGGCGCGGTGCCACGCTTGCGGGCACCTCGACCACCACCGGCGACGGCGGCATGACCCCCGAGGAACGCGGCCATTCCAAGACGCTGGTCTACCAATACCTGCCATCGCGCTATGGCATGAACCCCGATGACCTGCGCAAGGCGGACGCCATCGAGGTCGTCGTCGGGCAGGGCGCGAAGCCCGGCGGCGGGGGCATGCTGCTGGGGCAGAAGATCACCGACCGTGTGGCGGAGATGCGCAACCTGCCCAAAGGCATCGACCAGCGCTCGGCCTGCCGCCACCCCGACTGGACTGGCCCCGACGATCTGGAAATCAAGATCCTCGAAATTCGCGAAATCACCGGCTGGCGCGTGCCGATCTATATCAAGATCGGCGGTGCGCGGCCTTATTTCGACACCACGCTGGCGGTCAAGGCGGGGGCGGATGTGGTCGTGCTCGACGGGATGCAGGGCGGCACGGCGGCGACGCAGGACGTTTTCATCGAACATGTCGGCATGCCGACCCTCGCCTGTATCCGCGAGGCCGTGCGCGCGCTGGAAGACCTTGGCATGCACCGCGAGGTGCAACTCATCGTGTCGGGCGGCATCCGCAGCGGGGCGGATGTCGCCAAGTGCATGGCGCTTGGGGCGGATGCAGTCTCGATCGGCACGGCGGCGCTGATCGCGCTTGGCGACAACGATCCGAAATGGGAAGACGAGTACCGCAAGCTCGGCACCACCGCCGGCGCCTATGACGACTGGCACGAAGGCAATGACCCGGCGGGCATCAGTACGCAGAACCCCGAGCTTGCCGCGCGGCTCGATCCGGTCGAGGGCGGGCGGCGCTTGCGGAACTACCTCAAGGTGATGACCCTGGAGGCCCAGACCATCGCGCGTGCCTGCGGCAAGAACCGGCTGCAAAACCTCGAGCCCGAGGATCTCTGTGCGCTCACCATGGAAGCGGCGGCGATGGCAAAGGTGCCGCTGGCCGGCACGGATTGGTGGCCCGGCAAGCCCGGCACGACATTCTGAGGAGACATCCGAAGGCGCGGCAGCAATGCTGCGCCTTTTTCAATTCCATAACAGACAACAGGGAACAGATCGCATGGCCATGGACCTCGCCAAATTCGCCGCAGACAGGGGCGTCAAGTATTTCATGATTTCCTTCACCGACCTCTTCGGCGGCCAACGCGCCAAGTTGGTTCCGGCGCAGGCCATTGCGGACATGCAGGAGGATGGTGCAGGCTTTGCCGGGTTCGCAACGTGGCTCGACATGACTCCGGCGCATCCCGACATGCTGGCCATTCCCGATCCCTCCACGGTCATCCAGTTGCCGTGGAAGCCGGAGGTGGCGTGGGTCGCCGCGAATTGCGTGATGGAAGGCGAGGACGTGGAGCAGGCCCCGCGCAACGTGCTGCGGCGGCTGATCGACGAGGCCGCCGAAGAGGGCCTGCACGTCAAGACCGGGGTCGAGGCCGAGTTCTTCCTGCTCACCCCCGAAGGCGACCGGATCAGCGACCCGTTCGATACCGCCGAGAAGCCCTGCTACGACCAGCAGGCGGTGATGCGCCGCTATGACGTGGTGCGCGAGATCTGCGACTACATGCTCGATCTCGGCTGGGGCCCGTATCAGACCGACCACGAGGATGCGAACGGCCAGTTCGAGATGAACTGGGAATTCGACGACGCGCTCATTACCGCCGACAAACATTCCTTCTTCAAGTTCATGGTCAAGTCGGTGGCCGAGAAGCACGGCTTCCGCGCCACCTTCATGCCCAAGCCCGTCGAGGGTCTGACCGGCAATGGCTGCCATGTCCATATCTCGGTCTGGGACGCGCCCGGAGACACGGCGACGACCAATGTCTTTGCCGGTGAGGGTGAAGGCCCGACCGGCGAGGTCGGCCTGTCGGAGCGCGGCAAGCATTTTCTGGGTGGGATCATGAAACACGCCAGTGCTCTCGCCGCGATCACCAACCCGACGGTCAACAGCTACAAGCGCATCAATGCGCCGCGCACCTCGTCCGGGGCGACCTGGGCCCCCAATTCTGTCACATGGACCGGCAACAACCGCACCCATATGGTGCGCGTGCCCGGCCCCGGCCGGTTCGAACTGCGCCTGGCGGATGGCGCGGCCAACCCCTATCTGTTGCAGGCCGTCATCATCGCGGCGGGGCTGTCGGGCCTGCGCACGCAGGCCGATCCGGGCATGCGCCATGACATCGACATGTATGCCGACGGCCACAAGGTGCGCGGCGCGCCCAGCCTGCCGCTCAACATGCTCGACGCGCTGCGCGCCTATGACAAGGACAAGGCATTGAAGGCGGCGATGGGCGACGAATTCTCGTCGGCGTTCCTGACCCTCAAGATGCAGGAATGGAACGCCTATGTGTCGCACTTCACCCAATGGGAAAGGGACAACACGCTCGACATCTGATCTGGCGCGGGGCTGTGTCGCACCACTCCCAATGTCATCTTCGCAACAGGATCTGCTGAGCTGTCACAAAAGCGATTTGGACTTGCGACCCCCATAATCGGGCACGGCGCGTGCTTGTCATCCCGGCGACAGTCAGCTTGTACGCCGCCTTGGTAGAACCGATCGAACAAGTGGAATGCCGCGCGAAAAAATCCAAGTCTTTCTTACACTCGGGCCTATTCAAGCGGCGAGTTCCTTGCTGGTCAGGCCGTCAGCGCGCCTCAACATGATCCGGCACCTGTCGGGCATCGACCGCGCCGCCTTGTTCCTGCACAACTGCGCTTTCAGAAAACCGCGCGCCTCATTGCTCAGTGCAATCGCAACCAATGCCCGGCTCCGCACCTCCCGAATCCGCCTCAAACCAATGAGGGCAAATCCCGTTCCAGGTGCTATCTGTACGCACTCAGAAGGTTGTTCACCGGGATCGGGGTTAGGCTGCAATCGCCAAACTCCAGCCGAGGGCCTCGAAGGATGAACAACCCGCATCAGAATGCCGGTCTCGCCGTCTATAGTCGATAACAGATCCTCACCCGGATCGACACACGGTGCAGGTCCCCGGCCTTGAACCGCCGCAAGAGCGCCTGATCGACCGCAGCCTGGCCCGCCGAGGCCGCTATCGCGGTGGCGACCCGAGCGAATCGCGCCAGGTTACGTGGGCGGCCAGTTCCTGTGACGCCACCGGCGCGTTCTCTTCGATCATCCGGGTCAAGAGCCGTGCTGCCGCAGCGCCCATCGTACGGTGTGGCACATGCACCGTCGTCAGGGCCGGATCGACCACCGAGGCGATGTCGATATCGTCAAAGCCTGTGACCGACACATCCCCCGGCACCGACAGGCCGAGCATGCGCGCACGTTTGACCGCGCCCACCGCCAGCACGTCATTGCCGCACATCACCACCGTGGGGCGGGGGTGGGCCTGCATCAGTGCCTCGAAGGCGTCGCCACCGGTCTCGATGCCGTAATCGGTCTCGATCACCGGCAACCCCGCGACAGGTAGCCCGTGCGCGGTGATGGCGTCGCGGATGCCCTCGACCCGGGCGCGGGCGCGGTCGTTATCGGCCAGCGGCGCAGTGATCACCGCGATGTTGCGATGGCCCAGATCCAGAGTTTTTTCCGCAAGCGCCCGCATCGCGCCACGGTTGTCGAAGCCGACCGAGACGCCCGGCTGTGCCGGATCATAGGCCCATGTCACGAGTACCGGAAGGCCACGGTGGCGCAGGAACTCCACCACCTGCGGCGCGCGGTCATGGCCGATCAGCAGGAGCCCGTCGGCCCCGCGCGCGACCAGCGAGCGGATCTGCTCCTCTTCCACCTCCTGTCGGTAGGACGAGGAGGCGACGAGCAACTGGTAGCCAAGCGTGCGCAACTCTTCCTGAAAGGCCTGAAGCCCGCGTGCGAAAATCGCGTTCTCCATCGTCGGGATCACCGCGCCGATGGTGCGCGTGCGCCGCGAGGCCATGGCGCGCGCGCCGAAATTCGGCGCGTAGCCGAGCCTGCCCACGGCCTCCATCACGCGCAGCCGTGTGAGTTCGGAGACCTTGTCGGGCGTGTTGAGACAGCGCGAGACCGTCGCGGTCGACACCTGTGCTGCGCGCGCGACATCCTCGAGCGTCGGGGCAGGGTGGGGATCGGTTATCGGGGTCATCTTCGGGTTTTCCAAATCCCTCATGCGCGATTTCTGAACAAGCAGCCTTTAGCCTCGGATCACGGGAAACTCAAATGAAAGCGCTTGCAATATCGTAATGCAAGCGCTTACATCAAGGCAAGAACCGATTCCGTCCGGGAGGAACATCCATGGCGCTCGTGCTTGCGATCCTGAGTTTTGCCGCCTTTACCGCGAATGTCGCGCTTGGCGCATCGGGGGTGGCCGTGCCGCTGAGCGATGTCGGAGAGATGCTGGTTCTGCTGGCCGCGTCGACGTTTTTCGTCGTGGCGATCCTGAAAAAAGAAGCCGACAGGCGGAACAGGTCAGACGGCTGATCGTCGAAATGGGAGGAGATGATCTTGGATACTGAACGCAAGGAACTCGAGTCGGCCGCGCGCCGGAATTTCCTGAAGCTGGCGAGCACCGGCAGCTTTACCGCAGCCCTCGTGGCCGGTGCGGGGGGCATGCTCTGGTCGACCGAGGCCGTGGCACAGACCGCCAAGGAGGAAAGCGAGCGCGAGCGCGCCGCTGACCACATCATGACGCTGGCGACCGAATATGTGATCGGCACGTCGCGCGCCTATCCGATGATGCAGCTTGATGTGAAGGAAAACCTTCAGAACGCCTCGAACGGCAAGATCTACGTCAAACTGGCCCCCGGCGGGCAGCTTGGCGTCGGTTCGGCGCTGGCGCAGAAGGTGCAGGGCGCCACGGTCAATGCCGGTCAGTTCTCGCTGTCGAATTTCGCGCCCTTTGCGCCGGCGGTGGACCTGATCAACATGCCCTATTTCTGCGGCGCCAATCAGCGGTTCGTGAACCTTGTGACCTCGGATATCTGGAAGAAGGAGGTCAACGCGCTGGTCGAGGAGCGCGGCTTCAAGCCGATGTTCTATTTCTGCATCGACCCGCGTGTGATGGCGGTGCGCAAGGGCGGCGGTGGCGCGATCATGACGCCAGCCGACCTTCAGGGCATCAAGTTCCGCGTGCCCGGCTCCAAGATGCTGCAGCAATTCTACCGCATGGGCGGGGCCAACCCGACACCGGTGGCCTGGGGCGAGACGCCTTCGGCGATCAAGCAGGGCGTGGCCGATGCGCTCGACCCGGCGGTTGGCGCTCTCTATGCCTTCGGGTTCAAGGACATTCTCAGCCATGTGACCTTTACCCAGGCGGTGCCCGACAGCCAGGCCTATGCCTGCAATCTGGAATGGTTCAACGGCTTGCCCGGCGACGTGCAGGACGCGATCGAATGGGCCTCTGAGATGAGTTTCCAGCAGAACCTTGCCAAGGTGCCCTCGGCGCGGACCTATGCGATGGCCGAGATGCGCAAGTCGGGCGTGGAGTTCCATTCGCTGAGCGACGACCAACTGGCCGAGTGGCAGGAGACGGTGGGTTATCAGCGCTCCGAATGGGACGGCTACAAGACCGAACTCGCGGGCTCGATGGAGGTGTTCGACAAGCTGGTCGAGGCTGCCGGGACGCAGAGCCGCTATTACGTTCACGACGCCTGAGCCCTGCGGGGCACGCGCGGTTGCGCGCCCCGAACGCCCGATGTCCGTGCCCCCGCGCGACGGCAATGTCGCGCGGGCGGGTTCTGACTGACCACGCCCGAGGAGAACCCCCATGTCCATCCTGCGCCGCCTGGACCGCGACGCCGAACGCTGGCTGCTTCTGGTGTTTTACGTGATGCTGGTCGTGACCATGGCGGTCGAGGTGATCCGGCGTGAAATCTTCTCCTACTCCTCGGTCTGGGGCGAGGAGATCGTGCGCTATTCCTTCATCTACCTCGCCTGGATCGGGGCCGCTGCGGCGGTCAAGGAACGTGCCCACATCCGCATCGACGTGGTGATGCATTACCTCGGGCCACGGCTCAAGGCGCTGCTTTATATCTTCGGCGATCTGGTGATGGTCGCGGTTGCGATGGTCGCGCTCTACTGGTCGTGGGAGGCGGTGCTGGTCTCGGCCAAGTTCGGCTCGGTCAGCGCCGGGCTGCGGGTTTCGATGGTGTGGTTCATCATGGCGGTGCCTGTCGGCTTTTCGCTCATGCTCTTTCGTCTCGTGCAATCGCTGTTTCGGGATTTCAGATCGCTCCGGGACGGCACGCCCGTCTTCGAGGGCGACAAACTCTTTGATTGAGGGTGCGCGATGCTTTGGGGTGCGATGGAACAAACCGTGGAGCTGGGGTGGGATTTCTACCTTCCGGTGATCCTCTTCGTCGGTCTGATCGCGCTCGCGGTGCCGGTCTGGGCCGCCATCGGGTCGGCGGCGATCATCATGCTGGTGATGTCGGGCGACCTGCCGCTCAGCCTTGTGGGCGAGAGCCTGTTCACGGGCATCGACGCCTTTGCGCTCACGGCCGTGCCGCTCTTCATCCTGACCGGCGACGTGCTGGTGCGCACCGGGCTGAGCCGCAAGTTTCTCGACGTGGCCGAGGCGCTCACCTGCTTTGCCAAGGGGGGGTTCGGTTCGGCCACGGTGCTGGTCTGCGGGATGTTCGCGGCGATTTCCGGCTCCGACGCGGCGGGGGCGGCGGCGGTCGGGCGGATGACCATCGCACGGCTGGTTGAATCGGGCTATCCGCGCCCCTATGCCTGCGCGCTGGTGGCGGCAGGCGCCTGCACCGGCATCCTCATCCCGCCCTCGATCGCCTATATCATCATCGGCCTCGTGCTGGGCATTTCGGCCTCGACACTCTTCATGGCGGCGCTCATTCCGGGCATTGCGATCCTCGTGTCGATCCTTGTGACCAATATCATCGTCAACCGGATCTACGATTACGAGGGCGGCGGCAGGCTGTCCTTTGGCGAGTGGTTGGGCAATCTCGGGCGCGCGCTCGCCTCGGGCTGGTATGCGTTCATCGTGCCGGGGATCATCTTTTACGGCATCTTTTCAGGACGCCTCACGCCGACCGAGGCCGGGGCGACGGCGGTCGTGGTGACGATCCTCATGGGGTTCATCCTGCGCACGCTGAGCCTTGCGGATTTCCCGGCGATGCTGGTGAGTTCGGCCAAGGTCAACGGGGTGATCCTGCCGATCATCGCGTTTTCGGCCCCGCTGGCCGAGGCGCTGGCGATCATGGGCGTGCCGCAGGGCTTTGTCACCGCCGTCACCGGCCTGACCGATGAGCCGTGGCTGCTGATTCTCTTGATGATCGGCATCCTGATCGCGGCGGGCTGCGTGATGGAGACGACGCCCAATATCGTGATCCTTGCGCCGATCCTGAAGCCATTGGCCGACAATATCGGCATGAACGAGATCCAGTTCTGCATCATGATGATCACCGCGCTCGGCGTGGGGTTCATCACGCCGCCTCTGGGGCTTAACCTTTTCGTCGTCTCGGGCATCACCGGCGAGTCGATCCTGCGGATCGCCTGGCGCGCGGTGCCCTTTGTTCTGGGCATGTTCGTGGTCGTTCTGCTGATCGCCTATGTGCCCGCCGTTTCAACCACGCTTCTGCCTGACATCTACAAATAGGACCTGTTTACATGGCTCTGGAATACCTCAAGAAAGCTCGCCTCACCTCCGCGTCGAATGCGGGCGACGTGCATGACACGGTGATTGCCATTCTCAACGATATCGAGGCGGGGGGCGACAAGGCGGCGCTGGAGTATGCCGCGAAGTTCGACAAATACGAGGGCAACGTCCTGATGACGCAAGCCGAGATCGAGGCCGCCTGTGCCTTGGTCCCTGAAAAGCTCAAGGCCGATATCCGCTTTGCCCATGACAACGTGCGCCGTTTTGCCGAGATGCAGAAATCCACCGTCGCCAATGTCGAGCACGAGGTGGTGCCGGGGATGATCGCGGGGCAAAAGGCGATCCCGGTGGATGCGGCGGGCTGCTATGTGCCGGGCGGGCGTTATAGCCATATCGCAAGCGCGATCATGACCGTGACCACGGCCAAGGTCGCGGGCTGCCGTCATATCACCGCCTGTTCACCGCCGCGCCCGGATGTGGGCGTCAATCCGGCGATTATCTATGCCGCGCATATCTGCGGGGCGGATCAGATCCTTGCCATGGGCGGGGTACAGGGGGTGGCGGCGATGACCTTTGGCCTTTTCGGCCTGCCACGTGCCAATATCCTCGTCGGTCCCGGCAATCAGTTCGTCGCCGAGGCCAAGCGTATTCTCTTTGGCCGGGTTGGGATCGACATGATCGCCGGGCCGACCGACAGCCTGATCCTTGCCGACAGCAGCGCCGATCCGCATATCGTGGCGACGGACTTGGTGAGCCAGGCCGAACATGGCTATAACTCGCCCGTCTGGCTGGTGACCGACGATCGCGCGCTCGCCGAGGACGTTATGGCGCGGGTGCCGGGTCTGATTGCGGATTTGCCGGAGGTGAACGCCGAAAACGCCGCCGCCGCGTGGCGCGATTATGCCGAGGTGATCCTATGTGCCGACCGCGAGGAGATGGCGGCCGCCTCCGACGCCTACGCGCCCGAACACCTGACGGTGCAGGCCGGCGATCTTGATTGGTGGCTGGATCGGCTGACTTGTTATGGCTCGCTGTTTCTGGGCGAGGAAACGACGGTGGCCTATGGTGACAAGGCGGCGGGCACCAACCATGTGCTGCCCACCTCTGGTGCGGCGCGCTATACCGGCGGGCTGAGTGTGCATAAGTATATGAAGATCGTCACTTGGCAGCGGGCCACCCGCGAAGGTGCGAAATCCATCGCCGAGGCGACGGCGCGCATCTCGCGCCTTGAAGGGATGGAGGGGCATGCCCGCGCCGCCGATGTGCGGCTGGCCAAGTATTTTCCCGATGAGACCTTTGATCTGACCGCCAATGGCTGACGATCTCTTCAGTGTGAAGGGCCGGGTCGCCTGCGTCACCGGGGCGAGTTCTGGTCTGGGGCGGCATGCGGCGCTGGTGCTGGCCCGTGCGGGTGCCCGCGTGGTCGGCGTCGCCCGGCGCGGGGATTCGCTGCGGGATTGGGTGGCGGAGGCAGGAGAACATGCTGCCTATGTCGTGGCCGATGTGGCGGACCGCGACGCGCTACCCGAGACGGTGGCGGCGATCCGCGCGCCTTTTGGTGCGCCGCAGATCGTGGTGCATGCGGCGGGGGTGAACACGCGGCAGGCTGCCGATGAGGTCACGCCCGAGGGCTGGGACGCCACGCTTGCGCTCAACCTCACCGCGCCGTTTTTCCTGACGCAGGCGCTGGTGTCGGGCATGCGCGCGGATGGCTGGGGGCGGGTGGTCAATTTCGCCTCGCTCCAGACCACGCGCGCCTTTCCGGGCGGAATTGCCTATGGAGCGAGCAAGGCGGGCATCGCGCAGCTGACCCGCGCCATGGCCGAGGCGTGGTCGCGCGACGGCATTACCGCCAATGCCATCGGGCCGGGGTTTTTCCCCACTGAACTGACACAGGCGATCTTTGGCGATGCGGAGCGCGCGGCGCGCAACGCGGCGCAGACCTGCATCGGGCGCAATGGCGATCTGTCGGATATGGATGGCCCACTGCTGTTTCTCTGCTCCGAGGCGTCACGCTATGTGACGGGGCAGGTTCTGATGGTCGATGGAGGGTTTACCGCAAAATGAAGGCGCTTATTTACGAAGGCCCCGAACATCTTGTGTTGCGCAATGTGCCAGATGCGGAGACGCGCGCGGGTGAGGAGCTGATCCGGGTCACTGCAGTGGGCATTTGCGGCTCTGACATGCATGCCTATCTGGGTCATGACGCGCGCCGTCCCGCACCGCTGATCCTCGGGCACGAGGCGGCAGGCGTGATCGTCGGCGGGCCACGGGCGGGAGAGCGCGTGACGATCAATCCGCTGGTGACCTGCGGGCACTGCGACGCCTGCCGTGCGGGGCGCGAGAACATCTGCGCGGCGCGGCAGATCATCTCGATGCCGCCGCGCGAGGGGGCGTTTGCGGAATATGTCGCCATGCCCGCGCGCAATCTTGTCCCGGTGCCGCCGGATGTGCCACTGGCCAAGGCCGCGCTGGCCGAACCGCTGGCGGTCAGCTGGCACGCGGTGCGGCTGGCGATTGCGGCGCGTGGGCCGGGGGTGCCAGAGGCAGCATTGGTGATCGGTGGCGGGGCCATCGGGCTTGCGGCGGCGCTGGCGCTGGTGGCGCAGGGGGTGGCAGATGTCACCCTGTCCGAGCCAAACCCGGCGCGCCGGACGTATCTGGCCGAGCGCTGCGGGCTGCATGTGGTGGACGAGGCGCGCGGGCAGTTCGGCCTGGTGATCGACGCCGTGGGCTATGCCGCCACGCGTGCTGCCGCCTCGGCCTGTGCCGCGCCGGGTGGGGTGATCGCGCATGTCGGGCTGGGCGAAGATGCAGGCGGGCTCGATATCCGGCGCATGACCTTGCAGGAGATTACCTTCATCGGGACCTATACCTACACCGCGCAGGATTTCCGCGACACCGCGCAGGCGATCTTTGACGGGCGGCTTGGGCCCCTCGACTGGACCGAGGCGCGCGGGCTGTCGGACGGGGCCACCGCCTTTGCCGATCTGCGCGCGGGCAGGGTGGCCGCGCCCAAGATCATTCTTGATCCCGCCGGATAGCGCGGGGCATCTGAAAAGGAGCCGACATCATGTATAAACGCATTCTCGTGCCGATGGCCCTCGATCACGGGCTTTCGCCGGAAACCCTCGAGATCGCCCGCACGCTGCTGGACGAGGGCGGCGAGATCATTGCACTGCACGTCTACGAGACGCCGAGCGGCGCGGTCGGGGCCTATCTTGACGAAGAGATGGTGCGCGCCGGGTTCGAGATGGCGCGCACGCGCATGGCCGAAAAGCTGGCGGAGCATCCGGAGGTCAAACCGGTGCTCAAGAAGGGCCACAGTTATCGGACCATCGTGGACTATTCCACCGAAATTAAGGCCGACTGCATCGTCATCGGCTCGCACAAGCCGGGGCTGCGGGATTACTTTCTCGGTTCTACCGCCGCGCGGGTCGTGCGGCATGCGCCCTGCGCGGTGCATGTGACGCGCTGATCCCTTGGCGCGCGCCGCGCATATCCACAGCGCCGAGGATGCGCGCCGTCTGGCCCGCCTCCGTCTGCCGTGGATGGTGTTCGACTATATCGACGGCGCGGCGGGGCGCGAGACCGGCGCGGCGCGCAATCGCGCGGCATTCGATGCGATTCCGCTGACCCCGCGCATCCTGCGAGATGTGAGCGCGCGTGATCTGAGCGTGCCGCTGTTCGGGGGGCGGGCTGGGCGGCCCTTCGGCATTGCGCCGATGGGGATGTGTAACCTGTCTGGCCCCGGGGCCGACCTGATGCTGGCGCGGCTGGCGGCGCGCCAAAAGGTGCCTTTGGGCGTGTCAACTGTGGCCTCTACCCCGTTGGAAAGGCTTATTGAAGTGGCTGAGGGGCGGGCGTGGTTCCAGCTCTATTTTAGTGGCGATGGCTGTGGCACGTTTCGTCTGGCCGAGCGGGCGCGCGATGCGGGCTACGAGGTGCTGATCCTCACCGTGGACGTGCCGGAACTGGGCCGCCGCCCGCGCGAATTGCGCCACGGCTTTACCATGCCGTTCAGGCTTGGGCCGAGGCAATTTCTCGATTTCGCGCTGCACCCGTCGTGGTCGCTGCGCACGCTTTTGCATGGCCGCCCGGAGATGGCGAATTTCCAGATGCCGGGCTATGCCTTCGATCGCACCGAGAGCCGCGCGCGCGCCACCTGGGACACGCTGGCGCGGCTGCGCGAGATGTGGCCGGGCAAGCTGGTGGTCAAGGGGGTGTTGGATGTCGAGGATGCCGTAAGGCTGGCCGCATCGGGTGTGGATGCCATCCAGGTCTCCAGCCATGGTGCGCGACAACTGGAGAGCGCGCCGCCGCCTATCGACGCGCTGGCGCGCATCCGCAGCGCTGTGGGCCCCGACATGGCGCTTTTCTATGACAGCGGGCTGCGCTCGGGCGAGGATGTGCTCAAGGCGCTGAGCCAAGGCGCCGATTTCACCTTTCTGGGGCGCATCCTGCAATTCGCCATCGCGGCGGCAGGTGAGGAGGGGTTGCAGCGGCTCTGGGAGGTGCTGAGCCTGGAATTGAGCGCGGCGATGGCGCAGACCGGGCGGGTATCGCTGGAGGCCGGGCCGAAGGGCTGAGGCGGCGCACGCTCCGGTTTACTTTCCTTAAACCTTTCGGGGTCTGATCCTCATCAAGCGGGCAAGAGGCCTGAACCGATGCGGGATCAAGGAGAGTAGCGCGATGATACTGGATTTCTTCCGGCAGGGGGGTGGGGCGGAGGCGCAGGCTGTCGCTGAGCAGAAGGCGAGTGCTACGGGTCGCGTCGTCGCCTGGGGCGGGGCCGGTCGTGTGGCCTGGAGCCCGCGCGACGTGGTGAGCCTTGCGCGCACCGGCTTTGCGGGCAATCCGGTGGGGTTTCGCTGTGTCAAGATGATCGCCGAGGCCGCCGCCGCCCTGCCGCTGGTGCTGCAGGATGCCGAGCAACGCTTTGCGGTGCATCCCGTTCTGAGCCTTATCAAGATGCCGAACCCGGCGCAGGGACGGGCGGAACTGTTTGAGGCGCTCTATGGTCAGTTGTTGCTGACCGGCAATGCCTATGTCGAGGCCGTGGGTGCGGGCGGCGTGCCGGTGGAGTTGCACGTGCTGCGTTCGGACCGGATGAGCGTCGTGCCGGGCGCGGATGGCTGGCCGGTGGGCTATGAATATGCGGTGGCCGGGCGCAAGCATCGGTTCGATGTCTCCGAAGGCGCCCCCTGCATCTGCCATATCAAGAGCTTTCACCCGCAGGACGATCATTACGGGTTGTCGCCGTTGCAGGCGGCGGCGCAGGCGGTGGACGTGCATAATGCCGCGAGCCGGTGGTCGAAGGCGCTCTTGGACAATGCCGCGCGGCCCTCGGGGGCGATCGTCTACAAGGGGGCCGAGGGGCAGGGGGCGCTTGGCTCTGATCAGTATGACCGGCTGGTCGCCGAGATGGAGGCGCATCATCAGGGCGCGCGCAATGCGGGCCGCCCGATGCTGCTGGAAGGCGGGCTTGACTGGAAACCGATGGGGTTCAGCCCGTCGGACATGGAGTTCCAGAAGACCAAGGAGAGCGCGGCGCGCGAAATCGCGCTGGCCTTCGGGGTGCCGCCGATGTTGCTGGGCATTCCCGGCGACGCGACACTCGCCAATTATCAGGAGGCGAACCGGGCGTTTTACCGCCTGACGGTGTTGCCGCTGGCGACGCGCGTCAGTGCTGCCGTGGCGGCGTGGCTGGCGCGCATGGCGGGAGAGCCGTTCGAATTGCGCCCGGACCTCGATCAGGTGTCGGCGCTGTCGGCGGAACGTGACGCGCAATGGGCGCGGGTGGCGCAGGCGGAGTTCCTGACCGCAGCGGAAAAGCGCGACTTGCTGGGCCTGCCTGCCTTGGCGCGGGGGGATGCGGATGGCTGAGGGCGCGCCGCCGCCGCGCTACGGGTTCGAGCCGTTCGATTGCGCGCCCGCGCTGCGGCTGGAGGCGCATGAGCGGGTCTCGGAATTACAGGTCAGGGCCACACAGGAGCGGCTGGAGCGGCTGGAGGCGGCGCTGGAGCGGTTGGAGCGGCGGCTGTGGCTGGCGGTTTACGGCGTGGTCGCGGCGATATTGGTGCAGGCGTTTCAGCCGATCCTGGCGGCGTTGCCGTGAGTTTGGAAACGAAAGGATGAGGTGGATGGAGAACGGACTTGAGCGCAAGTTCGCGCGGCCCGAGGGTGCGGCGCTGAGCGTGAGCGAGGAGGGGCGGATCGAGGGTTATGCAAGCCTGTTCGATGCGCCCGATCAGAGCGGGGACGTGGTGGCCAAGGGGGCCTATGCCGCGAGCCTGACGCGGCTGGCCGCCGAGGGGCGGCGCGTCAAGATGCTGTGGCAGCACGATCCGGCACAGCCCATCGGCATCTGGGACGAGGTGCGCGAGGATGCGCGTGGCCTGTATGTGAAGGGGCGGTTGCTGGAGAGCGTGGGGCGTGCGCGCGAGGCGGTGGCCCTGATCGCGGCGGGGGCGATCGACGGGCTGAGCATCGGCTACCGGACGCTGCGCGCGACCAAGGGCGACAAGGGCCGCAGGCTCTTGCAGGAACTGGAGCTTTGGGAGGTGTCGCTGGTGACCTTTCCGATGCTGCCCAGTGCGCGGGTGGCGGCCAAGGGCGAGCGCCCGCAGGACGAGACTTTGCGTGAATTGGCGGCTGTGTTCGACGCGGCCCGCCGGGAGATGGCGCGGATGTAACCCCCGCGCGACCAGACCAAGCTGAAGGGAAAAACGATGACAACCCAAGCGCAGGCTCGGGCCGGGGAAGATCTGTCTCCGGCGGCAGAGGTGAGCACCGCCGTGGCGGGGTTCCTGAGCGAATTCAAGGGCTTTCAGTCCGACATTCACAAACGGCTTCAACAGCAGGAAGAGAAGATGACCATGTTTGAACGCAAGACAATCACCATGGCGCGCCCGCATCTGGCCGCAGCTGCCGACGCAGGCGCGCCGCATCGCAAGGCCTTTGATGCCTATCTGCGGGCGGGCGACGATGACGGGCTGCGCGGGCTGGAGCTGGAGGGCAAGGCGCTCAATACCGCCGTGGCCGGTGAGGGCGGTTATCTGGTCGATCCGCAGACCGCCGAGACGATCCGCTCGGTGCTGAGTTCGACCGCGTCGATCCGTGCCGTGGCCAACGTCGTGGCCGTCGAGTCGACAAGTTTTGACGTGCTCATTGACCATGCCGATGTGGGCCATGGCTGGGCCACCGAGACCGGACCCGTGGCCGAGAGCGACACGCCGATCATCGACCGGATCAGCATCCCGCTGCATGAGTTGAGCGCGTTGCCGAAGGCGTCGCAGCGGCTGCTTGATGACAGTGCATTTGACGTCGAGGGTTGGCTGGCGGGGCGGATCGCCGACAAGTTCGCGCGCGCCGAGGCGGCGGCGTTCATCGCGGGTGACGGGGTGGACAAGCCGCGCGGATTCCTCACGCATCCGGCGGTCGATAACGATGTCTGGGCCTGGGGCAATCTGGGCTATGTGCCCACCGGCGTGGATGGTGATATCGGCGGGCCCGATCCGATCATCGACCTGGTCTACGCGCTGGGCGCACAGTACCGCGCGCATGCGACCTTCGTGATGAATTCGCGCACCGCCGGGGCCGTGCGCAAGATGAAGGATGCCGATGGCCGGTTCCTGTGGTCGGACGGTCTGGCCGCCGGAGAGCCTGCGCGGCTGCTGGGCTATCCGGTGCTGATCGCCGAGGACATGCCGGATATCGCGAGCGGGGCGGATGCCATTGCGTTCGGTGATTTCGGCGCGGGCTATACCGTGGCCGAGCGGCCCGATCTGCGGGTGCTGCGCGATCCCTACAGCGCCAAGCCGCATGTGCTGTTTTATGCGACCAAGCGTGTCGGCGGCGATGTGAGCGATTTCAAGGCGATCAAGCTCATGCGGTTCGCCGTCTCGTAAGGGGCGGTGATCGGGGCGGGGGCGGTTTGGCCTCCGTCCGGGGCGCGCGTGGCCTTTGATACGGCGTTGTTCAGTCACCCCCTCCGTCCGTGCAACGCCGGGCGGCGCGCGCCTCACTCACCGGAGGGGTCCGGGATATATGGAGTAGGTCCATGATGTTGATGGAAGAGACCGCGGTGCCCCTGACCGCGCTGCCGCTGGCGGAATTCAAGGCGCATCTGCGGCTGGGGACGGGGTTTTCGGATGGCGATATCCAGGACCCTGTATTGGAGAGTTTCCTGCGGGCCGCGCTGGCGGCGATCGAGGCGCGCACCGGCAAGGTGTTGCTGGAGCGCGAGTTTTCCTGGGTGCTGAGCGGCTGGCGCGATGCGGAAGGGCAGGCGCTGCCGGTCGCACCGATCAGTGAGATCGTTAGCCTCATCTTGCGCAACCGGGATGACGAGGAAGAGGTGATCGCGCCTGCGCTCTACCGGCTGGAGCGCGACGCGCATCGCCCGGTGTTGCGCCCGGCGGGCACGCTCCTGCCGTCGATCGCGCCGGGGGGCGTGGCCGAGATCGTGTTTCGCGCGGGCTATGGCGCGGGCTGGGGCGATCTGCCGTCGGATCTGGCGCAGGCGGTGCTGATGCTGGCGGCGCATTATTACGAGTATCGGCACGAGACCGGGCTGAGCGGCGGCTGCATGCCCTTCGGCGTGTCGAGCCTGATCGAGCGCTATCGCACCGTGCGCCTGCTGGGCGGGGGGGCGCGGTGATGGCGGTGCGGCTCAACCGGCCCCTCGCGCTGGAGGCCGCGGCGCGGAGTCCTGACGGGGCGGGCGGATTCAATGAGACATGGCAGGCGCGCGGCACGCTTTGGGCGGAGGTGCGTGCGCGCACGGGCCGCGAGGCCGAGGGCGAGGGCGTGAGCGTGGCGCGGGCCGGGTTCCGGATCACCGTGCGCGCCGCCCCGCAAGGCAGCCCGCAGCGCCCCAACCCTGGGCAGCGGCTGCGCGATGGCGCGCGGATCTTCACCATCCTGTCGGTAACCGAGCAGGACGCGGAGCGCCGGTTTCTCACGCTCTGGGCCGAAGAGGAGGTGGTGACATGAGTTACGGCGTGTCGGCGGCCTTGCAACAGGCGGTGTTCGAGCGGTTGCGCGGGGATGCAGCATTGGCGGCACTGGTGGGCGATGCGATCTATGACGCGGTGCCCAACGGCGCTGTGCCGCCGCTTTACGTGACCCTCGGCCCCGAGGATGCGCGGGCGCGCGGCGATGGCACTGCGGCGGGCGCGTGGCACCGGCTGACGGTGACGGTGGTCAGCGAGGCGGCCGGGTTTCTGGAGGCAAAACAGGTGGCGGGTGCCGTGAGCGACGCGCTGGAAGGTGCGGAGATGACGCTGGCTCGGGGGCGCGCAGTGGCGGTGCAGTTCTGGCGCGCCCGGGCCCGGCGCGAGACCCGTGGCAGCCGCCGTCGGATTGATCTGACTTTTCGCGCGCGTGTCGATGACGGCGCCTAACCCAAGGATGATGGAGTAAGACCAATGGCAGTGCAGAACGGCAAGGACCTGCTGATCAAGATCGACCTCAACGGCAGCGGCAATTTCCAGACCGTGGCGGGGCTGCGGGCCACGCGGGTGAGTTTCAACGCCGAAAGCGTGGATGTCACAAGCCTCGAATCCGCCGGGGGCTGGCGCGAATTGCTGGCGGGTGCCGGTGTGAAATCGGCGAGCATCAGCGGCTCGGGCATCTTTCGGGATGCGGCGAGCGACGCGCGGGCGCGGCAGATCTTCTTTGATGGCGAGATGCCGGATTTTCAGGTGGTGATCCCCGATTTCGGCACCATCGAGGGGCCGTTTCAGGTGACGGCGATCGAGTATGGCGGCACCCATGACGGCGAGGCGACCTATGAGCTGGGCCTCGCCTCGGCGGGGCGGCTGAGCTTTACGGTGCTGTGAGCATGGCGAACCCCTGGGCAGGCGAGGTGGCGCTGGTGATCGGCGGCGAGCGGCATGTGATGCGGCTGACGCTGGGGGCGCTGGCCGAGTTGGAGGCGGCGCTGGAGCAAGGCTCGCTTGTCGATCTGGTGGCGCGGTTCGAGGAGGGGGCGTTTTCGACGCGTGATGTGCTGTCGCTGATCGTGGCGGGGCTGCGCGGCGGCGGCTGGCGCGGGTCGGCGGCGGATTTGCTGAGGGCCGAGATCAAGGGCGGGCCGCTGGCGGCGGCGCGCGCGGCGGCGGAGTTGCTGGCGCGCGCCTTTGCCCTGCCCGAGGCGGGCGCATGAGCGATCGGTTCGACTGGCCCGCGCTGATGCGCGCCGGGATGCAGGGCCTTGGTCTGCGCCCGGCGGAGTTCTGGGCGCTGACGCCCGCAGAGTTGCGCCTGATGCTGGGCGAGCGCGAGGGCGTGCGCCCGATGGCGCGGGACGGGCTGGAGGCGCTGCTACGCGCCTTTCCCGATGAGCAAGGAGAGATGAGCGATGGATGAGCTGGAGCGCGCCGATGATCTGGAGGCGCAGATCACCGCACTCGACGACGCACTGGGGCAGGCCACCGGCATGGCGGCTGCCTTCAACGCGGAACTGGGCCGGGTGCGGGGCGGATTCGCGAGCGCGGGGCAGGATGTGCAGACGCTCGACCGGGGGCTGAGCCGGGGCCTGCGCTCGGCCCTGCGGGGTGCTGTGGTGGAGGGCGATTGCCTGTCGGACAGCCTGCGCCGGCTGGCGACGATCATGGTCAACACCGCCTTCAACGACGCGACGCGCCCCGTGACGGATCAGTTGGGCGGGCTGATCGCGCAGGGCGTGGGCGGCCTCGTGCAGGGGCTGTTCCCGTTCGCCAAGGGCTCGAGTTTCTCGCAGGGGCGGGTGCAGCCCTTTGCCACTGGCGGGGTGGTGAGCGGGCCGGTGACCTTTCCGATGCGCGGCGGCACCGGGCTGATGGGCGAGGCGGGGCCGGAGGCGATCATGCCGCTGAGCCGTGGCCCGGACGGGCGGTTGGGCGTGCGCGCGCAGGGCGGCGGCACTGTCAGCGTGGTGATGAATATACAGACGCCGGACGTGGACGGGTTTCGCCGCAGCCAGGGGCAGATCGCAGCGCAGTTGGGCCGCGTGATCGGGCGCGGCGGGCGCAATCGCTAGAGGGGAGAGGGACATGGGATTTCACGAGGTCAGGTTTCCGGCGAGCCTGAGCTTCGGCTCGCTCGGCGGGCCGGAGCGGCTGACGGATATCGTCACGCTCGCCAACGGGTTCGAGGAGCGCAACACGCCCTGGGCGCAGGCGCGCAGGCGCTATGACGCGGGGGTGGCGCTGCGCTCGCTCGACGATATCGAGGCGTTGATCGCGTTTTTCGAGGCGCGGCGCGGGCAGTTGTTCGGCTTTCGATGGAAGGACTGGACCGATTTCAAGTCGGGCCGGGCCAAGGCCACGCCGGATTACCTCGATCAGGAAATCGGGGTCGGCGATGATGCCACCGTGGCGTTTCAACTGGTCAAGACCTACCGCTCGGGCGAGCAGGTGGCGGTGCGGCCCATCGTCAAGCCGGTGCAAGGCAGCGTGCGCATGGGGCTGGCCAATGTCGAGATGCGCGAGGGCGTGCATTACGAGGTCGATACCACGACCGGCATCGTCACGTTTTCCGAGCCGCCCAACCGCGATGTGGCGATCACGGCGGGCTATGAGTTCGACGTGCCCGTGCGGTTCGATACCGACCGAATCCAGACCAGCCTTGCCAGTTTTCAGGCCGGTGAGGTGCCCAATGTGCCGGTGGTGGAGATCCGGGTATGAGCGGGCTGTTGGCGCATCTCGGGACCGGGCTGACGACGACCTGCCGCTGTTGGGCGCTGACGCGGCGTGACGGGATGGTGATGGGATTTACCGATCACGACCGGGCGCTGGCGTTCGAGGGGATCGCGTTTCGTCCCGATACCGGGCTGAGCGCGCTGGCCTTGCAGCAGACGACGGGGCTGTCGGTGGACAACACCGAGGCGTTTGGGGCGCTCAGCGACGCGGCCATTCGCGAGGCGGATATCGAGGCGGGGCGCTATGACGGGGCGGAGTTGCGGGCCTGGCTGGTGAACTGGCAGGACGTGGACGCGCGCGCGCTGATCTTTCGCGGCACGATGGGCGAGTTGCGACGCGCGGGAGGGGCGTTCGAGGCGGAATTGCGCGGGTTGACCGATGCGCTCAACGTGCCTTTGGGGCGAGTGTTTCAGAAGAGTTGCAGCGCGGTTCTGGGGGATCGCGACTGCACCTTTGATCTCAATACGCCTGGGTATGTTTCGGAGCGATCTGCCGAGGTCGTCGAGGAGAATCGTGTCTTTCGCTTCGCCGAGATGGGCGGGTTTGAAGACGATTGGTTTCGGCACGGGGTGATCCGGGTGCGGAGCGGGGCGGCCACGGGGCTGATCGGGCTGATCAAAAGGGACCGTATGGAAGGCGCGGGCCGGGTGATCGAGCTGTGGCAGCCTTTTGGGGCGCAGGTGGTGGCGGGCGATGCGCTGCGGATCGAGGCGGGCTGTGACAAGCGGATGCCCACCTGTCAGTTCAAGTTCGACAACCTGCTGAATTTTCAGCGCTTCCCGGATATTCCCGGCGATGACTGGACGATCACCGATCCGACCAAGAGCCCGGCCCTCGATGGCGGGAGCCGCCGCAGATGAGCGGGCAGGGCGCGCGGATTGTCACGGCGGCGCGGGGCTGGATCGGCACGCCCTACCGGCATCAGGCGGCCTGTCGCGGGGCGGGTTGCGATTGCCTGGGGCTGGTGCGCGGGGTCTGGCGTGAGGTCAAGGGTGCCGAGCCCGAGCGCCCGCCCGCCTATTCGATGGACTGGGCCGAGCCTGCACGGCAAGAGGCGCTGTGGCAGGCCGCCGCGCGGAATCTGCGGGCCAAGGCTCTGCTCGATGAGGCGGCGGGCGATGTGATCCTGTTTCGCATGCGCGAGGGCTCCGTCGCCAAGCATCTGGGCATCGTGGCCGAGACCGGCGCGAGTGCCACGTTCATCCATGCCTATTCGGGGCATGGCGTGGTCGAGACCGCGCTGAGCGCGCCCTGGCGGCGGCGCATCGTGGCGCGATTTCAATTTCCCGAGGAGGGCTAAGCCATGGCAACCATTCTGTTATCCGCCGCGGGGGCAGCGATTGGCGGCGCGGTGGGCGGCACGGCGCTTGGCTTGTCGTCGGTGACGATCGGGCGCTTTGCCGGGGCCGTGATCGGCCGGTCGATCGATCAGCGGCTGCTGGGGCAGGGCTCGGAGGTGGTCGAGACCGGGCGCGTCAGCCGGCTGCGCCTGACCGGCGCTGGCGAGGGTGACGCGATCCCGCAGGTTTATGGCCGCATGCGCGTGGGCGGGCAGGTGATCTGGGCCACCGAGTTTCGCGAGAACGTCACCGTGACGCCGGGCAACCGGGGTGGCGGCAAGGGCACCCCGCGTCCCGCCACGCCCGACACGCGACAGATCAGCTATTCGGTAAGCCTTGCGCTCGCGCTCTGCGAGGGGGAGATCTCCCGGGTGGCGCGGGTCTGGGCGGATGGCACGGAAGTGCCGTTTTCCGGGCTGAACATGCGGACCTATCCCGGCTCGCGCGATCAACTGCCCGACCCGCTGATCGAGGCGGTGGAGGGGGCGGGCAACGTGCCCGCCTATCGCGGCACCGCCTATGTGGTGATCGAGGATCTGGATATCAGCCAGTTCGGCAATCGCGTGCCGCAGTTCAGCTTTGAGGTGTGCCGCCCGTCGCAGGCGGGCACACCGGGTGCGGATCTCGACCCGGTGCGCGCGGTGCGGGGTGTGGCGATGCTGCCGGGGAGCGGGGAATATGTGCTTGCGACCAGCCCCGTCACGATGAATTTTGGGTTTGGTTCGTCGGGCGTCGCCAATGTCAACACGCCCTCGGGGCAGCCGGATTTCGTGACCGCCCTTGAAGGGCTGACCGGGGAGTTGCCCGCCTGTGGTGCCACGTCGCTGATCGTGAGCTGGTTCGGCGATGACCTGCGTTGCGGCGACTGTCGCATTCGCCCGCGCGTGGAGCAAAAGCAGTTCGATGCTATGAGCATGCCCTGGGAGGTGTCGGGGTTGCGTCGCGCGCAGGCGGGAGAGGTGCCGAAGGATGGCGAGGGTCGCGAGGTCTATGGCGGCACACCCACCGATCAGGCGGTGATCGAGGCCATTCTCGCGCTGCAACAGGCGGGGCAGGAGGTGCTCTATTATCCGTTCATCCTGATGGAGCAGATGCCGGGCAACGGATTGCCCGATCCGTGGAGCGATGCGGAGGATCAGTCGGTGCTGCCCTGGCGCGGGCGGATTACCACCTCCAAGGCGCCGGGGCAGGACGGCAGCCCGGATCAGATGGCAGCGGCCGAGGCCGAGGTGGCGGCGTTTTTCGGCACCGCGCGGGCGGCGGATTTTACCGTGACGCCGATCGAGGCGCAGCTGGTGGAGCAGGCGGGGACCGGGGTGCTCGACCTGCTGAGCTTTGGTGGTAGGGTGAAGCGCAGCCCGGTGGCCTATCACGGACCCGAGGAATGGTCCTACCGGCGGTTCATTCTGCATCAGGCGGCGCTATGTGCTGCCGTGGGCGGGGTCGAGAGTTTTTGCATTGGCTCGGAGATGCGCAGCCTGACGCAGATCCGGGGTGCGCAGAACAGCTTTCCAGCGGTGGCGCAGTTGGTCGATCTTGCCGCCGAGGTGCGCAGCCTGTTGGGGCCGGAGGTGAAGATCAGCTATGCCGCCGATTGGTCGGAATATTTCGGCTATCAACCGGAGGATGGCGACCGCTTCTTTCACCTTGATCCGCTGTGGTCGGACGAGAATATCGACTTCATCGGGATCGACAATTACATGCCGCTGAGCGACTGGCGCGCGGGGTATGAGCACCGCGACGCGCAGGACTGGTCGTCGATTTATGACCTTGAGTATCTGCAATCGAATATCGAGGGTGGCGAGGGCTATGACTGGTTCTATCCCAGCCCCGAGGCGCGGGCGGCGCAGCGCCGGGTGCCGATCACCGACGCGGCCTATGATGAGCCGTGGATCTGGCGGTTCAAGGATTTGCGGGGCTGGTGGGAGAACCGGCATTTCGACCGTGTGGGCGGCCTGCGCAGCCCGGAGCCGACCGCATGGGTGCCGCAATCCAAGCCGTTCCGCTTTACCGAATATGGTTGCGCGGCGGTGGACAAGGGCACGAACGAGCCCAACAAGTTTCTCGATCCGAAATCGTCGGAGTCGAGCCTGCCGCGTCATTCCACCGGACAGCGGGATGAGTTGATTCAACTGCAATATCTGCGGGCGATGGCGGGCTATTGGGCAGACCCGGTGCATAATCCGGTATCGGAGGAGTTTGACGGGCGGATGATCGACACGGATCACGCCTATGTCTGGGCCTGGGACGCGCGGCCCTATCCCTATTTTCCGGCCAATACCCAGCTGTGGTCGGATGGCGGGAACTATGCGCGGGGGCATTGGATTTCGGGCCGGGTGAGCGGGCGCAGGCTGGCCGATGTGATTGCGGAAATCACCGGGCGCGCGGGGCTGGTTGCGCCCGAGACCGGGGCTGCCCCCGGCTTTGTGCGCGGTTATCTGGTCGATCAGGTGAGCGAGGCGCGCTCGGCGTTGCAACCGCTGATGCTGGCGCATGGGGTGGATGCGATCGAGCGCGGCGGCGTGCTGCAGTTTCGCCGCCGCGACGGGCAGGCGGATTACGTGGTCGATCTGGAGCGCGTGGTGCGCGACCCGGAACTGGGCGGCGTGATCGAGGAGACGCGGGGCAGCGACCTGGAGCTTGCGGGCCGAGTGCGGTTACGGTTTCTGGAGGCGGATGGCGATTTCGAGGCAATCTCGGAAGAGGCGATACTTCCGGATGAGGCGACCCATGCGGTAGCCATGTCGGAAATGCCCCTGGCGCTGACGCGGGCCGAGGGGCGGCAGGTGGTCGAGCGCTGGCTGTCGGAGGCGCGGGTGTCGGTGGACACGCTGCGCCTGACGCTGCCGCCATCGCAACTGGCCACCGGGGCGGGGGATGTGATCGAACTGCCCGAGGCCGAGGGCGGCGCGCGGTTTCGCATCGATCGGGTGGAGCAGATGGGCAATGCGCAGCGCGTCGATGCGGTGCGGATCGAGCCCGAGAGTTTTCGCCCCATCCTGATCGGGGATGCTCCGGCCCGCTTGCGCCCGTTCAGTGCGCCGGGGCCGGTGACGCCGCTGTTCCTCGATCTGCCGTTGCTCACGGGCGAGGAGGTGCCGCATGCGCCGCATGTCGCGGTGACCGCCGATCCCTGGCCCGGCACGGCGGCGCTCTATGCTTCGGACGAGGATGCCGATTACCGGCTGAACACGCTGATCGCGGCGCGCAGCACGGTAGGGCTGACCGAAACGCCGCTTTTCCCGGCCTGTGCTGGGCTGGTGGACCGGGGCGAGGGGCTGTTCGTGCGGATGCGTCATGGCACGCTGGCGAGTGTGAGCGACACCGCACTGCTGAACGGGGCCAATCTGTGTGCCATCGGCGACGGCACGCCCGACGCATGGGAGCTGTTCCAGTTCCGCGATGCCGAACTGGTCGCGCCTGAGACCTATATCCTTCGGCACCGGTTGCGCGGGCAGTTGGGGACCGAAGGGGCCGGGGCGTGGCCGGTGGGCTCGATCCTCGTGCGGATGGATGGCGTGCCGCAGCAGATCGGGTTGACCGAGGCGCAGCGCGGGCAGGCGCGGCATTACCGGATCGGGCCGGGCGCGCGCCCAGTGGATGATCCGAGTTTCGGCCATGCGGTGATCGCCTTTGACGGATTAGGCCTGCGGCCCTATGCGCCGGTGCATCTGCGGCTGGTCGAGACCGAAGGGGATTTGCGGGTGACGTGGATCCGGCGCACGCGCATTGGTGGCGACCGATGGGACACACCCGAGGTGCCGCTTGGTGAGGAGAGCGAGCGCTATCTGCTGCGTATGCGGCGCGGGGTGCAGGTGCTGCGCGAGGTGGTGTTGGACGGCCCAGCATGGACCTACACCGCCGCGAACCGGGGCGCGGACGGGCCTGACATGGGCAAGCGGATCGAGGTGGCGCAGATCTCTGCCAGCTTCGGACCCGGGCGGTTTGTGGGCTTTGATCTGTAACTAGACATGCCGAATAAGAGGCAGGTTTGGCCGTTCGGTGTCGTCGCCGCATCCCGGGCGAAACGCGCGGCAAGGGCCGCGCGATCGTCATGCCAGAGTCACGCCTCCGGCAAGACGCCCTCCGGCGGCCCGGTGATACGAGGCGGGCGCAACGTGTTAGGGTCAGAATGGCTTGGCTGAGCCATACCGTCTGCCACAACCGTAGATCGCCACGCCCCGGCCCTGCAATCACGCGGCACCTTCTGCCTGTCACCAACGACCGCTCAAGCTCCTTGCCCTCCAAAAGCCTCATGCTCTCCCACCGGGGTGCAATCAGTCGGTGACTTGATTGCTCCCGCTGGCTATAGTGCAACCATCAACGCCGCAAGAAGCGTGTCGAGGCACATGGTCCACCTGCATTCCCTGTCAGAGCGCTGGTCGCGCGCGATGAACCGTCTGACGGCGCGCCGTGCGGCGTTGCGCCGTCCCGCCACCGCCTTTATCTCTCAGCCTGAACCGCGCAGCATCGGCTATCTTGCGCGCGGACGCCAGCTGTGCGCCGGGAATTTCGTCTTTGCGGGTCATCTTGTGCAGGCTCCAGGCGTGTCGATCTGGGATATCGAAGCTCCGGATGCCGCCTTCGCCGCCGAACTGCACGGCTTTGCCTGGCTCGACGATCTGGCCGCCGCGGGGGACACGGCGGCGCGCGAACGGGCGCAGGCCTGGCTCTGGGAGTGGATCGCGCGCTATGGCAAGGGCGCAGGGCCGGGATGGACACCGGATCTGACAGGCCGGCGGTTGATCCGGTGGATGTCGCACGCGCTTTTTCTTTTGCGCGGTCAGCCCTCGGAGGCGTCGGCACCGTTCTATCGCTCACTGGCGCAGCAGACCGGGTTTCTGGCGCGGCGCTGGCAGGCGTCGGCACCGGGGTTGCCCCGGTTCGAGGCGCTGACCGGGCTGATTTACGGGGGCGTGTCGCTGGAGGGGATGCAGGAGTTGACAGAGCCTGCGCGCGCCGCGCTGTCGCGGGAATGCGAACGGCAGATCGACGCGGCGGGCGGTATCCCGACGCGTAACCCCGAGGAGTTGCTGGAGGTGTTCACGTTGCTCACGTGGGCCGCTCTGGGGCTGAGCGATTCGGGGCAGTCGGCGGCGGATGCGCATTGGCGCGCGGTAGAGCGGATTGCCCCAACGCTGCGCACCCTGCGCCATGCCGATGGCGCGCTGGCGCGGTTCCATGGTGGGGGCAGGGGCCTCGACGGGCGGCTCGACAACGCACTGGCCGCAAGCGGCGTCAAGACGCGCAAACCCGATGGGCTGGCGATGGGATTTGCCCGGCTGAGCGCCGGGCGCACCAGCGTGATCGTGGATGCGGCCCCGCCGCCCAAGGGCTCGGCCTCGGCCGGCGCGCATGCCTCGACACTGGCCTTCGAACTGACCTCCGGTCGGCGTCCGGTGATTGTCAATTGCGGCTCTGGCACGAGCTTCGGGTCCGAGTGGCGGCGCGCGGGGCGGGCCACGCCGTCGCATTCGGCCCTTGTGCTTGCCTCGGGATCGAGCGCGCGACTGAGCAATGACGCGCGGCATCTCGACTGGCTGAGCGAGGCGCCGCGCCATGTGCCGGTGCACCTGACGAAGCTGCCTGACGGGCTGCGCTTCGAGGGGGCGCATGACGGCTATGTGCGCGGCCATGGCCTGACCCACGTGCGCAATCTTGACCTCTCGGCGGATGGCCGGGGACTGGTGGGCGAGGACATGCTGCTGGCGCTGGAGGAGGCGGACAAGCGCCGCTTCGACCGCGCGCTCGACGCTACGCGGTTGCACGGTGTACCCTATGATATCCGGTTTCACCTGCATCCGGAGGTCGATGCCTCGGTCGACATGGGGGGGGCGGCGGTGTCGATCGCGCTGCGCAGTGGCGAGATCTGGATCTTCCGGGCCGATGGCGGGGCCGCTTTGTCCTTGCAACCGAGCGTCTATCTTGAAAAAACGCGGCTCAAACCGCGTGCGACCAAACAGATCGTTCTCTCGGGGCGTGCGTTGGGGTATGCGACCCGCATGAGATGGTCCCTGGCCAAGGCAAAGGATACTCCGATCGGCATCCGCGATGTCGCCGAGGATGCGCTCGAATTCGAGGCTGAGGACTGAAACCGTAATGCGCCCAAGGCAGGACAGACACCCGATGACCGATCTCGCGCCCGTGACCCGCGCCCTTCTATCCGTATCCGACAAGACCGGCCTCGTTGAGCTGGGCCAGGCCCTCGCCGCGCGGGGGGTTGAATTGCTCTCGACCGGGGGCACCGCGCGCAGCCTGCGCGAGGCGGGCCTCACCGTGCGCGACGTCGCCGAGGTGACCGGGTTTCCAGAGATGATGGACGGGCGCGTCAAGACTCTGCACCCGATGGTGCATGGCGGGTTGCTGGCGCTGCGCGATAATGCTGATCATCTGGCGGCGATGGAGGCGCATGGCATCGGCCCGATCGATCTGCTGGTGGTGAATCTCTATCCGTTCGAGGAGACCGTGGCGAAGGGTGCCGACTACGAGACCTGCGTCGAGAATATCGATATCGGGGGCCCGGCGATGATCCGGGCGGCGGCGAAGAACCATGCACATGTGACCGTCGTGGTGGATGTCGAGGATTACGACAAGGTACTGGGTGATATGGATCAGCACGGCGGTGGCATATGCCCGAAATTCCGCCGCAAGCTGGCGCAGCGTGCCTATGCGCGCACGGCGGCCTATGACGCGGCGGTCAGCACCTGGCTTGCCGATGCCATTGGCGAGCCGGCGCCGCGCCGCCGGGCGGTGGCGGGCACCCTCGCGCAGACCCTGCGCTATGGCGAGAACCCGCATCAGGCGGCGGCCTTTTACGTCGATGGCTCGAACCGGCCCGGTGTCGCCACAGCGCGGCAGGTGCAGGGCAAGGACCTGAGCTACAACAACATTAACGACACCGACGCGGCGTTTGAACTGGTCAGCGAATTCGCGCCCGGCGACGGCCCGGCCTGCGCGATCATCAAGCACGCCAACCCCTGCGGCGTGGCGCGTGGCGCGACGCTGCTAGAGGCCTATAAATCCGCCTTCGATTGCGATCGGACCAGCGCCTTTGGTGGGATCATCGCGCTCAATCAGCCGCTTGATGGGACCACGGCGGAAGAGATCGCGCGGATCTTCACCGAAGTGGTGATCGCACCCGGGGCTGATGACGAGGCCGTGAGTATTTTCGCCAAGAAGAAGAACCTGCGGCTTCTCTTGACCGAGGGTCTTGCCGATCCGGCAGAGGCGGGGCGGATGATCAAACAGGTGGCCGGCGGCTATCTGGTGCAGGACAAGGATACCGGACGAATCGGTACGGATGACCTGCGGGTCGTGACCAAACGCGCACCTACGGATCGTGAGATGGCGGATATGCTGTTCGCGTGGAAAGTGGCGAAACACGTGAAATCCAACGCAATCGTCTACGTCAAGGACGGGGCAACGGTGGGTGTGGGGGCGGGCCAGATGAGCCGCGTCGACAGCTGCCGGATTGCCGTGCGCAAATCGCAGGACATGGCCGAGGCGCTCGGTCTTTCGGCACCGCTCACGCAGGGCAGCGTCGTAGCCTCCGACGCGTTCTTTCCCTTCGCCGACGGGCTATTGACGGCGGCCGAGGCGGGGGCGACGGCGGTCATTCAGCCCGGCGGCTCGATGCGCGACGACGAGGTGATCGCGGCGGCGGATGAGGCAGGGCTTGCGATGGTGCTGACCGGCATGCGCCATTTCCGGCATTGAGCGGTCGGATGCGGGCTCTCTACTGGACGGCGTTTTGGGTGTTTCTGCTCGATCAGGCGTCGAAGTATATCGTGGTGCATGCGATGGATCTGCGCATGCTGGGCAGGATCGACGTATGGCCGCCTTTCCTCAATTTGCGGATGGCGTGGAATTACGGGATCAATTTCGGCCTGATGGCCGGAGACAACCCGATCACCCGGTGGATGCTGATCGCCGTGGCCCTGCTGATCTGCGGCGCGGTGCTGTGGTGGGTGCATCACGAACCCGCGAGCCGTTCGCAGAAAATTGCTGCCGGGATTCTAGTGGGCGGTGCGCTCGGCAATGTGATCGACCGGCTGATCTATGGCGCGGTGGCGGATTTTCTCAACATGTCGTGCTGCGGGATCGACAACCCTTATGCGTTCAACGTGGCCGATATCGCGGTCTTTCTTGGGGCCTTCGCGCTGGTTCTGCTGCCCGCTAGCAAAAAGCCCTCGTGACCTTGCCTCTGGAATGCGATAAAGAGCCGGAAAGCTGCAAGGGAGTGGCGATGAAGATGTCGCGCAAGACCGTTCTGATCCTTCTGGCCGCCACCATCGTGGCGGGCTGTGCCGACCGCGACGGCGACGTGACGCTGACCCGTTTGCGCAATACCGGCAATGGGCCGGACGAATTCTCGATGATCCCGAGCAAGCCACTGGAGACGCCCGAGGATATCTCGGCGTTGCCGGTCCCGACTCCGGGTGCGCCCAACCGCACCGATCAGAACCCGCTGGCGGATGGCGTGATCGCACTTGGCGGCAATCCGGCAGCGGTGGCCGCGCAGTCCCCGGCGGCAAGCAACGGCGCCCTCGTCAACCATGCCAATCGCTATGGCGGCAGGCAGGGTATCCGCCAGACCCTGGCCGAAGAGGATCGCGACGTGCGCCGCGCCTATGGCCGGGTCAATGTGCTGCGGATTCTGCCCGGTGACGATTACACGCAGGCCTATAGCGGCGACTGGCTCGATCCCTATGCCGAAGAGCTGCGCCTGCGCCGTCGCGGTATCGTGACACCAGCAAGCCCGCCGCCCCCCGAAGAGTGACGGTTGAAACCCGGCGGGCAAGGCGTATCTTTGTACTGACATCGTCCTGATCGACCGGAGTTTCCGCAATGCGACACCTAACCGGCTGGCTGATTGCCGCGCTAACCTTGTTTCTTCCCGTGACCGCCGGAGCGCAGACTGCCGGGCAGGTCTCCTCCTTCACGCTCGACAATGGCATGCAGGTGGTGGTGATCGAGGATCACCGCGCCCCGGTGGTCACGCAGATGGTGTGGTATCGCGCCGGCTCGGCGGACGAGCGTCCGGGCGTTTCGGGTGTCGCCCATTTCCTCGAACATCTGCTCTTCAAGGGCACTGAGACGATGGAGCCGGGCGAATTTTCCGCCACCGTCGCGCGCAATGGCGGCTCTGATAATGCCTTTACCAGCTATGATTACACCGCCTATTTCCAGCGCATCGCCGCAGACCGGCTTGAACTCGTGATGAAGATGGAGGCGGATCGCATGGTCAACCTGCAACTCGACGAGGGCGACATCGCGACCGAGCGGGACGTGATCATCGAAGAGCGCAACCAGCGGGTCGAGAACAGCCCCGGCGCGCTCTTTCGCGAGCAGAAGAACGCGACGCAATATCTCAACCATCGTTACGGTGTGCCGATCATTGGCTGGCGGCATGAGATGGAGGCGCTCGATCTCGACGCGGCGCTGGAATTCTACGAGACGTATTATGCGCCGAACAACGCCATTCTCGTGGTGGCGGGGGACGTGACACCGAACAAGGTGCGCAGCCTCGCCGAAACCTATTACGGCGTCATTCCCGCCAATCCAGACCTGCCCGAGCGCACCCGCCCGCAGGAGCCGCCGCAACTGGCAGAGCGGCGTCTTACGATGCGCGACGCGCGTGTCTCGCAGCCCTATGTCACCCGTTCCTATCTCGCTCCCGAGCGCGACAGCGGCGCGCAGCAGGAGGCCGCCGCGCTGACGCTTCTGGCCGAATTGCTGGGCGGCGGGCAGACCTCGTTCCTGAGCGAGCGGCTGCAATTCGACGAGCAGGTCGCGGTGCAGGTGGGGGCGTGGTATACCGCCACCTCGCTTGATGACACGACCTTCGATCTGGCCATCGTTCCCGCGCCCGGCGTGACCCTGCAACAGGCCGAGGACAAGCTCGACGAGGCGCTTCTGGCGTTTCTCGAGACCGCCCCCGACGCTAAGGCTCTGGAGCGCATCAAGATGCAGGTGCGGGCCGAGGAGATCTATGACCGTGACGATGCCGCCGGGTTGGCTCGGCGTTATGGCGGCGCGCTGACGCAGGGCCTCACGGTCGAGGATGTGCAGGCCTGGCCCGGCATTCTGCAAGACACAACGTCAGAGCAAATCATGCAGGCCGCACGCCGGGTACTGGACCGAAGCCAATCGGTTACCGGCTGGCTGACGGCCCCGGAGGTGACCCAATGATCCGTATTCTGCTGAGCCTGTTTCTGGTGATCGCGGCGCTGCCCGCGCGCGCCGAGGTAGACATCAATGAGGTCACCACGCCGGGTGGTCTGAGCGCTTGGCTGGTCGAGGATCACACGATCCCCTTCGTGGCACTGGAACTGCGGTTTCGCGGTGGCGCGTCGCTCGATCTCGAGGACAAGCGCGGGGCGACCAACCTGATGGTCGGGCTGCTCGAAGAAGGGGCCGGCGACCTGGAGGCCCGGGCGTTCGCCCGGGCGCGCGATGCTCTGGCAGCCAAGTTCAGCTACGACGTCAGCGACGATGCCGTTTCGGTCTCGGCGCGGTTTCTGAGCGAAAACCGCGAGGCGGCTCTCGATCTGCTGCGCGCGAGCCTTGTGGAGCCGAGCTTTGCGCCTGACGCGTTGGAGCGGGTGCGCCAGCAGGTGCTTTCGGGGCTGCGCTCGGCGCAGACCGATCCCCGCGCGCTTATGAGCAAGGAGATGGACCGGCTGGTCTTTGGGGATCATCCATATGGCAGTCAGTTCGATGGTACCATCGAGAGCGTCGAGGCGCTGACCCGTGAGGATATCGTGGCCGCCCATGCGCGCGCGCTGACCCGCGAGCACGTGTATATCAGTGCCGTGGGTGACATCACAGAAGCGGAACTGGTCACGCTGCTCGACGATCTGCTGGGCGATCTGCCACAAGACGGCGCGCCGCTTCCCGAGGCTGCGGATCTGAACCTGCCCGGCGGTGTCGAGGTGGTGCCGTTCGAGACGCCGCAATCGGTCGCAGCCTTCGCGCAAGAGGGCGTGGACCGCGAGGACCCGGATTTCTTTGCCGCCTTCGTGCTCAATCACATTTTGGGCGGGGGCGGATTCGAAAGCCGCTTGATGACCGAGGTGCGCGAGAAGCGGGGATTGACCTATGGGGTCTATTCCTACCTTTCGGACAAGGATGCGGCCCAGCTCTGGATGGGGTCGGTCGCGTCGGCCAATGACCGTGTGGCCGAGGCGATTTCGGTCATTCGCGACGAATGGGAGCGCATCCGCGAAGAGGGCGTTACGCCCGAGGAACTGCAGGACGCCAAGACCTATCTCACGGGGGCCTTTCCGCTGCGCTTCGAGGGCAACGGGCCAATCGCCTCGATTGCCGTTGGCATGCAGATGGACGGCTTGCCGCCCGACTATATCGCAAATCGTAACGATATGGTGAATGCGGTCACGCTGGAGCAGATCAATCGGGTTGCGCGCGAACGGCTCGATCCCGAGGCGCTGACCTTTGTGGTGGTGGGACAGCCCGAGGGGCTGGACGGTCAGGTGAACTGAGGTCGTCGGGCCGTCTCACGGGGTGATCATCTGCACCCCGTCAAGGCGCTGGATCTCGTAGATATCCTCGTCGTAAACCTCGGTCAAGCGGTTGACCACATCCTCGGTCCAGCCGGGCACATCGAGTTCTTCCTCGATTGCCGCCTCGTCGGCGAACTTGTCGAGGAAGGCCGCGATCACGCGCCGCTTCTGCACCTCGGTCATGCCGGGATGGCTGTCGATATAGACCTGAAAGCGGTGCAGGCCCGGTTTGGTCATGATCTCGGACAGCAGCGTGAATTCGCCCGTGATCGGCACGGTGGCGTCAATCCCGGCCATCTCGCGCACGATCTGCGACCAGATTAGCGGGGTGTCCTCGTTGCACCAGACGGTGATCGGCAGGTCGGGATGGGCGTGGCGGATGCGGGCGATCAGCTCGGACCAGCGCATCTCGGCAGGATCGTTATCATTGAGCAGCCGCGCGACAGAGGAGTAGGGCGTGCCGCGCAGCAGCGCCGGCAGAAACATCGCCGGATTGCGCAGACCGAAGAAAAGCTCCAGCCGGTCATCGGCGAAAATCTGGCGAAACAGGCTCAGCCGCATATCCGCCGCCGGATAGAGGATCGGGCCGGCCACCGCCATTTTCGGCGTGCCAAAGAACCCGTGATTGGACAGGACGAGACGGTCCGTCGCATCCTCGGTGTTGATCGCATCGATCACGATCTCGCGGGCATCCTCGGCCAGCTTGTCCTCCCGGGCGTGATGCAGGATGTCGCGAAGCAGCTTGCGATAGCTGCCTGTGGGCGGCACGTTGGTGCCGAACCGCGTGAGCGTGTCGCGGTTCTCGGCCAGGCATGTGATCAGCCTGTCCTCGTCGGTCATATGTGCGCCAGCGTGAAGAACGACCTGCATCGAATGTCCTGCATCCAGTTGGGTTTGGTCGCCAATATAGGGGGTTTTGGTCCGAGCGAAACCGCATTCCCGCCACAGCCGGAGAAAACCGAAATTAGCCGCGGCCCCGGTCCGCCGAGGTGCGGTGGCGTGCCATGTCACTGCTTTCGCGCTCTTCTGCGGAATGAGGACAGGGCGACGCCCAAGGCGACGATTTTCAAATCGAAATCTGCGAACGGACGAACGTGCGGAACACCGATGCGCTTTGTTTGGCTATGCTGCTGTTCATCACAGCGCCTCCATAAAAAACGCGGCCAGGCTGGGCTTGCCGCGTCGGGCGATGAGCGCCGTCAGTTCCCGTGCAACGCGGCGGCCCGAGATCGAGGTATCGGCCACGGCGGCGAGGCATTCCTTCGTCACGTCGTCGATCACGTTGAAGATCCGGAACCGCCTGCCTTGGGCGAACTGGTCATGGACGAAGTCGACCGACCATCGCGCATTGGGCACCGCCACCGTCAGCAGTGGCGCCCGCGTCCCGGTCGCTTTCTTACGGCCCCGTCGCTTGCGCACGGTAAGGCCCTCCTCGCGATAGAGCCGCTGGGTCTTCTTGCGGTTCACGGCATGTCCCTCCCGCCTGAGCAACACATGCAGCCGCCGGTAGCCGAACCGGCGGCGCTCGGACGCCAGCGCCAGCAGGCGCTCGCGCAGATCATGATCATTGGGTCGTCGGCTGCGGTAGCGGATCGAGGTCCGGTCAGCGCCGATCACGGAACACGCCCGCCGCTCGCTCATCTCGTGGTGCTCCACGAGGATTGCGACGGCTTCGCGCCTGGCGGCGGGCGTTACCACTTTCGCGACAGGAGGTCCTTCAGCGCAGCCTGATCGAGTAGCGACTCCGCCAGCAGCCGCTTCAGACGACCATTCTCCTCCTCCAGCGCTTTCAGCCGCCTCGCGTCCGACACGTCCATCCCGCCGAACTTGGCCTTCCAGGCGTAGAACGTCGCGCTGCTGATCCCATGCCGACGGCACAGCTCCGCCGTCTTCGCACCGGCTTCCTGCTCCCGCAGAATACCGATGATCTGCTCTTCGGTGAACTTCGATCTCTTCATGGTCCGGTCCTCTCATTGGGCCGGACTCCAGTACCAGATGGAGGAGCTATCGGGGGTCAGAGCAGAGCTCGGAGACGAGCGTTTGCGGGCGTCAGCTCAATCCAACTGAATGAACTAAAGTCAGCACTCTTCAGGTCACAGGACGGCACGACGGAGTATAAGGAGGTACCTAATGAGCCAAACTAATGTTGTTCCGTGGCAGCCTGTAGAAATGAGCTGCCCCCCGAAATTCGGACACTGACATAAGCTACGATTTGCAGTCTGCTGATCTTCGACGAGAAGGAGATCAGAGATGTCGAAACGCAAA
>NZ_JBRJGR010000024.1:0-49836 GCF_053628595.1 Roseovarius sp. MBR-154
CCAGAACCTCACCCGCCTTCGGGCCGTCCAGCTCAACCTCCATGATCTCCAGCGGTTTCCCGGCCTCCAGGGCCACGGCAGCACGTGTGCGCATGATCTGTCCTCTCGTTTGATTTATCCTGATTTTGGGCGAAATGCCGCAAGGTTTCAACACAATGTGCGACACCTGCTTGCGCGAGGCCGACGAATGCCATTGTCTCGGACAGAGGCCAAACCGGAGGGGCTGGATATGCGTCTTGTTGTTGTCTTCATGGTCGGAGCGATGGCGCTCGCCGCCTGCAAAACGGCCGAAACCTCACCACCTGACAAGACGGAGAACTGCGGCGCAGAGGCCCTCCAGCACCTTGTCGGCCAGCCGCAAGCCGCGCTCGAGGACGAGACGATCAGCGCACCAACCCGCATTCTGCCGCCCGGTGCGATGAGGACAATGGACCACCGCCCCGAGCGCCTGAATGTGGATATCGACGACACGGGCACGATCCTGCGCCTCTGGTGCGGCTGACATCGGGACCGAATTCAGGGCCGGGCTCAGGGCAGGACTCGACTCCACATAGCCGCCGTTCTAATTTAGAACAAATCATGAACATGTGCTGCCATGCCTGCCCGCCGCATTCTCTCTGTCTGGTTTCCCCGGCTCGGGGCCGAACGTCTCCTGCGTCGCCGGGGCGATGCGGGCGCGCGGCCCTTTGCCGTGGTCGCCGATGACGGCCAGCGGCAGGTGCTCTCCTCGCTCTCGCCCGAGGCCGAGGCGGCAGGGCTGACCCAAGACCAGCCCCTGCGCGAGGCGCTGGCCCTCTGCCCCGATCTGGCCACACAAACCCAGCACCGCGCCGCCGAATCCGCCTTCCTGCGCGCGCTGGCCCGCTGGGCGGATCGCTTCTCGCCGCTGGTCGGCGTCGACGGCAGCGACGGGCTGCGCCTCGATATCACCGGCTGTGCCCATCTCTTCGGCGGCGAGGCGGCGCTCGTGGACAGCCTGACAGACGAGGCCACGGCCTTTGGTCTGACCACCCGCTGCGGGCTCGCCGACACGCTCGGCGCGGCCTGGGCGCTGGCGCGCTTTGCCGGGCAGGGCACGGCACCGGGCCGCTCCGGCGACGCCATCCAGCAAGAGGCCCGCGCCACCCGCTCGCGCGCGGCCAGGCGGCGCCCCTGGGCCCGCACCCGCCCCCATATCGCCAACACCGCGCAGATCGCACCGCCGGGACAGGTCCACGGCGCACTCGCCCCCCTGCCTATCGCGGCCCTGCGCCTGCCCGAGGCCACGCTCCACGATCTCGGTCGCCTCGGGTTGCGCCGTATCGGCGACCTGATCGGCCAGCCCCGCGCCGGGCTGGGGCGGCGCTTCGGCCCGCATCTCATGCAGCGGCTCGATCAGGCGCTCGGGCTGGTGCCCGAACCGCTCTCGCCCGCCGCCCCGCCACCACAGTTCGCCACGCGGCTGAGCCTGCCCGACCCGATCGGCCTGACCGAGGATATCCGTGCCGGGCTCGCGCGGCTGACCGACCGGCTCTGCGCCCGGCTGCGCGAGCAGGCACAAGGCGCGCGCCACCTGCGGCTTGAGGCGTTCCGCAGCGATGGCAGCCTGCAGGTGCTCGACCTGCGCCTCGCCCGCCCGAGCCACTCAGCTGACACCATCCTGCCGCTGATGGCGGGCCAGCTTGACCGGCTCGACGCGGGCTTCGGCATCGACGTGATGCGGCTCGAGGCACGGGTGACCGAACCCGTCGCCGCCCGCCAGCTGCGCAGCCCCGAACACGACCCCGAGGCCTTGCACAGCGCGCAGGCGGCACTTGATGATCTCATCACCCGGCTGGGCGGGCGCATCGGTCTCGACGCGATCACCCGCCGCCACCCCGCCGAAAGCCGCATCCCCGAGAAAACCGCCGCCACCCTCGCCGCCGCCTGGTCCGAGCCCGCCCCCGGCCCCTGGCCCACGCCCGAACATCCTCGCCCGCTGCTGATCTGGCGGCCCGAAGCCCTGCGCGTGCTGGAACCCGCCCGCCCCTGCGCCGCCTTCCACTGGCGCGGGCGCGCGCATCACGTCACCGCCGCCACCGGCCCCGAGCGCATCGCCCCGGAATGGTGGTTCGACGATCCCGACTGGCGCAGCGGGCTGCGCGATTACTGGCAGGTGCTCACCACCCGCGGCGAGCGGCTCTGGCTCTTTCAGGCGCATGGCGGCCAGGTCTCGGGCGGCTGGTTCTGTCAGGGGCGGTTTGCGTGAGGCGTATGAAATCACTTGATTCGCGCAGGATTTGACGCAAGTCTGGGGACATGAGCCTGTATCCCCTCGGCCCCTTTCCCGGCAATCAGCCCCAACCCGAACAGGTGGCATTCCAGCGCGACGAACTGGGCGTGATCCTGTCGCTTTACGGGCGCATGGTGGCGGCGGGGGAATGGCGCGATTACGGCATTTCCTGCCTGCGCGAGGTGGCGGTCTTCTCGATCTTCCGCCGCACCGCCGAACACCCGCTCTACCGGGTCGAGAAACGCCCCAAGCTGCGCGACAAACAGGGGCAATACGCGGTGATCGGCCTGGATGGCCGCATCCTGAAACGCGGCCATGACCTGCGCACCGTGCTGCGCGTGCTGGAGCGCAAGCTGATCCGCGCGGTCGACTGAGCCGACCTCACGCGGACTGGCTCAGCCGCGCCTCGAGAATGTCGAAGGGCACGCCGGGCTCGTCCTTGGCCCCGCGAATGACCAGCGAGGTCTTGACGCTGGCCACGTTGTCGGCGGCGGTCAGTTCCTCGGTCAGGAAGCGTTGAAAGGTCGACAGATCCGGTGCCACGCATTTGAGGATGAAATCCACCTCGCCATTGAGCATGTGACATTCGCGCACCAAGGGCCAAGCCCGGCAGCGAGACTCAAAAGCCGACAGATCCGCCTCGGCCTGGCTCTGCAGCCCGACCATGGCAAAGACCTGCACCTCAAAGCCCAATTCGCGCGGGTCCACATCGGCGTGATAGCCGCGGATGAAGCCCTGTTCCTCGAGCGTGCGCACCCGGCGCAGGCAGGGCGGGGCCGAGATCCCGACGCGACGCGCCAGTTCGACATTGGTCATCCGGCCATCGGCCTGCAATTCCGCAAGTATCTTGCGATCGATCTCATCGAGGCGGGATGCCGCCATGGTCTTGCTCTCCCTGATATTCGCAGATGTTATATCACCACTGCGGGCGCACGCAATATTGTTTCACGTACGCGCAAGATCATTTCACCATTTCGCGATCCAGGGCGGCGCAATGCCGCTTTGCGCGGGGTTACATCCCGGCCCGGGCGCCGCTATATCTCTGCTCCGAATTCGCGGATCATCAGGAAGAGAGCCCCATGTCCCAGACCACCCACACCAAATGCCTGATCATCGGATCGGGCCCTGCCGGCTATACCGCCGGGGTCTATGCCGCCCGCGCCATGCTGGAGCCGATCCTCGTGCAGGGGATCGAGCCGGGCGGGCAGCTCACCACCACCACCGAGGTGGAGAACTGGCCCGGCGACACCGAGGTGCAGGGCCCCGACCTGATGGTCCGGATGGAGGCGCATGCCAAGGCCATGGGCTGTGCCATCGTCGGCGACATCATCACCGAGTTGGACACGGAAAGCCGCCCCTTCGTGGCCAAGGGCGACAGCGGCGCGACCTATACGGCCGATGCGGTGATCCTCGCCACCGGCGCGCGCGCGAAATGGCTGGGCTTGCCCTCTGAGGAGGCGTTCAAGGGATTTGGCGTCTCGGCCTGCGCCACCTGTGACGGGTTCTTCTATCGCGGGCAGGAAATCGTCGTGATCGGCGGCGGCAACACCGCCGTCGAGGAGGCGCTCTTCCTGACCAATTTCGCCTCCAAGGTGACGCTGATCCATCGCCGCGACGAATTGCGGGCCGAGAAGATCCTGCAAGACCGGCTGATGAAAAACCCCAAGATCGAACCGCTTTGGTTCCACACGCTTGACGAGGTCTTCGGTGACGACAATCCCAAGGGCGTCGAGGGCGTGCGCGTGCGCCATGTCGAGACCGGTGAGATCACCGAAATCCCCTGCAAGGGCGTGTTCATCGCCATCGGCCACGCCCCCGCGAGCGAGCTGGTGAAGGGCAAGGTCGAGATGCATCACGGCGATTATGTCAAAGTCGAGCCGGGCAGCACCCGGACCTCGGTGCCGGGGCTTTTTGCGGCGGGCGACCTCACGGATCATGTCTACCGGCAGGCGGTCACCAGCGCCGGGATGGGCTGCATGGCGGCGCTCGACGCGGAAAAGTTCCTCGCCGAAAACAAGGACTGACCGGGCATCTTGAAGCGGTGTGGCTGCGCCACGCTTGATATAGTGATGGGGGGCGCTGCCCCCCAAACCCCCCGGAGTATTTCAGCCAATAAGAAACCCGGCCCGCGTTCAGGTTTTTTTCACGCCTTGCGCTCTAAAATCGAGGCCGGACAGGGCAACGGGGATCAAGGCATGGGCGCACCACTGGCACGGATCGAGCCCCCGCTACGGCGCGGCGCAGCGGCGCATCTGACCCGCGCGCAGAAGGCGGCGATCATCGTGCGGTTTCTGCTGAACGAGGGCACCGATGTGCCGCTGACCGACCTGCCGGACGGCTTGCAGGCGCGGCTGACCACGCAGATGGGCTCGATGCGCTATGTCGATCGCGGCACCCTGGCCGACGTGGTCGCCGAATTCGCGCAGGAGTTGGAAGGCATGGGCCTGACCTTTCCGCGCGGCATGGCCGGGGCGCTCTCGGCGCTGGATGGCCGGATCAGCCCGCAAACCGCGATGCGCCTCCGCAAGGAAGCCGGCGTGCGCCAGTACGGCGATCCCTGGGACTTGATTCGCAAGACCGGAACGGATCTGCTCGTGCCGATCCTTGAGGGCGAGAGCGAGGAGGTGGCGGCAGTCGTGCTGTCCAAGCTCGATGTCGAGCGCGCCGCCGATCTGTTGGGCCACCTGCCCGGCCCGCTGGCCCGACGCATCACCTACGCAATTTCCCGGATCGGCGGGGTCAGCCCCGCGGCCGTCGACCGGATCGGCCTTGCGCTTGCGGCCCAGTTGCATGACATCCCCGAGAGCGCCTTTGCCGAGGGGGCGGTGGAACGTGTCGGCGCGATCCTCAATTACTCGGCCTCGGCGACCCGCGACACGGTTCTCGAGGGGCTGGAGGAAACCGATCAGGATTTCGCGGCACTTGTGCGGCGCGCGATCTTCACCTTCGTGCATATCCCCGAACGGCTATTGCCCAACGACATCCCCCGGATCACTCGCGAGGTCGATCAGCCGGTTCTGGTGACTGCGCTTGCCGGGGCGCAGGTCGGCGATCTGGCCCCCGTGGCGGAGTTCATCCTGTCCAACATGGGCAAGCGCATGGCCGAGGCGATCCGCGAGGAGATGCAGGAGACGGGCCGCGTGCGTCCCCGCGACGGTGAAGCGGCGATGACCGAGGTGGTGAACGCCATCCGCCGGCTCGAGGCCGCGGGCGAAATCACCCTGCGCCGCCCCGACGACGATGAGGAGGAGGACGCGCAAGGCTAGGGCTGGACAGCATGCCGGGCCATGCCTAGGCTGTGCCGCATGAGTGATTGGGATGGACGCCGCTGGCACGACATGGGCGGGCAGGACGCAGGGCCTGTGCCGATGGACGGGCATGACTTCGCGCTTTGGGAAAAGCGCGTCGATGCGCTGATGGTGCTCTGCGGGCAAAAACGGCTGTTCACCGTCGACGGGCTGCGCCGCGCGCTCGAGGACATGGGCGAGGACGCTTTCGAAAAATACTCTTATTACGAACGCTGGATCGCCGCCGTGAACCAGAACCTGATCGAGGCCGGGGCCTATTCGCTGGAGGAGTTGGCCGCCCGGATGGACGAGGTGGCCCGGCGCGGCCCCACCTATGGCGAGGCGCAGCGCGATGGCTGAGCGGGTGCGCGTCAAGCCGCTCACGCCGCCCGGCCATGTCCGCGCGCCTTGGTATCTGCGCGGCAAGGAGGGCGTGATCGAGCGGCCCCTCGGGGCCTTCGCAAATCCCGAAAAGCTGGCCTATGGCCTGCCCGCAGAGGAAAAGCCGCTTTACCGCGTACGATTTACCATGGCCGAGGTCTGGGGCGACCGGGCCGAGGCCCCCGACGACACGCTGGATGCCGAACTTTATGGCCACTGGCTGGAAAGGCTCGATGCCCATGCCCCATGACCACCACGACCATGTCCACCACGAGGGCATGAGCCCCTCTGGCCATCCCTACCGCGCGGATGACGACGCCCCGCTCAGCTATTGGCAGCGGATGGAAATCGCGGTGCGCGAACTCCTTGTGGAAAAGGGCCACCTCACCCCCGCCGAGATCGCCGCGCAGATCGAGGCGATGGATGCCCGCAGCCCGGCCAATGGCGCGGCGGTGGTGGCCCGCGCCTGGTCCGATCCGGGGTTCAAGGCGCGACTGCTCGAGGATGCCTCGGAGGCGAGCCGCGAGATGGGGTTCGATATCGGCCCGCTCCACCTGATCGCGGTGGAGAACACCCAAGACACCCATAACCTCATCGTCTGCACGCTCTGCTCGTGCTACCCGCGCAACCTGCTGGGCCTGCCGCCCGACTGGTACAAGACCCGCGCCTATCGCAGCCGCGCCGTGCGCGAGCCACGCAGCGTCTTGCGCGAGTTCGGCCTCGACCTGCCCGATCATGTGACGGTGCGCGTGCATGACAGCACCGCCGACATGCGCTACATCGTGCTGCCCGCGCGCCCTGCGGGCACCGACGGCATGACCGAGGCGGAGCTGGCAGCGCTCGTGACCCGCGATTCGATGATCGGCACCGGGCTGCCGCGCCAGCCTTGAGCGCGCCGGCTGGCCGCGACCTGCCGGTGCCGCCATGACTCGCCCGTCCCGCAGCCAACCCCTGGGCGACATGGCGCTCGGCATGGCGCTCTTTGCCCCGGTCGCGCTGGCCCGCCCCCTGCCCTATCGCTGGCGCATCGCGGTCACCGGCTGGCTGACGGCACGGCTCGTCGCGCCGCTCGCGGGGTATAACCGGCGTGTGCGCGACAATCTTGCCCATATATGGCCCGATCTGCCTGAGCCCGAGCGGCGACGCCTGATCCGGGGCGTGCCGGAAGGCGCCGGGCGAAACCTGGCGGAACTCTACGCGCCGGGCGGGTTCAGGGCCCGCGTGCGGGCCGCGCAGGTAGGCGGGCCGGGTCTCGCGGCGCTCGGCCGGGCGCGCGCCGATGCGCGGCCGGTGGTCTTCGTGACCGGGCATCTGGGCAGCTTCAACGCCGCGCGGCTCGCGATGATCGCGCAGGGGTTTGACCTCGGTGCGTTCTACCGACCGATGCACAATCGCTGGTTCAACCGGCGCTATGTCGCCGCGATGGCCGCGCTCAGCGAGCCGATCTTCGAGCAGGGGCGGCGCGGCATGCGGCAGATGCTGGCCCATCTCGGTCGCGGCGGGGCGGTCTTGATCCTGACCGACGTGCGGGCGCAGGATGGCGTGCCGCTCGATTTTCTCGGCAAGCCGGCGCTCACGCCGCTGACAGCGGCGAAGCTGGCACTGAAATTCGACGCGCCGCTGGTGCCGGTCTGGGGCATCAGGAGCGAGACCGGTCTCGATTTCGAGATCCTCGTTGAAGACCCGATAGCACCCGGTGATCCGATGAGCATGACGCAAGAGGTCAACGACCGATTGGCGCGGCAGGTCCGCGCGCGCCCGGATCAGTGGTTCTGGGTGCATCGCCGCTGGCAGGATGGCAGCGGTCCGTTGGATAAATCCGCGCCGCACGACGTCACAACCCAAGCTCGGCCCTGATCGCATCGCCCTGCGCGCCGCGCGCGGGCGGCGGTGTCACGCGGGACACGCGCCCCTCGAAACGCGGGGCGGGAGACGGAAAGAGCCCCCCGTCCCCAGCTTGCCAGACCGCGCGCGCCGCCATATGCGGATCGCGGGCCGCCGCGTCGGGGCGCAGCACCGGGGCCACGCAGGCATCGGTTCCGGCAAAAACCTCGGCCCAATGCGCCAAAGGCCGAGCGGCGAAAATGGCACCCAGCGCCTCGGTCTGGGCGGGCCATTGCGTGCGCTCCTGCTGCGCCGCGAAGCGCGGGTCGTCGGAGAGTCCGAGACAGGCAAGGAAGATGGCGTAGAATTGCGGCTCCAGACACTGGACCGACAGCCAGCCGCCACAGGCGCAGGCATAGGTGCGGCTCCAATGCGGACCATCGAGCAGGCTCTGTCCGCGCGTCATGCCCAGGTTGCCCGAGGGCATCATCGACATCAAGAGCGCCATCATATGCGCCGAGCCGTCGACGATGGCGGCATCCACCACCGTGCCCTGCCCGGTCCGGGCCGCCTGCACCAGCCCCGCCAGAATCCCGGCCACGAGATAGAGCGCGCCGCCGCCGACATCGCCGAGCAGGGTGGGCGGCGACTGCGGCGGCGTGCCCGGCGCGCCCGCATACCAGAGCGCGCCGGAGGTGGCGATATAATTGAGATCGTGGCCCGCCTGCGGGCTGCGCGGCCCGTTCTGACCCCAGCCGGTCATGCGCCCGTAGACGAGGCGCGGATTGGCGGCGCGGATCTCCTGCGGCCCCAGCCCCAGCCGTTCCATCACCCCGGGGCGAAAGCCCTCGATCAACGCATCGGCGCGGGTGACCAATGCCCGCGCAACGGCAATGTCAGCGGGATCCTTAAGATCGAGCACGATCGACCGCTTGCCCCGGTCGAGCGGATTGCACGCGCCTGCCACCGGATTGGGCGGCCCGGGGCGGTGTACCACCACGACCTCCGCCCCCATCTCGGCCAGCATCATCGCGGCGAAGGGCGCAGGCCCCAGCCCCTCGAATTCCACCACGCGCAGCCCTGTCAGCATCCAACCCCTCCCCGGTTCGTGGCGCAGAGTATGGCCGGGCGCGCGGCCCATGCCAAGGATGTGAGCGTCTCCGACTTTCTGACCGCTTGGCGGGACCGCGGGGCTGGGTTAGGCTCGGCCCGAGGAACAGGGAGGAACCAGCCAGATGAAGATGAGCGACACCCGTGAGATCAAGGCCGACCGCGCCACCGTCTGGGCGGCGCTGCTCAGCCCCGAGGTGCTCAAGGAATGCGTGCCGGGCGCGCAGGAGGTCACCGGCACGCCGGAGGACGGCTTCGAGGCCACGGTAACGCAGAAGGTCGGCCCGGTGAAGGCCACGTTCAAGGGTGGCGTGACCCTGTCGAACATGGTTGAACTGGAACGCCTGACGCTGACCGGCGAAGGCAAGGGCGGGGCTGCGGGCTATGCCAAGGGATCGGCCGATGTCCGGCTCGAGGAGATCGAGGGCGGCACCCGGCTGAGTTACGATGTCGAGGCCAATGTTGGCGGCAAGCTGGCGCAATTGGGCAGCCGCATCGTCGATGGCTTTGCCAAGCGGATGGCCGACCAGTTCTTCACCCGGCTGGAGGAGGTGATCGAGGGCCCGTCAGAGGACGACCCCGAACCGGAGGCCGAGAAGAAGGGCTGGCTGAAGCGGCTGATCAGCTAGGACGCGGCCTCGCCTTGCAGGGCGCGGCACCGGCTTTGGAACCGCCGCGCCCGATACCCGACGGTTCGCCGTTACTCCATCGACGCGCGATTGCGCGACACGAACTGCGGCGCCTCTGCCGCGATGATCTGCGCGACCCGCGCACCGATCTCGCGGCTGGCCTTGACCGAGGGGTGGATGCGGTCGATGGCGTGATAGCTCAGGTCACCATGCGGCACCATGTCGGCCAGGGGCACGAAATGCAGGCCGCGGTCGAGCGCGGCGAGGCGCGCCATGCGGCGGTCGAACTCGTCGCCTTCATCGGCGCAATGTTCGATCGGGGAATTCACGCCCGGTGTGCGCAGATAGCCGACATAGATCACCCGCGCGCCGTCCTGGCGCAGCCGGGACATAAGGCCGGGGATTACCCCGCGCCGCCCGTCGCGCGAAATCATCCGCTCCATCCGCCGGTCGCACCTATTGCAGCCGCAGCCAAGCCACAGATCGTTGCCGCCACCGCTGAGCACGACCCAATCCCAGTTGTCGCGCTGATACTGCTTGCGGATGTTGAGCCCGATGGCCCCGCTGATCGGCAGCCGGTAGAAATACCGCGCCCCGCCGATGGCGCGATCTGTCACCTGCGCCCCGGTCATGCGTCGCAGCGTCGCCGACACCGCGCGCCCGGTCAGTTTGTGCATCGCCAGCAGCGAATCGCCCATCACCAGAATGCGGGTCTGCTCTTGCCCCTGCGCCAGGGCGGGTGACCCCGTCAGACCAAGCGCCAGTAGGGTCATCGCGATCATCTGTCGTATCATTTTCAAGCCTCTTCACCTATCACGGGTCGGACGCCCCCAAGCGTCTCCTCTAGCACGCTCGCATCAAAGGTTTAAGAAATTCCCAAAAAACACACTGTTCACGACCGCGCTATGATCGCCCTGCACAGAACGGTCTGCGGGAACGAACATTGCACTCAGGGCCCAAACCTCTAGGTTCGCGCCTGAGCAGAAGGAATGGGCAGATGAACGCGATCGTCACCGTGGACCGGCTGAGCAAGACCTACAAGGACGGCTTTCAGGCGCTCCGCGACGTCTCGCTCGACATCGAGGAGGGTGAGATTCTCGCGCTTCTCGGCCCCAATGGCGCGGGCAAGACAACGCTGATTTCGGCGCTCTGCGGCATCACCACGCCGACCGCCGGGCAGGCGCGTGTCGGCGGGCATGACATCGTCACCGGCTACCGCGCCGCGCGTGCGATGATCGGCCTCGTACCGCAGGAAATCGCGCTGGAGCCGTTCGAGAAGGTGATCAACACCGTGCAGTTCTCCCGCGGGCTCTTCGGCAAGTCGCGCGATGATGCGCTGGTCGAGCGGGTGCTGCGGCAACTCTCGCTCTGGGACAAGCGCAACAATCGCATCCGAGAATTGTCGGGCGGCATGAAACGCCGCGTTCTCATTGCCAAGGCGCTCTGCCACGAGCCGCGCGTGCTGTTCCTCGACGAGCCGACGGCAGGCGTCGATGTGGAGTTGCGGCGCGACATGTGGGAGGTGGTGCGCGGGCTGAAGGAAAGCGGCGTCACCATCATCCTGACCACGCATTACCTGGAAGAGGCCGAGGCCATGGCCGACCGCATCGCCGTCATCAACCGCGGCGAGATCCTGCTGGTCGAGAACAAGGCGGGTCTCATGCGCCGGATGGGCCGCAAGACGCTGCAAATCGACCTTGTGCAGCCGGTCGAGGCGGTGCCTGACACGCTTGCGCAATACGCGCTGGAACTGGCCCATGACGGGCATGCGCTGCTCTATCACTACGACACCAGCGGCGAGCGTACGGGCATCACTCGGCTGTTGCAGGCGCTGGCAGAGGAAGGGCTGAACGTGCGCGATATCGAGACCCGCCAAAGCAGTCTGGAGGAGATTTTCGTGGGCCTCGTACGGGAGGATGCGGCATGAACCTGCACGCCATCAAGGCCATATATGTCTATGAAATGAAGCGGTTTTTCCGCACGATCTTCGAATCTCTCCTGTCCCCGGTAATTTCCACCACGCTCTATTTCGTGGTCTTCGGCGCCGCCATCGGCAGCCGCATCGAAGAGGTCGAGGGCGTCAGCTACGGGGCCTTCATCGTGCCGGGGCTGATCATGCTGAGCGTCATGACGCAGGCCATCTCCAACGCCTCGTTCGGCATCTACTTTCCGAAGTTCATCGGCACGATCTTCGAGCTGCTCTCGGCCCCCATCAACTTTTTCGAAATCGTTCTGGGCTATGTCGGGGCGGCGGCGACAAAATCGCTACTCATCGGCGGGGTGATCCTGATCACCGCCGGGTTCTTTGTCGATCTCGACATTCAGCACCCGGTGATGATGCTGGTCTTTCTGGTGATGATCTGCGTCAGTTTCGCGCTGTTCGGCTTCATCATCGGCATCTGGTCGGAAAATTTCCAGCAATTGCAGCTGATCCCGCTCTTGGTGATCACGCCGCTGGTGTTCCTCGGCGGGGCGTTTTACTCGGTCTCGATGCTGCCCGAAGGCTGGCAGACGGTGACGCTGTTCAACCCGGTGGTCTATCTCATCTCGGGCTTTCGCTGGTCGTTCTTCGGCGTAGCGGATGTGAGCGTGGGCCTGAGCCTTGCCGCCATCGGGCTGTTCTTCGCGCTCTGCCTCGGGGTGGTCTGGTGGATCTTCAAGACCGGCTACCGGATCAAGTCCTGAGCCCGTCACGTGACCTTTTTCGCGCGCGACCAAGTCAGTTGATCCATGCGCCTTGTTTGTCGCGGTCCCGCACTCTACATCGGGGCTCATGAAGCATCTGATCCCCTTTCTCAACCGTCACCCCACAGTGGCGGTCATTCGTCTGCAGGGCGTCATCGGCGCGGGAGGCCGCGCGCAAATCAGCGACGAGACGCTTGGCCCGATGATCGAAAAGGCGTTTTCGCGGGGCAAGCCCAAGGCGGTGGCGCTGGTGATCAACTCGCCCGGCGGCTCGCCGGTGCAAAGCTCGCTCATCGCCGCGCGCATCCGCAGGCTGGCGGCGGAAAAGGAAATCCCCGTGCATGCCTTCGTCGAGGACGTGGCGGCCTCGGGCGGCTACTGGCTGGCGGTCGCGGCTGACGATATCTGGGTCGATGACAGCTCGATTCTCGGCTCCATCGGGGTGATCTCGGCGGGGTTCGGCGCGCAGGTATTCCTGTCGCGGCAGGGGATCGAACGGCGCGTCTATACCGCCGGCAAGTCCAAGAGCACGCTTGACCCGTTCCTGCCGGAAAAGCCCGAGGACGTGGCCCGGCTGAAATCGCTGCTGGGGCAAATCCACGAGGCCTTCATCGCCCATGTAAAGGCCCGGCGCGGTGCCAGGCTGGCCGATGACCCGGATATCTTCACCGGGGAGTTCTGGCTCGGGCAGCGCAGCGTCGAGTTGGGCCTTGCCGATGGCGTCGGGCACTTGGTGCCCAAGATGAAAGAGCTCTACGGTGACAAGGTGCGCTTTGCCAAATACGGCCGCAAGCGCGGGCTGCTGTCGCGTTTTGGCGCGACGCTCGCACAGGATGCGCTGGCGGCGGTCGAGGAACGGGCCAGCTATGCCCGGTTCGGGCTCTGACATGGTGGTGAAGATCGTCGTTCTCTTCCTCGTGGCCATGGGCGTGCTGGCAATGTTCGGCAAGTTGCGCTTTCCAGGTCAAAAGCGGCTGGCGGCGGCCAAGTGCCGCAAATGCGGGCGCTACCGCATCGGCAAGGGGCCGTGCTCCTGTGAAAAGGGACGCAAGTCATGATGCCATGGCTCATGGTGGCGCTTGGCCTCGTGATCCTGCTGCTGGCCGGCGATGCCCTCGTGAAGGGCGCGGTCAATCTCAGCTTGCGGCTGGGCATCCCGGCGCTGATCGTCAGCCTCACCGTGGTGGCCTTCGGCACCTCAGCGCCGGAACTGCTTATTTCGGTGAACGCGGTTCTGAACGACAAGGCGGGGCTGGCGCTTGGCAACGTCGTGGGCTCGAACACCGCCAACGTGCTCTTGGTGCTGGGCATTCCGGCGATCCTGTCGGTGCTGCACACAAGCGGCTGCCAATGCGGCAAGTCCTATCTGCAAATGCTGGGCGCGAGCGTGCTGTTCATAGCCCTCGCCTTTCGCGGATCCTTCGACTGGATCGCGGGGCTGATCCTGCTGGCGGCACTGGGGCTGATGCTGGGCGACGCTCTGCGCGATGCGCTCAGCCATCGGCGCGATGCGGCGATCAAGGCATTGTCCGAGGTGGATTTCATAGAGGATGTCGAAGGCGCCGACCCCGACATGCCGTGGTGGCAGATCGTCACCTTTCTGGTGCTGGGCCTCGTCGGCCTGCCGCTTGGCGCAGATATCCTCGTCGACAATGCCTCCATCCTCGCGCTGCGCTATGGCATCAGCGAGGCGGCGATCGGGCTGACGCTGGTCGCGCTCGGCACCTCGCTGCCGGAACTGGCGACCACGGTGATGGCGGCGCTGCGCAAGCAGGCGGATGTGGCGCTTGGCAACGTCATCGGCTCGAACATGTTCAACCTGCTCGCGATCATCGGGATCACGGCCCTGATCGGCGAGGTGCCGGTCAATGCCGAATTTCTCACATTCGATCTCTGGGTGATGCTGGCGGCCTCGCTCATCCTCATCCCGTTCGTGTTCCTCGGACGGGATATCGGCAGGCTCTGGGGTATCCTGTTGACCTCGGCCTATGTGGGCTATGTTGCAATCGTGTTGACGTGAGCAGGGGCAGGGCATGACACGAGGGCTGGTGACCGGGGCAGGCAAGCGGCTGGGCCGCGCGATGGCGCTGGAACTGGCGCGGCAGGGGCAGGATGTGGCGATCCACTTTGCCACCTCGACGCAGGCCGCCGAGGATGTCGCGGCAGAGGTTCGCGCGCTCGGGCGGCAGGCGGTCACCCTTCAGGCCGATCTGCTCGACGAGGCGCAAGTCACACCGCTGATCGCCCGCGCCGCAGAGGCGCTCGGCGGGGCGGTCACCACGCTGATCAACAACGCTTCGATCTTTGAATATGACACGATCGACAGCGCGACCCGCCAAGGCTGGGACCGGCATATCGAAAGCAACCTGCGCGCGCCCTTCGTGCTGACGCAGGAGCTGGCGCGGCAGATCCCCGACCCGATCACCGACGAGAATGGCGAACCGCTGGCGCAGGGCCTTGTCGTCAACATGATCGACCAGCGCGTGCGCAAGCTGACGCCCGAGTTCATGACTTACACCATCGCCAAGATGGGCCTCTGGGCATTTACCCAGACGGCGGCACAGGCCCTCGCGCCGCGGCTGAGGGTCAATGCGATCGGTCCGGGCCCCACCTTGCAGGGCCACCGCCAGAGCGACACGCATTTCGCCAACCAGCGACAGGCGACGATCCTGCGACGCGGGGCCAATGCGTCGGACATCACCGGTGCGCTTGCCTATCTGCTCAATGCCCCCGGCGTGACCGGGCAATTGATCTGCGTCGATGGCGGCCAGCATCTGGGTTGGCAGACGCCCGATGTGCTCGGGGTCGAGTAGGAAACGGGACCTTCCCAGAGAAGTTTTGCACCGGTCATATTGCTGTCACGATAGCGTCATAAAAACGCTAATGTTTTCAAACACCTGCTCATGGGTTGGCTTTTTTATTAAACAAAATCAATAGCTTGAATTTATGCCTAATTTATGGGCAACACAACGAAGCCTGCCGAATTCAACGAAAATTTCCAGTTCAGGAAAACTTATCGGCAGAGTTATCCACAGGAATCGTGGACAGCTTCCCCCTTGCTCTTGGCCCCGTATCATTGCAGCACGGCACGAGAATCATATCTGAGTGACTATGCCCGACACTGACCCGCAATCCCCCCCTGCCACCGGCCACGATGTGATCCGCGGCTACCTGCGCACGCTGGATGCCTCGCCGGGGGTTTACCGCATGCTCGATGCGCAGGCGCGGGTACTTTATGTGGGCAAGGCGCGCAATCTGCGGGCGCGGGTGTCGAACTATGCCCGCCCCACCGGGCATACCGGGCGCATCGCACGGATGATCTCCGAAACAGCGTCGATGATGTTCCTGACCACGTCGACCGAAACCGAGGCGCTGCTGCTCGAACAGAACCTGATCAAACAGCTCAAGCCGCGCTACAACGTGCTCTTGCGCGACGACAAGAGCTTTCCCAACATCCTCGTGACGTCGCATGACTATCCGATGATCAAGAAGCATCGCGGCGCCAAGCGCGAGAAGGGCAGCTATTACGGCCCCTTCGCGAGCGCCGGCGCGGTCAACCGCACGCTGGCGCAGTTGCAGCGCGTCTTTCAGTTGCGCAACTGCAACGACACCATGTTCGAAAGCCGCACCCGCCCCTGCCTGCAATACCAGATCAAGCGCTGCACCGCGCCTTGCGTCGGCAAAATCTCCAGGGCCGAATATGCCACACAGGTGCGCGACGCCGAACGCTACCTCTCGGGCCGCTCGACCGAGATACAGGAGAAGCTGGCCACTGAGATGTCAGAGGCCGCCGAGGCCATGGAATACGAACGCGCCGCCGCCCTGCGCGACCGGATCAAGGCGTTGACGCAGGTGCAGACCGCGCAGGGCATCAACCCGCGCACCGTCGATGAGGCCGACATCATTGCCCTGCACCTGGAAAACGGGCAGGCCTGCGTGCAGGTGTTCTTCATCCGCGCCGGGCAGAACTGGGGCAACCGCGACTTCTATCCCCGCGTCGGCCCCGATGTCGAGGAACCCGAGGTGCTCGAGGCTTTCATCGGGCAATTCTACGACAGCAAGGAACCGCCCCGCGCGCTGATTCTGTCACATGACCTCGAAAACCCCGACCTGATGAGCCAAGCCCTGACCGGAAAGCTCGGTCGCAAGGTGACGCTCACCGTGCCCCTGCGCGGCGAAAAGGCCGAACTGATCGACGCCGCCCTGCGCAACGCCCGCGAGAGCCTCGCGCGCAAGATGGCCGAGAGCGCGACCCAGGGCAAACTGCTCAAAGGCTTGGCCGAGGCGTTCCATCTGCCCAGCCCCCCGCAACGGATCGAGGTCTATGACAACAGCCACATCCAGGGCACCAACGCTGTCGGCGCGATGATCGTGGCGGGGCCCGAAGGGATGATGAAGAACCACTATCGCAAGTTCAACATCAAGGGCGACGACCTGACCCCCGGCGACGATTTCGGCATGATGAAAGAGGTGCTGACCCGCCGCTTCAAACGCCTTCTGAAAGAAGACCCCGACCGCAGCCACGGCCAATGGCCCGACCTTTTGCTGATCGACGGCGGCGCGGGACAGGTCAGCGCGGTGGCGGGGATCATGCGCGAGATGGGCGTCGCTGATATCCCGATGGTCGGCGTCGCCAAGGGGGTGGACCGCGACCACGGCAAGGAGGAATTCCACCGCACCGGCAAGCGCCCGATGGCGCTGCGCCGGGGCGATCCGGTGCTCTATTTCATCCAGCGCCTGCGCGACGAGGCGCACCGCTTCGCCATCGGCACGCATCGCGCCAAACGGACCAAGGCGATCTCCGCCACCCCGCTCGACGAGGTGCCCGGCGTCGGTGCCGCCCGCAAGCGCGCGCTGCTCGCACATTTCGGCAGTGCCAAGGCCGTCAGCCGCGCCAACCTCGCCGATCTCAAGGCGGTGGAGGGCGTGTCGGACGCGCTCGCCCAGAAACTCTACGATTTCTTCCACGAGCGCGGCTGAGTCGGCTTTCGCCCCATCGTCATCCCCGCGAAAGCGGGGATCCCGGACACTTGCCATCGAACCGCTTGACACGCCCGTGCGTTTAAACTGAACATGAATTCAGTTTCATATTGAGTCGCCCATGCCCCCTGCCCCACAGCCCCGCCCCGCGCCGCACGACACCCTGAGCTATCCGCAATCCCTCGCCGCCGAGGCCGAGGGCCTGCCCAAAGGCCAGCGCACCGCGCAGGCCGTCCGCATCGCCGCCTGTCACCTGCTGGACCAAAGCGCGCCGCAGGACCTGACCATCGCCGCCATCTGCCGCGAGGCAGGCATCGCCAATGGCACCTTCTATCTCTACTTCCCCGATCAGGCACAGCTGCTCGACGACCTGCTGCAAGGCTTCGCCAGCTTCCTGCAAACCCGGATGATCGACGCAGGCCGCCGTCAGCCCGACGCCCCGATGCGCGCCGCAACGCAAGCCTATGTGCATCTCTTCGAGTCCAATCGCGGGCTGATGAAATGCCTGATCCACCATCTCGGCGCCTTCCCGGCGGCGCGCGCCGCCTTTCACCGGCTCAACCGCGACTGGATCGCCACCGTGGTCAGGGCCACCCGCCGTCGCCACGCCCGCAACGGGCACGACCCGCTGCCCGAGGCCGAACTCACCCGCCGCGCCTATGCGCTTGGCGGCATGACCGATCACTACCTCTCCAGCCTCCACCTTTCCGCCGAGCCGGGGCTGGTTGCGGTCTCGACCGACCGCGCGGCAGTGATCTCCACGCTCACCACCCTCTGGGAACGGGGATTGCAGCCATGAGCCTGCTCGACCAAGCCGAATTTGCCAGCCAAGACCGGCTGCGTGCCCATCAGGCCGCCGCCTGGGCTGTGCAGGGCGATTACGTCGCCCGCAACTCGGCCTTTTACCGTGACCTTTGGCAAGGCGCGCCCCCGCCCGCCGATCTCGCTGACCTGCCCGCCCTGCCCCTGTCGGACAAGGCGCAGCTTCGCGTGGCACAGGCCGATCATCCGCCCTTCGGGCATTACATGGCCGCCCCGCGCCGCGCCGCGGTGCGCCTGCACCGTACCTCGGGCACCACCGGGCAGGCGATGAACCTCGCGCTTTCGCTGCGCGACTGCGCGGTGACCGAGGCGGTGGGCGGGCGTTGCCAATCCGCCGCCGGGCTGACCCCGGATCACACGGTGGTGCATTGCCTGAATTACCAGATGTGGATGGGCGGCCTCACCGATCACATGACACTACAGGCCACCGGCGCGCTGGTGGTGCCGTTTGGCGTGGGCGCGACCGATCTGCTGGTGCGCACCATCCGCGAGGTTGGGATCACCGCGATCTCCTGCACGCCCTCCTACCCGGCGGTGCTGGAGCGTGTCATCGCGGAGCGTTTCCCAAATCTCACCCCCCGCGACCTCGGACTGAAACTGGGGCTGTTCGGCGGCGAGGCGGGGCTGGACGATCCGGCCTTCCGCGCCCGCCTGCGCGATGTCTGGGGAATGGAGCCGCGCAATGCCAATTACGGGGTCTCGGACGTCTTTTGCAATTTCGCGGCGCAATGCGAGCATGACACGCGCCTGCATTTCATGGCAGCCGACGTGCTCTGGCCCGAACTGATCGAGCCCGAGACCGGCGCGCTCCTGCCCCTCATGGCAGGCCAGACCGGCGAATTGGTGCTCACCCATCTGGTGCGCGACTGTCAACCGCTGGTACGCTTTCGCAGCGGCGACATCATCACCGTGGACGAGACCGCCCCCTGCACCTGCGGGCGCACGGGATTTCGATTTCGCGTCGTGGGGCGCTCGGACGACATGGTGGTGGTGCGCGGCCTGAACCTCTTTCCGACCATGGTCGCTGCCATCCTCAACCGGTTCGAGGCGCTCTCCGGCGATTACCGCATCCCGCTCGACACGCCCCCGCCCCATGACAGCCTGCCGGTCACAGCGGAACTGGCCAAGGGGCACACCGCCACGCCGGGGCAGGCCGAGGAGATTGCGCAGGCGATCAAGCAAGACCTCGGCGCGACCGCGCGCGTGACACTGGTGCCACACGGCACCTTCCCGCTGACCGAGGGCAAGACCCGCCGCGTGCAAAGGACATATCCATGACCGATTTCACCTATGACACCGTGCTGAGCGAGCTGCACGACGGTGCCGTGCGCCGCATCACCCTCAACCGTCCCGCGCGGCTCAACGCGATGAACCGGGCGCTGATCGACGACGTGGCGCGCGCCTTCGACGACGCCAATGCCGACCCCGAGACCCGCGCCATCGTGCTGACCGGCGCAGGCAAGGCGTTCTGCGCAGGCGACGACCGGCAGGACCATGTCCACCCCGCCTCGGAGGAGGAGGCGCGCGATCTGGTTCTGGCGATCCAACGCGCCACCCTTGCGATCACGCTGGGGCCGAAGCCGGTGGTCGGCGCGATCAACGGCTGGGCCGTGGGTGGCGGCTTTGAATGGGCGATCAACTGCGATTTCCCGATCTGGGCCGACAGCGCGCGCGGCTTTTTCCCCGAGGTCTCGCTCAACCTCTTCGTGACCGGCGGGGTGACGGCGCTCTTGCCCGCGCTCGTCGGGCTGACACGCACCCGCGAGATGCTCACCTTTGGCGACCGCTACGAGGCCGCGACGCTGCATCAGATGGGGCTGGCGTGGAGAACCGCACCCGATGCCGACCTGCTCGACACCGCCCACGCCACCGCCCGCCGCTTGGCCCAACTCCCGCCGCTCTCGGCGCGCGCGATGAAGCGGGTGCTCAATGCCACCGCCACGCCCGACCTTCGCCGCGCCATGGATCTTGAGACCGAGGCCACCGTCGCGGGCTTCATGGACCCCGAAACCACCCGTCGCCTCAGCGACTTTTAGATGCCGACTGCGCTTTCCCTTGGCAACGCGACAGGTTAGAACCGTGCCATGACATGGACCTTGCCAAATATCCTGACCATGCTGCGCCTGCTGGCGGCCCCGGCGGTGGCGGTGATGTTCCTTTATTTCACCCGACCCTATGCCGACTGGTTCGCGCTCATTCTGTTTGTCAGTGCCGCGATCACCGACTGGTTCGACGGCTATCTCGCGCGCAGCTGGAAACAGGTGACCCGGATCGGCACCATGCTCGATCCCATCGCCGACAAGGCGATGGTAGTGATCGCGCTGATGGTGATCGTCGGCTATTCCTCGATGTCGCCCTGGCTGGTGCTGCCTGCCACGGTTATTCTTTTCCGAGAGGTTTTCGTCTCGGGCCTGCGTGAATATCTTGGCGATACGGCGGGCACGCTCAAGGTCACCAAACTGGCCAAGTGGAAGACCACGGCGCAGATGATCGCCATCGCGGTGCTCTTTGCCCAAGGGGTGTTCGAGCATTATTTCGGCATGTCGATCTTCGGCATGGATGCGCAGATCGTGAGGGACATTCTGGCCGGGCGCACCGAGGACCTGCACGGCCTGTGGTGGAAATATCACGGCATGGTCTGGGCCGGGCATGTCGGTATCTGGCTGTTGTGGCTGGCCGCCGGGCTGACACTGATCACGGGCGTGGACTATCTGCGCAAGGCCACGCCGCATCTGAAGGATGACCACTGATGGATGTGCTTTATTTCGCATGGGTGCGCGAACGCATCGGCCACCCCAAGGACCGGGTGGACAGCGCCCCCGCAACGGTGATGGATCTCGTCGAAGAACTGCGCGCGCGCGAGGATCGCTATGCCGCCGCCTTCTCCGACCTCACGGCGCTGCGCGTCGCCGTCGATCAGGAGTTGCGGGATTTCGACGCGCCGCTCGTCGGCGCGCGCGAAGTGGCATTCTTTCCGCCGATGACAGGCGGGTGACCGGAGGCTGAGACGATGGATATCCGCGTGCAGCAAGCGCCCTTCGATCTCGGGGCCGAGGCCAATGCCTTTGCCGCGCGCCAGACCGGCATGGGCGCGGTCGTGACCTTCACCGGCATCGTCCGCGACCTGGGCGGCGATCTCGATGCGATGGAGATCGAGCATTACCCCGGCATGACCGAAAAGGCCCTGCGCGCCATCGCCGACGAGGCTGCACGCCGCTGGCAGATCGGCGATGCGCTGATCCTGCACCGCCACGGCCGCCTTGCCCCCGACGAGATGATCATGATGGTCGCCACCGCGTCGCGCCACCGCTCGGATGCCTTTCAGGCCGCCGAGTTCCTGATGGACTTCCTCAAGTCCCGCGCGCCCTTCTGGAAAAAGGAAGTGACAGACGCGGGCGCGGACTGGGTCGCCGCGCGGGACGAGGACGAAGACGCGCTCAGCCGCTGGTGACCTGCAACAGCCCGGACGATTCGCGGCCCTGATCCGAATTGTGGCGGGATCACCCGCGACTCGTGGACAAACCACGCAATGCGCCGGGATTTTTCGCGACTGTCGGACAATCCGCACCATAACTTGACCCAACACCATCCGTATTGCAGGACTGTGACCATCAGAAGAACAGATATTGTCCATCTGTCGTTGTCGGTGGGGGCCGACGCGGTTGTGACAGCCTTGCATATTGAGGTGCCACAGCATGACCATCCCCCGCCTGACGCCACAGGGCGTTGCCGACGCGCAACCCGTCGCTCGCCACCACCCGTCCAACCACACCCGTCGCTATCACGCGCTCTGGCTTGATCGGTTCGGTGCCATCCAGGAAACCGAGCAGGACGCGCCCGCCACCCCGCCATTCGAGGCGGCGCATTCCGCCTTCGTCCGGGGCACGCTGGTCACCACGCCGCGCGGGCCGATGGCGGTGGAGGATCTGTTGCCGGGCGACAAGGTGCTGTCCGAGAGCCACGGGCCGCTGGCCGTGCTCTGGATCGGCTCGATGACGATGCACGCCGGCGATGCCCCCGGCCCCGCCCGCAAGCTGACCCGGATCATGGCTGACGCCTTCGGCATCAATCGTCCGGCCTCGGACCTGATGACCGGGCCCGGCGCGCGGTTGCTCAGCCGCCCGCGTCACCTGCGCGACCGGCTGGGGTCGGATCACGTGCTGACACCGCCGCATGTGATGGCAGACGGGCATGGGGCCATTTGCATCACGCCGCGCCAGCCGGTCACGCTCTATCACCTGTGCCTGCGGCGGCACGCGGTGATCTGCGTGAACGGGCTTCAGGCCGAGGGCTTTCATCCCGGCACCGGGCTTGATCGCGTCCTGGACGCCGGACAGCTGCGCAAATTCCTGTCGCTCTTCCCGCATATCCGCGAGCTGCGCGATTTCGGACCGCTGGCGCATCTGCGCCTGCCGCTGGACGCCCCGGAAACCCTCGACCTGGCGTGAGACGGATCAGCCGCGCGCGACCTGACCCGCCATCACGCAGAGCAGTTCGAACATGATCGACGCGCCCAGAAACGCGGTGTTGCCCGAGGCATCGAAGGGCGGCGAGACCTCGACCAGATCGGCGCCCACGATCCGGACCCCCTCCAGCCCGCGCACCACCTGCAACGCCTGATAGCTGTTCGGGCCACCCACCTCGGGCGTGCCGGTGCCGGGTGCAAAGGTCGGATCGACAAAGTCTATGTCGTAGCTCACGTAAGTGTCGCCCTCGCCCGCAATCTCGCGCGCCTCTTCCATAACGTCCTCGGGACCGCGGGCATGGAATTCCTCGATCAGGATCAGCCGGATACCCTCGGCCTTGGCGAAATCGCGGTCCTCGGTGTCATACATCGTGCCGCGTAACCCGATCATCACCACGCGCTTTGGATCAAGCAGCCCTTCCTCGACCGCGCGCCGGAAAGGGGTGCCGTGGGTATACATCGTGCCGCCGAAATACGAATGATAAAGGTCGGTATGGCTGTCGAAATGGATCATGCCCAGGGCTGAGCGCCGCGCCAGCGACCGCAGCACCGGCAGGGTCGTCAGGTGATCGCCCCCCGCCGTCAGCGGCATGATCCCCGCACCCGTCACCCCGTCGTAGAATTCGGTGATCCGGGCGAGGCTGTCGATGATATCCGCCGGATTGGGCCCCACATCCCCCAGATCGGCGCAATTCACCGCCTCGAACGGGCGCATGCCGCTGGTCGGATGCTGCGCGCGAATCATGGTCGAGGCGTCGCGCAACTGTCGCGGCCCGTGGCGTGGGCCGGGCCGGTTGGTGGTGCCGCTATCCCACGGCACGCCAATAAGGCCGATCTGCACGTCGTCATAGCGCGCATGCCCTTTCGGGACATAAGGCAGCCGCATGAAGGTCGGCACCCCGGCAAAGCGCGGCATCTCGAAGCCCGAGACCGGATGGAAGAAGGGATCGGAGGTCATGTCAGTCCTTTCAGTCGTTTGCGGGCGGTCACCGGGCCGTCGCCCTGCGCCGCGATGCGGGAAATGGCATCCTGCAGCGGCTCATAGGCCACCGCCATGTGATGCACATTGGCATGGAGCAGCGTGCCGGGGTCCGCGACCCAGGCCACATGCCCCTTCCAGAAAATGAGGTCGCCCCGTTGCGGCGACGCATCGGGCGCGAGCGGGGTGCCTAGCGCGCGTTCCTGCGGCCTGCTATCGCTGGGGCAGGGTTGCCCGCAGGCCAGCAGCGCGGCATGTACAAGCCCCGAACAATCGAGCCCCCAGATGCTGTTTCCGCCCCAGAGATAGGGCGCGCCGAGGTACAGTTCGGCCACCGCAACCGGATCGCTTGCGAGACGCGCGCTTAGATGCGCGGCAGGCACCCAGCCGATCTCGGTCTCAAGAAAGCGCCCTTGCTCGCCGCTCACCGCCAGTTTCGAAAGGTGTGGGAGGGCCATACGCTCGGACGATTTGAAAGCGGGCCTACTGTAGGCGTGAGTCTGGCGCGCGTTAACGCGGTGAGTGGGGGCGTCGCGCGCATGGGCGGGGGCCAGTGCGGCCCTTCCGATCCAACCGGAATGGCCGGTATCGGGCGAGGTGCCGAAGGCCATGCCATCTTCCCAATACTCGACCGTAAAAGCCTCGCCATAGCGCAATTGCCGTTCGCGCATCCCGCCGGGCACCCCATGGAGATTTGCCACCGGGCGGGTGACGTAGCAGTGCTTGTCGCGTGGCGATAGGGCGCTCACAGGTCGAGCACCTCGGGCAGGGCATCGAGCAGCGCGCGCGCGCCCATGCCAACGCCCCCCTTGGGCCGGGCCGGGGCCGCGCTCGGCGTCCAGCCATAAATGTCGAAATGGCTGTAATTGAGCCCGGCTGAAAAACGCCGCAGGAAGAGCGCCGCCGTGATCGAGCCTGCAAACCCGCCCGACGGTGCATTGTCGAGATCGGCGATCCCCGGCTCGATCATCGCCTCGTAAGCGTCATGAAACGGCAGCCGCCAGACCGGATCGGCGACGCGCGCGGCGGCGGCCTCAAGTGCGGCGGCAAAGCCCGCATCGTTGGTGTAATAGGGCGCGAGATCCGGCCCGAGCGCCACGCGCGCGGCACCCGTAAGGGTGGCCATGGAAATCATCAGATCGGGTCTTTCTTCGGCCCCATAGGCCAGCGCGTCGGCCAGCACCAGCCGACCCTCGGCATCGGTGTTGTTGACCTCGACGGTCATGCCGTTGCGCGCGGTCAGGATGTCGCCGGGGCGAAACGCATTGCTGCTGACCGCGTTTTCCACAGCCGGGATCAGCACCCGCAGCCGCAGCGGCAGATCGAGCGCCATGATCATATGCGCCAGCCCCAGAACCGTCGCCGCGCCGCCCATATCCTTTTTCATCAGCCCCATCGACGACCCGGGCTTGAGGTTCAGCCCGCCGGTGTCGAAACAGACACCCTTGCCGACAAGCGTCAGGTTCGGCCCGCTATCGCCCCATGTCATCTCAATGAGGCGCGGGGCTTGCGCTGCGGCACGTCCGACGGTGTGGATCAGCGGAAAGTTCTGCTCCAGCAGATCCGCGCCGCGCGTACAGGTAAGGCGCGCGCCCTGCTGATCGGCGATGGCGCGGCAGGCGGCCTCCAGCGCATCGGGGCCAAGATCATTGGCCGGAGTGTTGATCAGGTCACGGGTCAGCGCCTCGCCCGCCGCGATCACCTCCAGCCGCGCGGCATCGACGCCCTCGGGTGCCACCAGCCGCGCCTTGGCCGGGCTTTGCTCGCGGTAGCGCTCGTAGGCGTAATGCGACAGCAGCCAGCCAAACGCCTCGGTCTCTGCCGCCTCTTCGGGCAGCCCCTCCAGCCGGTAGGTGCCCTCGGGCAGGGCCGCTGCGACGGCGGCCAGATGAAACCGGCCCCGGGCGCGCGAGGTGGCGCTGCCATAACCCGCAAGCGCCAAGGCGATGCCACCCACCGCGTCCGGCACGGCGAGTGCCCGGCCAAGCGCACCGGTAAAGCCCATGGCCCGCACCCAGGCCGCGACCTTCGAGGACTGCGCGTCGAGCCAGCCTTCGAGCGCGCCCTCCTCCACCACATGCAGCGGGATGGCGGGCGTGTCGGGGGCGGCGAATGTCAGGCTCATAGGGGCGGACCTTTTCCAGCGGTTGATCCCCGCCAGCCTAGCCCCGATTGCGCCGCCTGCAACCGCCAAATCGCGCCTCTCAAAACGGCGTGTCCTGCGCCTCCCAGATCTCGCAGAGCGAGCGGTCACCGATCCGCAACAGCCGCGCGAAGGTGGCGGCGAGCGCGTTGTAATCACCCGCGTCAATCGAGCCCGTCACGTCCCCCGCCACCCGCGCCAGCAGCGCCATGCCGATCTGATCGGCGATGGCGATCAGGCTGCGGCTGCTCTTGCGCATCTCTCCCAACCGCCCCTCGCGGTAGAACCGCTCGGCATGACCCAGCCGCGCCGCCAGTTCCTCGAGCGCGCGGCACACCACATCCTCGGCGCTTGTTTCGCCCAATTCCAGATAAAGCGCCTCCAGCCGGTCGGCATCGAGCCGCACGCATTCGTACTGTTGCAGCACCGTCGGTTGTTCCACGTTGTTCACCTTCTCACCCGCTTGTCGTACCCTGGCCCCCACGGCGCGGCAGAGAATGGCATCTGCGCGGTTCCCAAATGGTTTCCGCGCCCGCAAATTATGGCTCGAATTCGAGGTGAATACCGATTATCCAGCCGTGAGCCGCCCCAAGCGCCGGAGAGACCATGGATTACGCCCGCCCCCTGCCGACCTATCTCGTGCACCGCTTCCACGGATGGAAGGCCACCAGCTATACGGAAAATCAGGCATGGTATCGGCACCTCGCGCAGCAGGGCCAGCATCCGCGTGCGATGGTGATTTCCTGCTGCGACAGCCGCGTTCATGTCACCTCGATCTTCGGCGCGGACCAAGGCGAGTTCTTCATTCACCGCAACATCGCCAACCTCGTGCCGCCCTACGTGACCGACGGCGCACAGCACGGCACCTCGGCGGCGGTGGAATTCGCGGTGACCGCCCTCAAGGTCGCGCATCTGATCGTCATCGGCCATTCGGCCTGCGGCGGCGTCAAGGGCTGCCAGCAGATGTGCGCAGGCCATGCGCCGGAACTCGAGGAGCAGACCAGTTTCGTGGGCCGCTGGCTCGACATCCTGCGGCCCGGCTACGAGCGGGTCAAGGACATGGGCGACGAGGCGGCGCAGCTCAAGGCACTGGAAAAACAGGCGGTGATGGTGTCGCTGGAAAACCTGATGAGCTTTCCCTTCGTCGAGGCGGCGGTGGCCTCGGGCGAATTGACGCTGCACGGGCTCTGGCACGAAATCGGCAGCGGATCGCTGGAACAGTATAGCGCGAGCCAGGCCGGGTTCGTGCCGCTGTGATGCCCTGCCCGGCGCGCATCGAGGCAAGCGGGGATTGTGAGTATTTTCGCCATAAAGAAACCCCGCGCGCCCGGTTGGAGCACGCGGGGTTCTTCGGTTACGCGGCCTGTGACTGCTGGCCGAACCGGGCATAGAAGCCCTGGTTCTTGTCGGCCATCTCGCGCAGCAGCGCAGGCGTGGCAAAGCGCGGTCCGAATTTCTCGGTCAGCTGATCGCAGCGCTCGGCGGCATAGGGCGTACCGATGATGTCGAGCCAGGCAAACGGCCCGCCCGACCAGGGCGCAAAGCCCCAGGCGAGGATCGCGCCCACATCCCCCTCACGAATGTCCTCCAGCACGCCTTCCTCCAGCGCGCGTACCGCTTCCAGCACCTGCGCGAACATCAACCGGTGCTGCACCTCGTGCAGGTCGGGCTGTTCCTCGGCGCGGGGATATTTCTGCGCGAGGCCCTCCCAATATCCAAGACGCTTGCCCTTCTCGTCATACTCAAAAAACCCGGCATTGGCCTTGCGCCCCAGCCGCCCCTCGCCTTCCATCCAGAAGATCACCTCATCGACGGCGGCGTCGGGATAGGCATCGCCCATCGCGGATTTGGTCGCCCGCGCGATCTTGGCCCCGAGGTCGATCGAGGTCTCATCGACCAGTTGCAGCGGCCCCACGGGGAAACCCAACTGCCGCGCCGCGTTGTCGATCAGCGCAGGCGCCACGCCCTCGGCCACCATGCGGATGCCCTCGTTAATATAGGGAATGATGCAGCGGTTGCAGTAAAAGAAGCGCGCGTCATTGACCACGATGGGCGTCTTGCGGATTTGCCGTACGTAGTCGAGCGCCTTGGCCACGGCACGCGGGCCGGTCTTTGCGCCCTTGATGATCTCGACCAGCATCATCTTCTCGACCGGCGAGAAGAAGTGGATGCCGATGAAGTTCTCAGGGCTGTCGGAGGCCTTGGCGAGTTCCGTGATCGGCAGGGTCGAGGTGTTGGTGGCAAAGAAGCAGTCCTCGCCCGCCTCGGCCAGTGCCTTCTTGGTGGCCTCGGCCTTGACGGCGGGGTCTTCGAACACCGCCTCGATGATCAGGTCACAGCCCTTCAAGGCGCTGTAATCCGTGGTGGCGGTGATCAGATCGAGCGCAGCCTGCTTCTTCTCTTCCGTCCCCTTGCCGCGCTTGATGCCCTTGTCCATGTAATCGGCGGTGTAGGATTTGCCGCGGTCGGCGGCCTCCTGTTTCTGGTCGATGAGGACCACCTCCATTCCGGCCATGGCCGAGACGAGCGCAATGCCTGCGCCCATCATGCCCGCGCCCATGACGCCGACCTTTTTCACCTTCTGATCCGGCACATCGGGACGGTTGGCGCCTTTCTCCAGCGCCTCCTTGTTGATAAAGAGCGAGCGGATCATGGCGCTTGACGAGGGGTTCATCAGCACATTCGTGAACCAGCGCGCCTCGATCTTCAGCGCCGTATCAAACGGCACGAGCGCCCCCTCGTAGACGGCGGACAACAGCGCCTTGGCCGCCGGGAACGCGCCTTGGGTCTTGCCATTGACCATCGCCGACGCGCCCACGAACGTCATGAAGCCCGCCGGGTGATAGGGCGCGCCACCGGGCATCTTGTAGCCCTTCTCGTCCCAGGGCTTGACGATATTCGGCCCCGAGAGCACCCATTCGCGGGCCTTTTCGATCAATTGATCGGCGGGCACGACCTCATCCACCACCCCGGCGGATTTGGCTTTCTTGGGGTCGTTCAGCTTGCCTTCGAGCAAGAGCGGCGAGGCCCCCATGGCCCCCAGCTTGCGCACCAGCCGCGTGGTGCCGCCCGCGCCGGGAAAGATGCCGACCATGATTTCGGGCAGGCCGATCTTGGCCTTCGGGTTGTCGGCGGCAAAGATCCGGTGGCAGGCGAGCGGGATTTCCAGCCCGATGCCAAGCGCGGTGCCGGGCAGGGCGGCGGCGATCGGCTTGCCGCCCTTGTTCTTGTCGTCCATGCCCGCACGCTCGATCTTGCGCAGGATGGCGTGCATGCCCATCACGCCCTCGAAGAGCCCCTTGGCAGGCTCGTCGCCCGCATCATCGCGCATCTTGGCGATGATATTGAGATCCATGCCCCCGGCGAAAGACCCCTCCTTGCCCGAGGTCAGGATCACGCCCTTGACGGCGTCATCGGCGAGCGCGTCGTCGATCAGCGCCTCGAGGTCGAGAAAGCCCTGTTGGTTCATCACGTTCATCGACTTGCCGGGCACGTCCCAGGTGATGATCGCGACGCCATCGGCGCCTTTTTCCATTGTGAAATCGGTCATTGTCGCTCTCTCCCCTTACACGCGTTCGATGATGGTGGCGGCACCCATGCCGGAGGCAACGCAGAGCGTGGCAAGACCAACCCCCTTGCCGCTGCGCTCCAGCTCATCCAGAAGCGTGCCGATGATGATCGCCCCCGAGGCCCCCAGCGGGTGGCCCATGGCGATGGCCCCTCCGTTGACGTTCAGGCGCGAATGATCGACGTCAAAGGCCTGCATGAAACGCAGGACGACGGCGGAAAACGCCTCGTTCACCTCGAAGAGGTCAATGTCCGAGATCGCCATGCCGCTGTCTTTCAGCGCCTTTTCGGTGGCGGGCACCGGGCCGGTCAGCATGATGGTGGGATCGGTGCCGATCTTGGTGGTCTGGCGGATGCGCGCGCGCGGCGTCAGGCCCCATTTCTCGCCGAACGCCTTACTGCCCACGAGCACACCCGCAGCCCCGTCCACGATACCCGAGGAGTTCCCGGCATGGTGGATATGGTTGATCGCCTCAAGGTGCGGGTATTTCAGCTTGGCCACGGCATCGAAGCCCGGCATCACCTCGCCCATATCCTTGAAGCTGGGCTTCAAGGCACCGAGCGATTGCATGTCGGTGCCGGGGCGCATGTATTCGTCATGATCGAGGATCGAGAGGCCATTCTGGTCCTTGATCTCGATGATCGAGCGGTCAAAGCGGCGGTCTTCCCAGGCGGCTGCGGCGCGGCGCTGCGATTCCACGGCGAGCGCGTCGGCATCGTCGCGGCTGAACCCGTATTCGGTGGCGATGATATCCGCCGAAATCCCCTGCGGCACGAAATAGCTGTCCATGGCAATGCTGGGATCGACGGCAATCGCCGCCCCGTCGCTGCCCATGGCGACCCGGCCCATCATCTCGACCCCGCCCGCGATATAGCCGTCACCGGCGCCGGCGCGCACCTGATTGGCGGCCAGGTTCACCGCCTCCATTCCGCTGGCGCAGAAACGGTTGATCGAGAGGCCGGGAATGCGCTCATCGAGATCCGAGGCCAGCACGGCGGTCCGGGCCAGACAGCCGCCCTGTTCCATCACCTGCGTGGCATTGCCCCAGATCACATCCTCGACGGCGTGACCCTCAAACCCGCTGCGCGCCTTCAGCGCGTTCAGCATATCCGCCGAGAGCCGCGCTGCGGTCACCTCGTGCAGCGCGCCATCCTTGCGGCCCTTGCCACGCGGGCTGCGCACGGCGTCGTAGATATAGGCATCTGTCATCTCGGTCTCCTTTTTCACGCGCGGTCAGCAGGGCTGCCGGGCATCAGGTCATAAGGGTGTTTCCAGCCGGGCAGGCGCTCGATATTCGAAAGCCACCGTTCGATATTGGCCCAGTCCTTGCGGTCGAAACCGAAGGGCTCGGGATAGAAGAGATAGCCGCAGCAACTCAGATCGGCATTGGTGATCGCATGGCCCACGATCCAGTCACGGCCCTTGAGATGCGCGTCGAGCGCGGCATAGGCGGCCTTGAGCCGCCCCTGCATGAAGCCGATCACCTCCGCCGGGCGCTTCTCCTCGGGCAGGAAGTTCATCAGGAACCGCGTCATTCCCGCCTGAGAGCTGAGCTTGTGATTGTCCCAGAACATCCAGCGCATCACCTCGCGCGCCTCTTGCGGTGTTTCGCCGCCGAATTTGCCTGTCGTCTCGGTAATATACATCTGCATGACGCCCGATTGCGTCAAGGTGACATCGCCATCCACCAGCACCGGCACCTCGCCCATCACGTTGAGGTGACGAAACGCGTCGCCACGCGTCTCACCGCCGAAGAAGTCGACAAAGACCGGCTCCCAGTCGAGACCGGAAAGCTCCAGCGCCAGCGCCGCCTTGTAGGCATTGCCGCTCTCGCCGAAGCAGTGGAGTTTGATCGTCATGGCGTGGCTCCCGGTTGCGGTGTTGGATTTGAGTATTTTCGGCAAGATGAAGCCTGCGGAGATTCACCGTACATTAACGTTAATGCGCTTTGATCGAAGACGCGGTACAGGCTGGAGAGCCGATGACCGCGCAAGGTGAAGCCCTGTTCCGGTGCCTGATGCCAATTGGCCCGCGCATCGGACAGGGTGGACCTGTCCTGTTCATCTTGCCCGAAATACTCCCGCCGGAGGCATCCGGCATTTGCCATACGCGCCACCGCCCCGACCTTCACAGCGCCCTCGCGATCAGCTCTTTCATGATCTCGTTGGTGCCGCCATAGATGCGCTGCACGCGGGCATCGGCCCACATTTCGGCGATGTCGTATTCCTGCATGTAGCCATAGCCGCCATGCAGTTGCAGGCACTCATCCAGCACCTCGCCCTGCGCATCGGTCAGCCAGTATTTCGCCATCGCGGCCTTTTCGACACTCAGCTCTCCGCGCATGTGCTCGGAAATGCATTCATCCATAAAGGCGCGGCAGACGGCGGTTTTGGTCTTGCATTCGGCCAGCTTGAAGCGGGTGTTCTGGAATTGCAGGATCGGCCCGCCAAAGGCCTGACGCTCCTTGGCATATGAAATCGTACGCTCGACCGCGCCCTCCATCGCCCCCTGCGCACCACAGGCGATGATCAGCCGTTCCTGCGGCAGTTGCTCCATCATCTGGTAAAAGCCGCGCCCCTCTTCGCCGCCAAGGATGTTCTCGGGCGGGATTTCCACGTTGTCGAAGAACAATTCCGACGTGTCGCCCGCATGCAGCCCGACCTTTTCAAGGTTGCGCCCGCGTGCAAAGCCCGTGGCCCCTTCGGTCTCGACCACGACAAGCGAGATGCCCTTGGCCCCTTCCTTGGGGTCGGTCTTGGCGGCGACGATGATGAGATCGGCGTGCTGGCCGTTGGTGATGAATGTCTTCTGCCCGGACAGGCGATAGGCGTTGCCGTCGCGCAGCGCGCGGGTCTTGATGCCCTGCACATCCGATCCGGCGGCGGGTTCGGTCATGGCCAATGCGCCGACCATCTCGCCCGAGACCATTTTCGGCAGCCAGATCTGTTTCTGTTCCTCGCTGCCATAGGCGAGGATGTAATGCGCGACGATGCCGGAATGAATGGGGTTGCCCCAGCTTGCGAGATTGGCACGGCTCTGCTCCAGGCAGATCACCGCCTCATGCCCGAAATCGCCGCCCGCGCCGCCGTATTCCTCGGGGATCGAGGGGCAGAGCAGGCCCAGCTCGCCCGCCTCAAGCCAGCAGTCGCGGTCCATGATCCCCGCCTTGCGCCAGCGCTCGTAATGCGGCCGCCATTCATCATTGATGAATTTGGCGGTCATCTCGCCGAGCATCCGGTGCTCGTCCGTCATCCATGTCATGGCTGGGCCTCCCGTCCCTGAATGGTCAGCGTTTGCGCGCCTCAAGCTCCGAATTGAAAATGCGCAGCCGATGCGCGAACGTGTCCTCGTCGATCACGCTGTCGAAATTCTCGAAGAGGAAAGACAGCGCCTCGCCCTCGTCGAGCCCCGCCTCCTGGCTGAATTTGCGCAAACGGCGATAGCCGTCCTCGGTCATCGCCGCGTTGAAGCGGCGCGTCAGGCGAAAGCGTTTCGGCATCGTTTCCTCCTCCCGTAGGGTGGGGTTCCACCCCACCCCTGTTTCAAAAAGCCTCGGCGTCAAGCTCCATCACCGGCTCGGCCCCGCTCTCGATGCGCGCGAGATGCAGCGCGGTCGCGGGCAGGCGGCGTTTCATGTAGAAACGACCCGTCGCCAGCTTGGTCTTGTAGAATGCCTCATCCGACGTGCCCGCCTCCAGCGCCGCATGCGCCGCCTTGGCCATCCGCGCCCACATCAGCCCAAGGCAGACATGGCCGAAAAGGTGCATGAAGTCATAGGACCCGGCAAGTGCTGCGTTGGGGTTCTTCATGCCGTTCTGCATGAAGAACATCGCCGAGGCCTGCAGGTCTTTCGACGCGGCCTTGAGCGGGTCGAGGAAGTCTTTCTTCAGCGCCTCGTCGCCCTCGTTCTCCTTGAGGAAGGTCTTGACCATCTCGAAGAAAGCCATGACATGCCGGCCAGAGTCCTGCGCCAGCTTGCGCCCCACCAGATCGAGCGCCTGCACGCCGTTGGCACCCTCGTAGATCATCGCGATACGAGCGTCGCGGGTGAACTGCGACATGCCCCATTCCTCGATATAGCCATGCCCACCATAGACCTGCTGCGCCAGCACGGTCATGTCGTAGCCTTCGTCGGTGAGAAAGCCCTTGATGACGGGCGTCATCAGCGAAATCAGACCTTCGGCGGCGGCGTCATCACCACGATGCGAGCGGTCGATGAGTTCTGCGCCCCAGAGCATGAAGGCACGCGCCCCCTCGATGAACGACTTCTGATCCATCAGCGAGCGGCGGATATCGGGATGCACGATCAGCGGGTCGGCGGGGCCGTCGGGGTTTTCCGTGCCGGTCACCGCGCGGCCCTGAAGCCGGTCCTTGGCATAGGCGAGCGCGTTCTGATAGGCGACCTCGGCCTGTGCCAGACCCTGCATCCCCACGCCGATCCGCGCCTCGTTCATCATGGTGAACATGGCGCGCATGCCCTTGTGCTCTTCGCCCAAGAGCCAGCCCGTGGCGCCGTCATAGTTCATCACGCAGGTGGAATTGCCGTGAATGCCCATCTTTTCTTCGATCTTGCCGCAGGTCACGCCGTTGCGCGCCCCAAGGCTGCCATCCTCGTTCACCAGGAATTTCGGCACGATAAACAGCGACACACCCTTGATCCCCTCGGGCCCGCCGGGGATCTTGGCCAGCACCAGATGGATGATGTTGTCGGCCATGTCATGCTCGCCCGACGAGATGAAGATCTTTTGCCCGGTCAGCTTGAAGCTGCCATCACCCTGCGGCTCGGCCTTGGTCCGCATCAGGCCCAGATCGGTGCCGCAATGCGGCTCCGTGAGGTTCATGGTGCCGGTCCACTCGCACGAGAACATCTTGGGCAGATAGGTGTCTTTCTGCTGGTCCGAGCCATGCGCAAGGATCGCCGAGGCCGCGCCATGGGTCAGACCCTGATACATGGTAAACGCCTGATTGGCGCCCGAGAACATCTCGCCCACGGCGGTCCCCAGCACATAGGGCATGTTCTGCCCGCCGTATTCCTCGGGCAGGTCAAGCGCGGTCCAGCCGCCCTCGCGCACCTGATCAAACGCCGCCTTGAAGCCCGTGGGCGTGCGCACCACGCCGTTTTCCAGAACGCAGCCCTCGCTGTCGCCCACCGGGTTCAGCGGCGACAGCACCTCAGAGGAAATCTTGCCCGCCTCTTCCAGCACCGCGCTGGTGAAATCGCGGTCAAGCTCGGCATAGCCCGGCGTGTCCTGCTCCGAGACTTTGAGCACGTCATGCAGGATGAATTGCATGTCGCGGGTCGGTGCGGTGTAGCTTGGCATCTGGTTCTCTCTCCCTAAAAGAATGGCCGTGCCGGTATCACTCGGCGGCGTCGCGGTTGGTCTTGAGCGAGGCCAGCATGCGCTCGCCCCATGTCATCTGTTCGCGCAACTCGGAGATCGCGGCCTCCAACTCGTTGCGCTGCGTTTCCATCTCGGCCAGACGCGCCTTGGCCACCTCATAGGCGCTGGCGATCTGGGTGTGCTGCTGATCCCCCTTGTCATAGAGATCAAGCAACTGGCGCAGTTCCTCGAGGCTGAAGCCGAAGCGCTTGCCGCGCAGGATCAGTTTCAACCGTGCGCGGTCGCGCCGGGTAAAGAGGCGCCGCTGTCCCTGCCGAATGGGCGAGAGCAGCTCTTTGGCCTCGTAGAATCGCAGGGTGCGCGGCGTGACGTCGAACGCCTCGCACATCTGCCGGATTGTCATTATGTCGTCAGTCATGGTGGTGCCTCTGTCGCAGAGCATTTGACGACTATCTGCGCTCCGTCATTTTGGGATACAACAGCCTCGAGGCTTTACGTAACCACTACGTCACGTCACTTTTAAGTTGACGTAAGATAAGGTCAGGTAAGCGGCCTTGCAGGGACATTTTGTTGCCCCGGCGTCAGGTTGTTTCAGTCGAGATTCGCCGCCGTCTGGTCGCGCAACTGGCGCAACTCGGCCATCGCCTCGTCGATCTGGCGGCGCTGTTCGGCGAGTTCGTCAAGCTGTCGGTCAGCCAGGTCGATCCAACTGCGCATCTGCGCGTCGGTGCCCTCATGCTCGTAGATCAACAGCCATTGCCGGATATCTTCCAAAGCAAAGCCGAATTTCCGGCCCCGCAGGATCAGCGTCATCCGGGCGCATTCGCGGGGTCCGTAATAGCGTGACCTGCCCTCGCGCTCCGGCTGCAAGAGTTCGATATACTCGTAGTACCGCAACGTGCGCGGCGTGACGTCGTATTTCGCGCACATCTCCTTGAAGGACAGTCTGTTCTCCGCCATCTTCCGGCCCTCCTGCCCGGGCAAGTTAGGGCCAAGGCGCGCGCCGCGCAACCGCCCCTCTTGCAGCCCCGGCCCGTTGCACCCCATAAAGGGCGCAAGATCGCAGCGGGGATGCCCATGGATGACAAGAAGAACCGGATCGCCCAGCAATTCATGCAGGCGCTGCCCCATGCCCGCGCGCTCGGGATGCGCCTGATCGGCATGGGTGAGGGCCGCGCAGAGATCGAGATGGACTACGACGAGCGCCTGATCGGCGACCCGGAGACTGGGGTGATTCACGGTGGCGCGGTGTCGGCGCTGATGGATACCTGCTGCGGGGCGGCGGCGATGAGCCACCCCGAGGCCCCCGGCGGCACCGCCACCATCGACCTGCGCATCGACTACATGCGCCCCGCCACACCCGGCCAGACCATCCGCGCCCATGCCGAATGCTACCATATCACCCGGTCTGTCGCCTTCGTGCGCGCCCGCGCCATGGACGATGACAGCGCGCGCCCCGTCGCCACCGCCACCGGCACCTTCACCGTGGAGGGCGGCTGATGGCGCGCGCCCGTCCCGAACCCGTGCAGGTGGTCAAGCAACGCCGCGACGCCGCATTGAAGGCGCTGGTCGAGGGCGTGCCCTATATCCGCTTTCTCGGCGTGCAGTTCGAGCGGCGCGGCGACGAGCTGACCGCCGTGATGCCGTTCGATGAAAAACTCATCGGCAATCCCCTGCTGCCCGCGCTGCATGGCGGGGCGACAGCGGCGTTTCTGGAAATCACCTCGATCATCGGGCTCAGCTGGGGCCACTTGTGGGAAGAGATCGAGAGCGGCAAGACCGATGTCGAGACCCTGACCGAGGGCCGCCTGCCGCGGCTTCCCAAGACGATTGATTTCACCGTCGATTACCTGCGCTCCGGCCTGCCGCGCGACGCCTATGCGCGCGCGCAGGTCAACCGCTCGGGGCGGCGCTATGCCTCGGTGCATGTCGAGGCGTGGCAGGACAACCGCTCGCGCCCCTTCGCGCAGGCCACCGGCCATTTCCTGATGCCGCGCCGCGATGAGTGACGTCGCCCGTGCGGTCACCCATGCCCGCGTCCTCAGGATCGCCCTGCCGATCGTGATTTCCAACGCGACCGTGCCCATTCTGGGCGCGGTGGATACCGGCGTGGTGGGGCAGATCGGGCTTGCCGCGCCCATCGGCGCGGTCGGCATCGGCGCGGTGATCCTGACCGGGATCTACTGGATCTTCGGCTTTCTGCGGATGGGCACCACGGGGCTCACCAGTCAGGCGCATGGGGCGGGGCAGACCGGCGAGGTCGCGGCCCTGCTCACCCGCGCGCTGATGATCGGCTTTGCCGGGGGATTGTTCGTCATCGCCCTGCAAGTGCCGATCTTCTGGGCCGCCTTCCAGATCTCGCCCGCCAGTGCCGAGGTCGAGGCCCTCGCGCGCGATTACATGGCGATTCGCGTCTGGTCCGCGCCTGCGATGATCGCGCTCTTCGGCATGACCGGCTGGCTCATCGCGCAGGAACGCACCCGCGCGGTGCTGATGATCCAGGTGCTGATGAACGGCGTCAACATCGGGCTCGACCTGTGGTTCGTGCTGTGGCTCGATATGGGCGTGACCGGCGTGGCGCAGGCCACGGTGATCGCCGAATGGGGCGGGCTCGCACTCGGCTTCTGGTTCTGCCGCGATGCCTTTGGCGTGCCCACATGGCGCGACTGGCCGCGCGTCTTTGACCGCGCGCGCCTGCGCAACATGGCCATGGTGAATACCGATATCCTGCTGCGCTCACTCATGCTCCAGATCATCTTCATCTCGTTCCTGTTTCTGGGTGCCGATTTCGGCGATGTCACGCTGGCGGCCAATCAGGTGCTTTTGCAATTCCTCAACATCACGGCGCACGCGCTCGACGGGTTCGCCTTCGCCGCCGAGGCGCTGGTGGGGCAGGCTTACGGCGCGCGGGCGGTGGCGCTGTTGCGACGCGGGGCTCTGATGACCAGCTTCTGGGGGCTGGTGGTCTGCATCGCGCTGGCGGTCGGCTTCGCCACATTCGGCGGCGCGATCATTGATCTCATGGCCAAGGTGCCCGAGGTACAGGCCGAGGCGCGCACCTATCTGATCTACATGGCCGCCGCCCCGATCCTCGGGCTTGCCGCCTATATGCTCGACGGGGTCTTCATCGGCGCGACCCGCTCGCGCGACATGCGCAACATGATGGCGCTCAGCCTCGTGGTCTATGTCGCGGCAGCGGCGGCGCTGGTGCCGTCGCTCGGCAATCACGGGCTGTGGCTGGCGCTTCTGATCAGCTTTGTCGCGCGCGGCGTCACCCTCGCCCTGCGCTACCCGGCGCTGGAGCGGGCCGTGCGATAGGCGGGGATGCGCCACAATGCCACCGGATTGCCGCCCGAATTTTCGGATAGTGTTGAAGCGTTAACAATTTCGCGTCAGACTGGAGCCATGATCGACATGTCCTATCCCAATTATTCCCGGGCCGAACGGGTGGCCGATGGCGCGGTGCATATCGCGGGGGTTCTCACCGCGATCACCGGGGTGGCGGTGCTCTTCGCCATGTGGGCGCTTAGGATGGACGGGGTGACGCTGGCCTCGACCATTGTCTATTCCGGCGCGCTGCTGATGATGCTGGGGGCCTCGGCGGCCTATCACCTCTATGCCCATACCCCCGCGCGCCCGATCCTGCGCCGCCTCGATCACGCGGCGATCTATGTCAAGATCGCGGGCACCTTCACCCCGCTCAGCGTGCTGTTGGGCACCGCCTTCGGCTATATGATCCTGGCACTGGTCTGGCTGCTGGCCCTCTTCGGCGCGGTGACCAAGATCCGGGCCAAACCCGGCCAGATGACAACCGGCTGGCTGCCCTATGTGGCGCTTGGCTGGATCGGTGTGGCGCTGTTCATCCCGCTCTCGGCGGTGCTGCCGGGCCAGAGCCTCGGGCTCTTGCTGGCGGGCGGGCTGCTCTATACAGGCGGTGTGGTGTTCTACGCATGGGAAAACCTGCGCTTCGCCAATGCGATCTGGCACCTCTTCGTGGCGGTGGCGAGCGCCTGCTTCTTCATGGGCATTGCCACGGCGCTCGCCGCCGGAATGTGACCCGGCGGGGCATCGCCGTACCGAAAAACCGGCGCTCAGGCGTGCTTGCCCAGCTTCAGCCACCCGAAAAGATCGGCGTTGCGGCAGTAATCCGGCGTGCTCGTCGCGGTCTCGTGCTCGGCCAGCCAATGCTCGCAGGCCCCGGGATTCGCGCAGCCGGTACAGGCCAGAACCGCATCGCTCAGATCGTCGGGCCGGATCTTGCCCGCCATCATTCTCTCTTCAAGGTCAATGCCTTGCGTATTGGCCATCCGATCCACCAGATCGGCGTGCCGCTTGAGGGTGGTGGTGCTTTGCATGCCATCTCTCCTATGCTCTGCGCCCCAGCCTGCCTGTCGCGCGCCCCGCACGCCTTGATCTGCGTCAAACGGCCAGCGCGTCGAGATAGGCGCGCACGCAGTCCTGCACATGGCGAAACCGGTCGCCGCCCAGTTTCTTGCCGCCATACCAGCGCGTGACAACGATGACGTGATCGCGCAGCCCCTCGCGTTCCAGCATCCGCAGGATCACCTGCCCCGCCCCGGCCTCGCCATCATCGCCCTTGAGCGGGGTGCCGTCCGACAGGATCACCGCCCAGCTGTTATGCGTGGCGCGGGCGAATTTCTTGTCGCGCTTGAGCGTCTTGAGAAAACCGCCGACCCCGGCCCGCTCGCGCACGCCCCCGCCCGAGACCGCATAGCTCGAGCCACGGTCGCTCAGCACCGCCTTCAATTGCCGCATGGGTGTCAGAGCCCGGCCGCCACCCGCCGCACCGTCGCCACGCGCTGCGCGTTGGGCGGATGGGTGCCGAGGAAGCGATTGCCCGGATCGGGGATCTGCGAAAAGAACTCCACCCCGCGCAGCGGGTTGTAGCCCGCGCGATGCGAGATCACCGTGCCCATCGCATCGGCCTCCAGCTCGAATTCCTTCGAGAACGTGCGCGCGCCCACGCCCGCGCCGATATCCACCGCCTGATCGACGACACCCTGACCGGCCCCGGTCAGCGCCGCAAGCCCGCCCAGGATCAGCGCACCCGCCGCCGCGCTCTGCTGCTGGCGCGGGATGTGACCGGCGATGTGATGCGCCGCCTCATGCCCCATGACAAAGGCCAGCTCATCGGCATTGCGCACCGAGGCGATCATCGGCAGCGTGAACGCGAGAATCGGTCGACCATTGCGGTCGAGCGTCTGATAGGCGTTGACCGGCTGGCCGGGCCGGTCATCCACCACGATGCGGAAATCGCAGTTCATGCCCGGCGCGCGGGCCCGGCATTCGCGCTCGGCCACCGGCTCCACCCGCTGCACCACGGTCAGGAACTGCTGCACCTTGGCGCGCGTGGGCGTCGACGGTGGCTGCGGCGCGGCCTGTTGCGGGGCGGGCCGCGTGACCGGGCCCTGCTCGACCGTGGGCACGCAAGCAATCAGCACCACAAGGCTCAGGACGGAAATCCAACGCATCATATACCCCTGTCATCACAAGAACGTGTCATGCGTCCCTTCTAACAGGGAATGGCCCGAGGCACAGCCCCTTCCACCGCGCTCCACGTCCCCCCCTTGCAAAGACCCGCCAAGCGGCTACGGTAGCCGCATGTTTTCCATCGAACACGATTTCGACGCCACCGTGATCACCCTTGTCGACGAGGGGCCCGCCCCCCTGGGCGAGGACGTCATCGTCAACGCCTTCGAGGAATGCGTCACGGTCGAGCAATACGACCCGCGCACCGACCGGGTGCACAAGATCACCCTCTCGATGAGCCAACTGCGCGATCTGGGTGCAGCGCTCGACCTGCCCGAAGGGGTCTATATCCGGGGCGCGGACAAGGGCTAGACCCGCTCCAGCACCTGCGCCGCCGCAACCGCTGGCGTCAGGTCGCCCCGCGCCACTCGGGCGGCATAGTCCTCCATCACCGCGCGCGCCTCGGCGGTCTCCAGCCGGGCGAGCAGTGCCTGGCGCACCTCCTCGCCGAACCAGTAGCGCGCCTGCGCGGCGCGGCGGGCGGCGAAATGCCCCTCGGCGCGGCGCCAGTCGACCAATGCCTGCATCTCGGCCCAGGCCGTTTGCAACCCGTCCTCCTGCAAGGCCGAAACGGTCATCGCCTTGGGAAAGCCCTCCGGGTCCTGCACCCGCTTGCGCAGCAACCGCAGCGCGCCCGCGTAATCCGAACAGGTCCGCATCGCCGCCGGTTTCAGATCGCCGTCAGCCTTGTTGACGAGGATGATATCGGCCATTTCCATGATGCCGCGCTTGACGCCCTGCAACTCGTCGCCGCCGCCGGGGGCGAGCAGCAGGATGAAAAGATCCGACATCTCGGCCACCACCGTCTCGGATTGGCCCACGCCCACGGTCTCGATCAGCACCACGTCGAATCCCGCCGCCTCGCAAAGCGCCACGGTCTCGCGGGTGCGCCGGGCCACGCCACCCAGATGGCTGCGGCTGGGAGAGGGGCGGATAAAGGCATTGGGATCGCGGCTCAGCCGTTCCATCCGGGTCTTGTCGCCGAGAATCGAGCCGCCCGAGCGCGCCGAGGAGGGGTCGACCGCCAAAACCGCCACCCGCAGCCCCTGCGCCGTCAGCATCATCCCGAAACTCTCGATGAAGGTCGATTTGCCCACGCCGGGCGTGCCGGAAAGCCCGATGCGCATTGCCTCGCGCCCGGTGTCTTTCAGCGCCTCCATCAGGTCGGCGGCCTGCGCGCGGTGATCGGCGCGGCCGCTCTCGATCAGGGTGATCGCCCGCGCCAGCGCACGCCGGTCGCCCGCGATGATCTTGTCGCTCAATTCGGTGATATCCATGCGCCCGGCCAGAGAAGTGAATGAGATGCCGCCTTCATGCCTTGCCCGGGGCGCGAATGTCCAGACCGGGGCACGCTCTCCCCGGTTTCTTTATGGACCAAATACTCGAATGCGACGCGGGCCGCAGATGATGGTTCTTGAGTATTTTTGCCGTAAAGAAACCCCGACACCGGCCTCTGGCCAATCGCGCGTACCTGTCGGATAAGCGGGGGATGACCCGAACCCTGCCCATTCATGACGCGATCCCCGACCTGATCGACGCACTGCGCGGGCGGGGCCGTGCGGTGTTGCAGGCCCCGCCGGGCGCGGGCAAGACCACCGTGGTGCCGCTGGAGATGCTGAGCGCGGGTCTGGTGACGGGCCGCATCCTGATGCTGGAGCCGCGTCGTCTGGCGGCCCGCGCCGCCGCCGAGCGGATGGCGCAGACCCTGCGCGAGGGCGTTGGCGAGACGGTGGGCTACCGCATCCGGGGCGAGGCGAAGGTGGGCCGCGCGACGCAGATCGAGGTGGTGACCGAGGGCATTCTGACCCGCATGCTCCAATCGGACCCGGACCTGCCCGGCATCGGCGCGGTGATCTTCGACGAGTTTCACGAACGCTCGCTCAATGCCGATCTCGGTCTGGCGCTCTGCCTCGAGGTGGCCGGCGCGCTGCGCGAGGACCTGATCCTGCTGGCGATGTCGGCCACGCTCGATGCCGGGCCGGTGGCGCGGCTGATGGGCGATGTGCCGATGATCACCTCGGAGGGGCGCAGCTATCCGGTCGAGACCCGCTGGCTCGACAAGCCCCGCCGCAAGGCGCAGCGATTCGAGGAGGGTGTCGCCGATCTGGTGGCGCAGGCGGTTTCCGAAACACAGGGCGGCGTGCTGGTCTTTCTGCCCGGCGAGGGCGAGATCCGGCGGGTGGAGGCCTTGCTCAAGGGCCGCTTGCCGCCCGACTGTCAGATCCGTCCGCTTTTTGGTGCGATGGACTTTGCCGCGCAGCGCGCCGCCATCGCGCCGGTGACGCAGGGCCGCAAGATCGTGCTGGCCACCGCCATCGCCGAAACATCGCTGACGATCGAGGATATTCGCGTCGTGGTCGATGGCGGTCGATCGCGGCGCGCGCGGTTCGATCCCGGTTCCGGCATGTCGCGGCTGGTGACCGAGCCTGTGACCCGCGCCGAGGCCACGCAGCGCGCGGGCCGCGCGGGCCGCGTGGCCGAGGGCATTTGCTACCGGCTCTGGACCAAGGGGGAAGACGGCGCGCTCCAGCTCTTTCCGCCCGCCGAGATCGAGGCGGCGGACCTGGCCGGGCTGGCGCTGGAACTCGCGCTCTGGGGGGCCGCGCCCGACGAGCTGCCCTTCCTCACCCCGCCCAATCCCGGCAGCTTTGCAGAGGCGCAGGCGCTGCTGCACATGCTGGGTGCGCTGGATGCGCGGGGCCTGATCACCGATCACGGTCGCGCGCTGGCCGCGCTGCCGCTGCACCCGCGCCTGGCGCATATGCTGACCGTCGCAGGGCCGGACGCCGCCCCCATGGCGGCGCTGCTGGCGGATCGCGATCCTTTTGGGCGCGGCGCGCCGGTCGATCTGTCGCTCCGCCTCGCCGCCCTGCGCGATCCGCGCGCCTATGCCGAGCGTCACCCCCACCCGGCGGGTCGCGGCGCGGTGGCGCGCATCCGCACCGAGGCCAAACGCCTTTCGCGGCAGACCAAGCCCGCGAAGACCGCGCTGAGCGATGCCGAATGCGCCGCGCTGGCCTATCCCGACCGGATCGGGCTGCGCCGCAAGGGCGAGGCACCGCGCTACGTGCTCTCGGGCGGCAAGGGCGCGGTGATGCCCGAGGCCGACCCGATGGCGGGCGCGCGGCTGATCGTGGCGACAGACCTCGATGGCGACCCGCGCGAGGCCCGTATCCGGCAGGCGATGCAGATCAGCGAGGCCGAGATCCGCGCGCTGTTCGCCGATCAGATCGCCTGGCAGGATGTCTGCCTGTGGGACCGGCGCGAGCGGCGCGTGCTGATGCGGCGGCAGGAACGCCTTGGCGCGCTGACCCTCGACGACCGGCACTGGAAGGATGCCCCGGCCGAGACCGTGGCGCGCGCCATGCTCGACGGGGTGCGCGATCTGGGGCTGAACTGGTCTGACGCGGCGCGCCGATTCAAGGCGCGCGAGATGCTCTGCCGCGACACCATGCCGGATCTGCCCGACCTGTCCGAGCCTGCGCTGCTGGACACCGTGGAGACATGGCTCCTGCCCTGGCTCAAGGGGGTGAAGACCGCGCAGGACTGGAAACGCTTCGACATGCTGGAGGCACTGCGCGCGCAGCTTTCATGGGAGCAGATGCAGGCGCTCGACCGCGCGACCCCGGCGCATTTCACCACGCCGCTCGGGCGCAAGATCCCGATCGATTACGCCTCGGACCCGCCCGAGATCACCCTGCGCCTGCAAGAGATGTTCGGCCAGACCACGCATCCCACCGTGGGCGGCACGCGCCTGCGCGTCACGCTCTTGTCGCCCGGGCACAAGCCGGTGCAGACGACGACGGACATTCCCGGCTTCTGGGACAGTTCCTATGCCGAGGTGCGCAAGGAGATGCGCGGGCGCTATCCGAAACACCCCTGGCCCGAAGACCCGCGCGCCGCCGATCCCACCCTGCGCGCCAAATCGCGAAAACCACAATGATTTGCATTGAAATTCAAGGCGTAGTATACATGTTACCTTAGAACAATATGGTCGAGCAGGACCAGGATATGACCCGCAGCTTTGCCTTTGATGCGTCCGCCGTCGCGGTGCGCCCGCCTTACCCGCCTGACATGCAGGTGGCGGCGCTGTGCTGGCGCAAGGTCAAGGGCAGGAAAAAGGTGCTGCTGGTCACCAGCCGCGATACCGGTCGCTGGATCGTGCCCAAGGGCTGGCCCATCGACGGGATGAATGCCGCCGAATCCGCATTGCAGGAAGCCTGGGAAGAGGCAGGCGTGCGCGGCACCGCCAGGAAGGCCAAGCTGGTGGGCACGTTTTCCTACGACAAACGACTGGATAACGGGACAAGCCGCCCGCTGATCGCGCTGGTTTACAAGCTGCGCGTGCGCAAGCGCGACCTGGCCGACCGCTTTCCCGAGGTCGAGGAACGCGAGCGCCTCTGGCTCCGCCCGAAAAAGGCCGCAAAGCTGGTCGATGAACCCGAATTGCAGGAAATTCTGCGCCGGTTCTGACCGCTCAGACCGGCATCAGCACCCAGTAATCCAGATCGAGCAGCACATCCGGCAGGTATTTGCCGTCCTCGCCCCTGAGCGTGAAGGGCGCGCCGCCCTTGGTCGCCACCAGCCGCAGGCGCAGCGCGCCCACCCCCGGCGCATCCACCTCGGCGCGGTCCAGCACCTCTGACCACGCGCGCACGGTGTCGCCCGCGAAACAGGGGTTGGCGTGGCTGCCTGCATTGATCGCGGCGATCATCTGCGCATTGGCGAGGCCATTGAACGACAGCGCCCGCGCCATCGAGATGACGTGCCCGCCATAAATCAGCCGCTTGCCGTCCGCGCGCGGCGTCGCATCGAAATGCGTCTTCGAGGTGTTCTGCCACAGCCGCGTCGCCATCATGTGCTCGGCTTCCTCGATGGTCACGCCGTCGACATGGTCGATCTGTTCGCCCACCTCGTAATCGCCCACCCGGTGCGGCTCGCCGGCCAGACCGAAATCGTAATGGCTGAAATCGAGCCCCGCCGGGATCACCAGATCGCTCGGGTCCACCACCGCCGCCGTCTGCGGCACCACCGCCTCGGGCGCGGGCGCATCGAGGTTGTTCTTGCGCACCATCACCCACCGCACGAATTCCATCACCGGCAGGTCATGCTGATTGAACCCCGTGGTGCGTACATAGACCACCCCGGTCTTGCCGGATGAGTTCTGCTTGAGCCCGATCACCTCGGATTGGCTGCGCAGCGTGTCACCGGGATAAACCGGGCGCAGCCAGCGCGCCTCGGCATAGCCCAGATTGGCCACGGCATTGAGCGAGATATCCGGCACCGACTTGCCGAACACGATGTGAAACGCCGCCATGTCGTCGATCGGGCTGTCGGGCAGACCGCTCGCGCGGGCGAACTCGTTCGAGGAATAGAGCGCATGGCGCGCCGGATAAAGCGCATGATAAAGCGCGCGCTCGCCCCCCGACACGCTGCGCGGCACCGCGTGGCGGATCACCTCGCCGAGGGTATAATCCTCGAAAAACCGCCCCGGATTGGTCTTCATTGTCACTGCTCTCCCAGCTTCATCCCGGGCGCATACGCGCCCTCTTTCTCCTTCACCACGGCCTGCCCGCAGCGCATCACGCCATTGGCCCCGTCAAAGGCATAGGTGGGATCGCCGTAGAGCTCCCAACCCTGATTCAGCGCCGCCGTCACCTTGTGACAAAACTCCGACGTGTCGTCGGCAGAGAGAAAACGATAGAGTTTCATAGGCTTACCCCGGGAAAGGCCAGACGCCCAGCCAGTTGTGAATGAGGGTGATGACAAGGAACATCACCACCGTGATGACCACGAGGATCACGTCCTTCTTGGCCTCGCCCGGCTGCGGGCGGTCCCATTCCTCCGAGAGGTTGATCACCACCACTTCCAGCACCGCCCAGGCCAGCAGCCCGCCAAATAGAACGAGCGAGGCCAGATCGCCATTGACCAGCAAATGCGCCACCGCCCAGATCTTCACGGCAGTCAGCTGCGGATGCCGCATCGCGCCGCGCAGCCGCCCCTTGGTGGCACTCATGCCGTAGACGAACACGGCGGCCAGCATCATCAGGTTGTTGAGATGCACGGCCCAGGCGGGCGGGAACCAGACATTGAAGACCTCCGCCTGCCGGTAGCCATAGATCATCAGGACCAGACCGGCCAGAACGCCGACCGCGACAAGGCCCTTGCCCGCATTTCCCATACGCGCCCGCAGTTCGGGGGCGACCCGTTTGAAGAGATGCGCCGCGACCCAGAGGATCAGCCCGAGGATGAGGTACGTCATTGGTTGCTACTCCGCTGCCATGTCCCGTATCGCCTGCGCGCGGGCAAGGGTGCGCTGCGCCGCGACGACATGCAGATTCTCCACGATCTGCCCATCGACCACCGCAATCCCCTGCCCCGAGGCCCGGCTTTCTTCATAGGCCGCGATCTGCCGTTCGGCTAGCTCTAACTCGGAATTGGTCGGGGCAAAGGCGGTGTTGGCGATCTCGATCTGCGCCGGATGGATCAGCGTCTTGCCATCAAAGCCCAGGTCACGCCCCTGTTCGCATTCGGCCTTGAGCCCGTCACCATCGCGGAACCGGTTATAGACCCCGTCCACCGCCACGATCCGGGCGGCACGCGCCGCCATCACGATGCGTTGCAGCGCCGTCATCAGCGGCAGGCGGTCGGCCCGCACCCGGCAGCCCAGATCCTTGATCAGGTCATTGGTGCCCGCAACCAGCCCCGTCACCTGCCGGTGCGCCGCGATCTCGCGCGCGTTGAACACGCAGCCCGGGGTCTCCATCATCGTCCACACCGGCAGATCAGTGCCGATCACTTCCGACAGATTGTCGATATCCGAGGGGGTGTTGACCTTTGGCAGCAGGATCGCATCGGCCCCCGCATCGCGCAGGGCGCGGGCATCCTCCAGCCCCCATTCGGTGGTCAGCGCATTGATCCGTACGACCTTGAACCGCTTGCCATAGCCACCCTGCCGCAGCGCCTCGGCGAGGGTGGTACGCGCCTCGGCCTTGACATCGGGCGCGACAGCATCCTCCAGATCGAAGATGATCGCATCGGTCGGCAACTCGCGCGCCTTCTCCAGCGCCCGCTCCTTGGAGCCGGGAATATAGAGCACCGAACGATAGGGATGCGCGTTGCTGTCCATGGGTCTGCCCTCTCTCGTATTCTGCTGCATGCAACAATCTTGCGCAGGAATGGCACTTTTGAACGCAAAACTTCAAGCCCCTTTCTGCCGCGATGCAGCATCCGCCCCTGTCGCGGCGCGTTAACCGGTTGTTCACCTCTCCTTTGCCAAGCTTGTCCGCGGATGGCAGGGACAGAGCTTCAGAAAGGATGCGATGATGCTGAGACGCTTGATCCCGGCGCTTGCCGTGCTTGCACTGATCGGAGGCGGCGCGCAGGCGCAAGCCGAAAATTGCGCCCCGCGCGAGGTGGTGGTGGACCGGCTGGCAACCGCCTATGGCGAGACGCGGCACTCCATGGGCCTCGGTGCCCAGGGCGCAGTGATGGAGGTTTTCGCCTCGCAAACCTCCGGCAGTTGGACGATCACGGTAACGTTACCCGACGGGCTGACCTGCCTCATCGCCAGCGGTCAGGCGTTCGAGGCGATGGCCGCCCCTCTTCCCAAACCCGACAGCGACGCCTGAGCGCATCACAGCGCATCAAAGATGAGCTTGGCCCCGGTAACCGCCAGCAACACATAGGTGATACCGAAAAACGCCCGCTCCGGCACCACCCGGTGCGCGCGCACCCCGATCCAGGCGCCCAGTAGCGCAAAGGGCGCCAGCGCCAGATCAATCAGCAGGGTCTGCGCGCTGAACAGGCCCAGCACCGCATAGGGCACCGCCTTGGCGATATTCAGCACGAAGAACATGATCACCGTGGTCGCCTGATAGCGGGTCTTGTCGATGCCGCGCGACAGCAGGTAGACGGCGGCGGGTGGCCCGCCCGCATGGCTCACGAAACTGGTAAATCCCGCGACCATCCCCGCCAGCATCCCGGCCCATCCCGGCAAGGCGCGGCGCGCCCCCCGGATCACACCGCTTCGCACCAACACCTGCCAGAGCACGAAGCCGATCGCGATCGCCCCGATCAGCAGGCGCAACAGATCCGCGTCCGCCACCCGGTAGAACACCACACCAAACGCCACGCCCGGCAGCCCCCCGAGGATCAGGAACCACGCCTCCTCGCGCCCCCATTGCCGCCAATAGGGCCGCAAGGTCGCCACGTCGATCAGCATCAAGAGCGGCAGCATGATGCCCAAGGCCATGCCCGGCTCCACGAACAGCGCCAGAATCGCCGCCCCCGCAAAGGCCGCGCCAGAGCCGAATCCCCCTTTTGACACACCCGCGAACAGCGCCGCCAGAACCCCGATTGCAAACACGTCCCAGCCCATGTGCGGCACCCTTAAATCCATCCATTCTCTGCACTTTACCGGCATGCCCCGGCATGCAACAGCCCCCGGCCCGCATTTGCCGCAGCGCAGCACCCTTGCATGAAGCCAAAAATCCGACTACGCCCAAGCGCAACTTTTCAACCGATGGAGACTATCCAATGGCCAGACCCAAGATTGCGCTGATCGGCGCCGGACAGATTGGCGGCACCCTCGCCCATCTCGCCGCGCTCAAGGAACTGGGCGATATCATCCTGTTCGACATTGCCGAAGGCACCCCCGAGGGCAAGGCGCTCGATATTGCGGAATCCGGCCCCTCCGAAGGCTTCGACGCGGCCCTCAAAGGCACCCAGTCCTACGAGGATATCGCAGGCGCGGATGTCTGCATCGTCACCGCCGGTGTGCCGCGCAAGCCGGGCATGAGCCGCGACGACCTTCTGGGCATCAACCTCAAGGTCATGAAATCCGTGGGCGAGGGCATCGCCGCCAACGCGCCCGACGCCTTCGTGATCTGCATCACCAACCCGCTCGACGCGATGGTCTGGGCCCTGCAAAAGTTCTCGGGCCTGCCCGCGAACAAGGTCTGCGGCATGGCCGGTGTGCTGGATTCTGCCCGCTTCCGCCACTTCCTCAGCCTGGAATTCAACGTCTCCATGAAGGATGTCAGCGCCTTCGTTCTGGGCGGGCATGGCGACACGATGGTGCCCTGCGTGCGCTATTCCACCGTGGCGGGCATCCCGCTGCCGGATCTCATCAAGATGGGCTGGACCACGCAGGACAAACTCGACGCGATCCTGCAGCGCACCCGTGACGGCGGCGCCGAGATCGTCGGCCTGCTCAAGACCGGTTCGGCCTTCTACGCCCCCGCGACCTCGGCCATCGAGATGGCAGAGGCCTATCTCAAGGACCAGAAACGCGTCCTGCCCTGCGCCGCCCATTGCGATGGCGAGTTGGGCGTGAAGGGCATGTATGTGGGCGTGCCCACCGTGATCGGCGCGGGTGGCATCGAACGCATCGTCAACATCTCGCTCAACAAGGACGAGCAGGAGATGTTCGACAAGTCGGTCGATGCGGTCAAGGGCCTCGTCGCGGCCTGCAAAGAGATCGACGGCTCGCTCGCCTGATCGCCAATCGCTACACTTGGTTCGGGGCTGGATATTGTCCAGCCCCGATTCTTTTCGGACCGACAATTTATCATGCAATACCATTTGTGATCACACGATTTACCCGTGTGATCACAAATCGCCGAATTTCACCCGAATTGGCCCGAAACCGCAAAAAAGCGTTTAAGGAGGGCAGGCTTTTATGTCTATACCGGTCCTGATCGCAGCAAAACGGGACAGTTCCATGAATATCCATGAGTATCAGGCGAAGGCGTTGCTTCGCAGTTACGGCGCGCCGGTGTCGGAGGGGCGGGCGGTGTTGCGCGCCGAGGAGGCGAAG
>NZ_JBRJGR010000025.1:0-49734 GCF_053628595.1 Roseovarius sp. MBR-154
ACCGCGGAGACAACCAAAGAGCCCGGCGCGCAGAATGAACCGCAGAGAAATCAGCTCTTGATCATGGCGATTAGAGAACGCCCTGGGACACTATCAACGGAGACATTTGCGCGCCTTGAAGGATCTTCGGTCGCTGCGCTTGCGGCATATGAAGCGGGCCATCTCCGCCCTGCCCTCCTGTGCCACTGAGGATCCGGAGGTCGCACATATTCTTGCCAGTTTCGCAAGCTGGCCACGCAGCGATACGTTGAGCCATCTTGGTTTGGACCGGCTTACCTGCATCAGCCTGCGCGCCGAATTAAGTGACCACGACATCGGGAAGCTGGAGCGTTTTGTTCCTGCGCGCCGATTATCGCCTCTGACACCAACCTGGATCAGCCTTGCGGCCAAGAGAACCGGGTAGGGTTCTTGGTGACGGCATGAGATTCAGCCGTCTGACGTTTGGTACGAGTGTCGGCAAGGTTTCCTGTCCGGGGTATCCGGTCTCCAGCCCGGCCCCGCAGGAAAACTTGTCAATTCGTCCAGACACTTGAAAGGATCCATTTCATGGACTCGAAAACACCTGCACCCAACACCGCCGAGAAGATGAAGACCGTCAAGGCGGCCTGCGACAAGGCCACCGCCGGCCCCAAGAAGGACTCGGCGATGAAGCATTTCCATGCGGCCGAAAAGGCGCACACGGCGAAGAATGACAGCGACTGCAACCGCGAACTCGACGCGGCCACGCACGCGCTGGCATAAGCGACGATTGACGCAAACAGCGCCCCTCCGGCAGAACACCGCCGGGGGCGGCGCGTCAGCGCAGAAGCGGGCCGTCCTGGTCAAGGTAGGCCGTGTCGAACCCCGCCATTTCCCGAAGGCGGTCGATATCGTTAAAGGTCACATGCCCCTTCCGGAACGTAACAAGGCCGTCATCGCGCAGATGACGCAGCACGCGGTTCACATGCACCGCACTCAGCCCGAGCGCGTCGGCCAGGTGATACTGGGTCAGCGGACAGGCATAGCCGGTCTTGTCGCCAAGACCCACAAGCATCAGCCGCGCCCCGAGTTCGAGCAGGAAATGCGCCATGCGTTCCTCGGCCGACCGGCGGCCGAGATTGACCAGATGCTCCACCACCATCGCCTCATCCCGAGACGCTGCCCAGAGAACGGCGGTGGCCAGGCGCGGGGCATGGTTAAAGGCATCGAGAATATCCGAGGCGAGAACCTCGGAGGCCTCTATGCGGGTCGCTGCCTCGATGCTGTGATCGGCGGTGCGAAAAAGGATGCTGCGCAGGCCCAGAAAATCCCCCGGAACCTGGAAATCCACAATCTGGCGCTCGCCATCGGGCAGCACCTTGTAGGAGAGCGCCCAGCCCTCGGCCAGGATGAAGGCCGATGCCTTGGACTGCCCTTCGTGGATCATCTCGTGCCCGGGCAGGAAGGTGCGCCGGCGGCGGTGAAACCGCGCCAGCGTCTCCAGATCGACATCCGACAGGGCAACGAAGGCCGAGAGCTTTCGGGTCAACGGGCTGTCCTTGGGCAATATTTTCGCTTCCATTGCTAGGGTTTCGGGCAGGGCTCGCCAACAGGAATAGCCGCGAAATGAGCAGTCAAAACTGCTCTGCATCAGCCCAGCCTAACAGAAGATGCGTATGATCGCACGATGTTGCGGGTTCATGAGGACCGGTGCACCGACCTCAATTTGAAAGTGAAGCTGATATGTCCCTCCCCAATGACATCGCCGGAACCGCTGCACTGGCCATTTGTGAGTCCCTGCTGCTTGCCCTGAATGATCGCAACATTTTGCCCGAGTCCGAGATCGTCGGAATTCTGAAGGATGCCGCCGCCGCGCATCAAAATGCCCCGGTAGGCGACGACGATGCGCTGCACGCGGCAGTCGCGACACTGATCAACGGCATCCTCGCCGGTGGGAATTCCGTGCGGCGGCACTGACAGCAGGCGTCGCGGCGACGGTTCGAACCGTCTGGTCAGTATGCGCGCGAACAAACCATGAGAATGGAACCAAGGAAGGCCTGCCGTTTTTCTGAGTTCCGCACGTGTGTCATTAACGTCTGACGCCACGCCTTGTTCCAAGGGCTCTTTCAGACAAGGCGGGCGTGGACGCGCGGGCAAAAGCCGTTTCCCAACCTCGCCTGGAAATGTTGGATCTCGGGCTTTTCCAACGATCCGAAAATCCTTTGATGTCGCAAGTTCGCAGAGAGGCCCGTGCAAGAAATGTCAGAAACCGATCCTAAAATGTCGTCGCTTCGACCACGTCCCACGCCAACCGGGGGATGGTTCTCCTTGATCGAGCGCGGTTCGATCCAGACGCTTTTTCTGGGCATCATCGCGGGGGTGATGGTCGTGGCCGCTCTGGATGCGGCCAGTCTGATCGCCGTTCCCACGGTGCTGGCGTTGCTCTGCGCGATCGCTCTCGCGCCAGCGGTCCGATGGCTGGAACGTACGGGGGCCCCCGCCTCGCTCTGTGCCGGTATCGTTGTCGGAGGTCTTCTGGTCGGGACGGCGATTGCCGTGTATGCGTTCGCGCCCTCGGCCGAGGCCCTGAACACCCGCGGGCCGGAGATTCTGCGCGCGGCAGAGTCGCGTGCGCGCCAGATCATATACGACCTGTCGCCGTCGTCCAACGGCGGACCCGGCTCCGAGGCCCCGGTCGAGCCGGAAAAAAGCCTGGTCACCAACCCCGACAATCCGCCTGCGTTGGACACGAACGACGAAAAGGATCCGGGCGACGACGCCATGGATAAACTGGTGGATGGAGGCCAGCGATTGCTGGCGGACTGGGCGATCGGCGCGCCGAGGGTTGCTGCAGGTGCCGTGTTGTGGGCCATGCTGACATTCTTTCTGCTACGTGATCGCGTGATGCTTGCCCGCCGGAGCCTGTCGCTGATTTCTCGCGCCTCGACGCGCCGCGCGGTGGCTCGGGCCATGCGGGATGTACGAACGAACGTCGCCCGCTACCTTCTGGCCATCACGGTCGTCAACCTGAGCCTCGGGATCTGCGTTGCGATCGCGTTCCACCTCATCGGCATGGGGCATGCGCCTCTCTGGGGCGTCGCGGCGGCACTCGCAAACTTCATGCCCATTATCGGGGTCGCCATTCTGGCGGTGGTCGCGCTCGCGGTCGGCATCGTTTCATTCGACGAACCGGTCGTTGCCTTTGCCCCCTTTGCTGTGGTTGTGGTGCTGAACGCAATTGAGGCCAATGTTGTCACGCCCATGTTCCTGGGCTCGCGCATCCGGATGGCACCGATTGCCATTTTCGTGGCAATCGCCCTGGGAGCTTGGCTCTGGGGAGCCGCCGGCGCACTGATCGCGACACCGGCTCTGATTGTCGCGACAGCCTTCGCGCGTCGGCTCAACGCCGCCGGTCGGCCCTCACTGCCCCGACGCCATCAGGAGGAGCCGTGTGGAACAATGGTTCTGACCGACGGTCCGGGGCCCTGATGGGTCCACGTGTCGGTCACCGCCCGCTGTCGCGCATGAGCGTCGTGATCCGGCGGACGGCGACACGGCGATTGACGCGTTCGGCCTGCTGCGTGGAGATTTTCAGGAACCGTTCGCCATAGCCCTGCACAACCATGTTCTCGGTTGGCACATCGAAATACTCGTTGAACGCCAGTGCCACGGATTCGGCGCGCCGATCCGACAGCAGCAGGTTGTAGCCTGGCTCTCCGACCGCATCCGTGTAGCCCTCGATCAGAAAGAGTTCGGTCGGATCCTCGGCGATGACGTCGCGCATCAGAATGCCCATCTCGCGCAATTGCTCGGCTTGCGACGGCTGGATCGCGGATGAGGCGGTGGCGAAGGTGACGTTCTGGAGATTGATCTCGGGGCTCAGTTGTCGCACTTCGTTGATGTCGCGCACCTGTTGCAGGCTGAAGCTGCGTCCGATGTCGCGGCGGTCGGCGGCAAGCAGGGCAGCGCGCAGGCTTTCGCGGTCGCTGGCCGCCTGATAGTCGAACGTATCGACGGATGGTTCGGGCAGGTCACGCACCACCACCGGCGCAAAGCTCTGGGTATCGTCGAACAGCACATATTCGCGCCCGTCCGTCTCGATCAGAACACGCCTCAGAACGCGCCCTTCGGAATCGCGGATGGTGACGATCTCGGTGCCATCGCTGCGCATGACATTGGTGCGCGTGGAGCCGTCGCTGAACCGCTGGGTGCGCACATCCGAACCCGGCTGGCGCAGCAACGCGTCGTCGTCCTTGAGTATTCGGTAGTCATTGTCGTCATCGACAACGATGACCCGGTCTCCGGTATTCGCCTGGACGCGCTGGCCATTCAACAACACCGCGCCAACCACCGCCGCGCCGAGGGCGAGCAGACCTGCCTTTTCAAGATCGCTCATCCCCTTCTTGGACTTCGCTTGTGGTGCAGCACTTTGTTGGGTGGTGACGGCATCCTGATCTTGAGGGCTCCATTGCTTGAACTCTTCATTGCTCGAGCGGCTTGTCTGCTCGGTAACGGTCTCTGTCGTCACGTCGGCCGGGGTACCGGCATCGACCTCGGTCGCAAGCGCTTCGAGCGGATCACCGGTCAGGGTCTCGATCAAGCTCGCGCCGGGTACCGCTGGTTCGGTCTGTTGGTCTTTCACTTCCGTATCCGCTCCAGCCTGAGCCTCTGTCGCTGCATCCGCCTTGGCCTGAGCCTTGGCTTCCTTTGCCGCCGCATTTCTCTCCGCCTGGTTTTCCGCCGCTGCCGCTTTTTTCTGCGCTTGGTTTTCCGCCGCTGCCGCTTTTCTTTCGGCCTGCTTCTCCGCCGCCGCCGCTTTCTTCTCGGTCTGATCCTCTACCGCCTTGGCGCGGGCCTCCGCAGCGTCCGCCTTTGCCTGGGCCTTGGCTTCGTTTGCCTCGGCTGTGATCTCGTCACCGGCAGCGTTCGCGTTGGCATTCACGTTGGACTGCGCCAGCGCCGGTCCGGGCTGCAGCAACGATATGGCGACGAGGATTGCCGTGGTCGATTTCAGCGTGTTGCGGGTCATGTCAGTGTCCTTTGAAAAGGTCGGGATAGGGCTGGCCAGGAAGCGGGCTTCGAATCTCAGTCCAGCGCCGCAACGGCGGCGCGGCACTGCTCGAGACACCCTGTATCGTCGTTCTCTTCGAACGCGGCCTGCGCGGCCTGAGCATGTGTCAGAGCCGTCGTCTTGCCAGGGCCGTCCGGGGCTCTCTGGCAGGCCTCCCAAGTGGCTGTCATCTCGTGCGACGTGGATATGAAGAGCGGGGCAGCAGGTTGCATCTGATTTCCTTGATGTGGTGCGCTAAGGACCGTCACCGGTGCCATCGGAGAGGTGAAAAGGCGGCATCCGCGCCGCCCGACAATAGCCGACCTTAAACCGAATGGATTGGTAGAAGGCTGATGCAGGTAAGTGCCAGACGCCCTGTTCTCTGCCATGAACGTCGAACGGGCGAGTTGATATGACGCCCGCAGTTGTTCTCACATCACATCCGAACAGGGGTTGTGCACCATGTCCGCCAGGGCATGGCGCAGGCAACTGGCGGTGATGATAAAATCAAGGAAAGTCACAATGAACCTTCTCCGAACCACAGCCCTTTGCAGCGTATTCGCTCTGGCCGCCGCTGGCTCGCTGGCTGCGATGGAAAAAACCCTCTCGGGTGTCGAGGTCAAATCCGACCTCAGCTCCTATGAGGAAAACAATGTCCTCAAGTTCTGGCCAACCCTGGACGAGGATCTCGCCACCGCGATCTCCTCGAAACTGAACATCGACGAAAAGGCCGACGCGCCGCGGATCTCGGTCGAGATCAACAAGGTGGCGATCAACGGCAACCCGGTGTTGACGGACTCGGGCGAGTTCAACCAGATCGAAGGCACCGTGACCACCCATCAAGGCGGAAACACGGTATCGTCGACCACCCAGGACGAAACCCAGAATGCGATCACCGGAAGCTATCCACTGCGCATGCAGGCGGTCAGCGGAGAGCCTCAGGTGTCCGAAGACTGGATCACCGTGGCACCGTCGCAGGACGACTTCTACAACGCCCTGATCGATGCCTACGCCACGCGGATCGTCGAGCGCGTCGAGGAATAACCACTGAAACAAGGCGCCGGTCCGACAGATGTTGGGTCGGCGTCTTTACGATTAGGGCAGAGTTACCCTATTGACAGTAGGTCTTCGGAGCCGATGCGCCGGATCATTCGCAGGGTGATGACGACCGCACATTACGGGATCCCGGATCGACACGCAGGGCCCTGCTGCATTAGAGAAGACGGTGCGTTTCTTTCTGGACAAGCCTGCTAGTAACGGCGTTCGCTGATCCTGACGGAAAGCGGCACCACGCAGAGAACGCTGGATTTCAAGATGAAGGATTGAACCATGACGGATGAAGACACGCTTTGGGCCATGGAAGAGCGGTTCTGGACCGAAGGTGCCGACAGCGCCCGGACGATGACGGCCAAGGGGGCCGTCTTTGTGTTTCCTTATCCGGTGGGCATCCTGCGGGGCAACGACATGTGGCGGGAAAGCCAGGTCGCGCAGCGCTGGCGGTCGGTTATTCTCTCGGAGCGGTGCTTTGCCCGCGAAAAGGACGTGGCCGTCCTAGCCTATCACGTCTCCGCCGAGCGAGACGAAATCCCGATCTATGAGGCGCTTTGCACATCGAGCTATCTTAATGACGCAGGCACATGGCAGCGGATCGCGCATCAGCAAACGCCTTCGTCCTGACCCCGCGCCTTTTCTGGTCTTACCCCGATGAACGGACGTTGAAATGGCTTCGAGCGGCGATTGCCCCTAACCCAGATCAGCCGGATGATTGTCGATCCATGACACTGTGACCAAGGTCTGGTGTGACCGCCTCGCAGCTTTCTGTGCAGGCCGCGCCTCGAAAGGACACATGCGATGAACGTTCATGGATTTATGATTGCAACAGCCTTGCTGGCGGCCTCGGCTCTCGCGGGTTGCACGAACCGGGACGGGACAGCGAACAATGCCGGCACCGGTGCCATCATCGGAGGTCTGACCGGCGTGGCCGCCGGGCAAATCGCCGGGGGTGGAACCGGTGCGACGGTCATCGGCGGTGCGGTCGGGGCCGGTGTTGGCGGGTTGATCGGAGCGAACCGGGATACGCAGAACCGGTGACCGCGCGGGGTCTGTTTGCGACAGGACCCTGATCTAGCATCCGGATCATGCGATTGCAGCCCCGCCGCACGAGGTAATTGGCGGCGGGGCCATCCGGCACGGGGCTCAGCTTTTGCGCATGGCTGCCTTGTCCCTGCCGAATCCGTTTCAAAGGACGCCTTCGAGCAGTTCGAGGACCCTCTCGGCGCGGCCGTCATCCGGGAACGGCGTTACCGTTTCAAACCTTAAAAAGCGCACGCCCCCACTGACCATCAGCGTGATCAGACGCGATTGCGTCGGCACTAACCTGGATCAGTGCAGATGCATCTCGCGTGCCCATCAGGACCGGCGTGCCAGCAAGAAGGCCGCGAGAAAGGCTGCGAGCGGAAGGATCGGGGCGGCTGACCGTGTCAGCGCCACAGCCAGAGCGATATCTGCGTCGATGCGGGACCGTGCCTCCGCAACCCGTGCCATCCGGCGCGCCACGAGGGCCTGCCCGATCAGATGCACCGCAAGGGCCAGCCCTGCGACGAGGACCGCCACCACAAGCGCCGCGACCGGAAAACCGAAGCGGCCAGTCAGCGCGGCCAAGCCCGATGCGAGCAGAAGCAGCACCGATATCAAAACCAGCACTGCCGTAAGAGCCGTCACCGTCACCCGGGCCGCAGCAGCTCCGGTGCGGGCTGCGAAGACATCGCGCAGCGGTGCGAGAAGCGGCAGACGGGTCACGGATCAACCCTTTCGCGCGACAAGGCCAAGCAAGAGACCGATCCCCGCGGCGATGCCGATCGCGGTCAGCGGATGGCCAAGTACCGCGTTGGTGGCCGTTGTTTGAGCGTCACGGCCGGTCTGCCCGATCTTGTGCGCGGCGGTTCCGATTCCTTCGGACATCTCTTCAGTGATCGTCGCGGTCAGCTGCGCAAGATCGGCGCGCAGGGTCTCGATCTGCTGGCCAATGTCATGCTCGGTCGTGGTTGTACCAGTGCTGAGAGGGGCGGATTTGTTCATCGGAGAATCTCCTGACATCGGGTCGGGTGCCGCGGGTTATGCCGTGGCTCACTTTTGCGCTGGCCAGTCTCGATGGGCTGACGCTGGCGGGTCTTATGCTTGGGTGCAGCAAGGCGGGCCTGCGTTCAACGCAGCCCCAGAAAGCCCAGGACAAACACGATGACCACGAACAGTCCTATGAAATAGATGATCTGGTTCATCGGGGTTCCTGTCCCGGCCGGGGGTGCCGACATTGGCATTCCGTCGTGCAACAGTAGCAGCCAACCCGGTGTGCGACACAACATGGATCAGTATCAGGGAAAGTGCTCTTCCAAGGTAACGTGTTCCCTTGGAAGGTACGAGTCGCTCCGAGGCTGATCCAGGTAAGTGCGGTGGTATGTAAACCCGCCATATTGCCCACTCACCGCCGCAGTTCGCGGGGGCAATGGTCAAGGCATGTCCCTGCAGCGGCCCATGTGCCGCACTGGGATATATCCTCACCGGGAGATCACATAATGACCCAGTCAAACATCTTCGGTCTTGTGGCACTTGTCGTTGGCGCCTTTCTGCTTTTCTTCGCATGGAGGGGAAGCAACGCCCCGGTCGACCAGATGACCGAGGCGATGACCGGTCGCTTTTCGGGAAACACGATGTGGTTCATGATCACCGGACTGATCGGCGTCGTCGCGGGTGGGGCACTGCTCATGCGGGGCCTGCTTCGCGCCTGATGCAGTAGGCGCTGCATGCCGCGTTGCCTTCGCACAAGCGGCTCGCCACCGTTCACCTATGAGCAAAATACCAGGGAACCAGTCATGTCATTAGTCAATCTGATTGTCACGCTTGTCGTCGTCGGCATCGCCCTCTGGGCCGTCAACACGTATTTACCGATGGATCGCAAAATAAAGTCGATCCTGAACGTCGTCGTCGTGATCCTCGTCATCCTGTGGCTGTTGCGCGGCTTCGGTCTTCTTGGCGATATCGGCGCGATCCGGGTCGGCGGCTAAGCCGCCGAACAGGACCCTGGGGCGGGACCGGGCGACGATCAGTCGCCCGGTCCCGTCGCGCCGGAGAATATCGTCTGTATCAGCATGTAAATTATTGCCATGATTGCGAGGAGGGTATGCCAGGACACGGCCACTCGCTTCGGCGTGGGGTCGCCTGATGAGGTCATACGACCCTTGTGCTCGGGTAGCAGGCGCGCGAGGTCATGCGCGACCGCCTGATGGTCTTGCCCCAAACGGGGCACCTCGCGACTGCGCGACAGCAACAGGCTCAGTCGTGCGCCTGCGCCACTCCGGCCGAGCGCGGCAAGCTCTGCTGCTTCGACCCATGGATCGAGGTTCTGCCGCGCCAGGGCGGACAGGACGCTGACGGTGCTGCCCGCCCGGTCCTCGCCGACCGAGGCATAGAGAAACCGCTCGAAATCGGGGTTGTTGGGGTTGAGGATCGTCGATGCAGCCATGAGCGTGTCCTCCCTCGGGGCAAGTGGTGTGTGGCGTTGGCAGGTCGCATCCGGGCCGAGACGCGATCCGGTCTCCCGCCTTTGCGACTATCATAGGGAAAGGCATGGGCGCGCGGGCTGACGCAGATCAGTCTGCAAGGACGGATCCTTGGCGGCGTGTCCCGTCCTGACTTAAACACGCAAATCGGTTCCGCACTAACATGGGTCAGTATGGCGGAACGGGGCCTGCCTTATGGTGCATCAGGTAAACAGGTTGCTCCGATGGCTGCGCCTGTTCTGCCGCTCGAAGCTGGAGGCGTGGCGCTGCGTTCCGTCCTCCCCCGGAGCGCCTCGCCCCTGAGACGCATCACCGACCGGTGCAATGCCCCGACTGCGATACCGATACCTGAACCCACAAAAGCGGTCCTTTTGACCGCCGAAGGATGTTATATGAATATTCCAGAATGGCTCAAACCCGGCCTCTACGGGGTTGCGATCGGCGCGATCCTCGTCGCCGGTATCGGCTTTGCCTGGGGCGGCTGGGTGACCGGCGGCACCGCGCGCGACAGGGCTATGAGCCTTGCCCATGACGATGTAGTCGCCGCCCTGGTCCCGGTCTGTATCGACATGGCTCTGACCGATCCTGATCGCGCGGCACATCTCGCGACGATCCGCGCCGCCACCAGTTTCCGGCAGCGTGATGCGCTGATGGACACAGGTTGGGCCACCATACCCGGCTCTGCGGATCCCGACCGAGATGTTGCTCATGCCTGTCTGAAAGGGCTGGATCTGGATGCCTCATGACTTCAGCACTCCCTCCGCAAAGTCCCGGGTCCGCGTGCCGCTGGAACGGGGCGATCCAACGGGAATGACGGTCCTCGGCCTCGGACTATTGATTGGAGTGTTCGCGTGCATCGCATCTCCGGTGTTCGCACAAGCGAGCCCTATGCCTGAGAACGCCCATGCCCGCAGCTATGGGGATGGATGGGAATGCGACCGGACCTTCCGTCGCGACGGGGCGGACTGCATACCGGTCGTGGTGCCGGCGAATGCCTACCCGACAAAGCGCACTTATGGTGAGGGCTGGGCGTGTCATCATGGATATCGGGAGACCGCAGCAGGGGCCTGCGCACAGGTCGTCGTGCCCGACGGCGGATATCTCGACCCGTCAGGCGCGGATTGGAGCTGCTTGCGCGGCTTCGAGAAACGCAACGCCGCATGTGTTGTGTTAGACCTGCCGGAGCATGCCTATCTGTCGGACAGCACCTACGGAAGAATATGGACCTGTGAACGTGGTTATGCGGTGGTTGACGATGCCTGTGAGGCGATTGTGGTGCCTGAAAACGGCTATCTGAACGCCTCGGGATATGGTCAGCCGTGGAGTTGTGAGCGTGGGTATGTCGACCGCGGCGCTTCATGTGACGCCGTGATCATTCCGGAAAATGCCTATTTCGACGAGGCAAGCTACGGGCCGGGCTGGACCTGCGAGCGCGGATACAAGGCGGTGAACGATGCCTGCATAGCGGTGGTACTACCGGCCAACGCCCATCTCGACCGGACCGGCAACCGGTGGGCCTGCAACAAGAACTTTCAGCGGTCGGATGGACAATGCGTGCTCAACAAATAGGCCCGTGGCGCTTGCCCTGACCCGACCCTTTTGATTAAGGGATAAGCGACAACAGCTTCGAGTTTCACAGTGCGCCCACTTGCTGACCCTTGACCGGATCATTCGCCCCGCTCAAGCGGCGGGAAGAACCGACGATCTCTGCTCGCCCAAACCCGCAATCCCGAGTGTCACGACCTCGCCACCGTGCAAATAGCGCTGCGGAGATTGGCCCATGCCGACGCCCGGAGGTGTGCCGGTTGAGATCACATCGCCGGGGTGCAGGCTCATGAATTGGCTGCAATAGGACACAAGCCGCGGGACTCTGAAGATCAGCGTCGCGGTAGATCCGGTCTGCATCCGCACGCCATCCACGTCGAGCCACATATCGAGCGCGTCTATATCCGCGATCTCGTCCAGCGTCACAAGCCACGGGCCCGTCGGCCCGAATGTATCGCAGCCCTTGCCCTTGTCCCATGTTCCGGCGCGTTCGATCTGGAATTCGCGTTCCGAGACATCGTTGACCACGCACAGGCCCGCCACATGGTTCATTGCGTCCGCCTCGTCGATATAGGCACCGGGCTCGCCGATGACGACGCCGAGTTCCACCTCCCAGTCGGTCTTGACTGAGCCGCGGGGGATCTGGATCGGATCGTTCGGACCGACAATCGCCGAGGTCCATTTGTTGAAGATGATCGGCTCCTCGGGGATCGGCATGCCGGCCTCTTCGGCGTGATCGGCATAATTCAGACCGATGCAGACGAACTTGCCGATATCCCCGACGCAGGGCCCGAGCCGCAGATCCTCTTGCGGGGTGCCATCCACCACCGGCAGCGCGTCGATATCGAGATCCTGCAGGGCTTTCAGGCCAGCGGGTCGCAATACCTGTCCCGCGATATCGGGCACGATGCCAGAGAGATCGCGCACGCGGCCCGATGTGTCGAGCAGGCCCGGCTTTTCGGCCCCGGGCGCACCATGGCGGAGAAGTTTCATGGGATGTCCTTACCTTCAGAGAGTTGGGTCGTGTGGTTCTGGTGTGGCTGGCCCGGAGTGAGGCCGGAAATCGCCTGGATCAGGCTGTCCTCGGTGACCTCCTCGGAGGTGAAGGTTCGCATCACGCGGCCCGAATACATCGCGACGATGCGATCCGAGACATGCAGCACCTCGGGCATTTCCGAGCTGATGACGATCACCGCGTAACCATGCGCCGCGAGATCGCGGATCAGGTTGTGGATCTCGGACTTGCTGCCCACGTCGATGCCGCGCGTCGGCTCGTCCACGATCAGCACATCGGGGCGCATCGCCAGCCATTTGCCGATCACGATCTTCTGCTGGTTGCCGCCCGACAGATTGCCTGCCTTCTGTTTCCAACCCGGCGTGCGGATATCGAGCTTGTCGCGATATTGATCGAAGATCGCGATTTCCGAGCCTTCGGCCACGAAGGGCCCGGCCTTGAGGTCATCGACCTGGGGCAGGGTCATGTTGTCGCGGCAATTCATGCCCAGCACGAGACCCTGCCCCTTGCGGTCCTCGGGGACCAGCGAAATACCGCGTGCGATGGCGTCCGCGGGGGAATGGATACGCACCTCTTCGCCGTTCAGGTGAATGGTCCCGGCAGAGGGCTCGCGCAGGCCAAAGAGGGTTTCGGCGATCTCGGTGCGTCCGGCCCCGACGAGGCCGTAGAACCCCACCACCTCGCCGCTGCGCACGGCAAAGCTCACATCCCTGAACAGATCCCCGCAGGACAGGCCGCGCACCTCGAGCGCCACGTCGCCCATCGTGTGATGGCTCTCGACGCGGCTGAGATCGAGGCTGCGCCCGATCATCAACTGCGTCACCTCCTCCTCGTTGGTCTCGGCGGTGTTGAGCGTGCCGCGATACTCCCCGTCGCGCAGCACGCTGATGCGGTCGGTGATCTTGAAGATCTCCTCCATCCGGTGCGAGATGTAGATGATTCCCACCCCGCGCGACTGCAGATCCGCGATCACGTCGAACAGCACCACCTTTTCGGCATCGGTGAGCGAGGCGGTCGGCTCGTCGAAGATCACCGCCTTGGCATCCACGGTCAACGCGCGGGCAATCTCGACCATCTGCTGATTGGCGATGGACAGGTCGCCGACGCGGGTGCGGGCATCGAACCCCACCCGCAGGTTTTCGAGGATCGCGTCGGTGCGGGCATAAAGCGTGCCCCAATCGACCAGCCCGAACCGCTTGCGCGGCAATTCGCCAAGATAGATGTTCTCGGCAACGGTCAGTTCCTCGGCGAGGCTGAGTTCCTGATGGATGAAGACGATGCCCCTGGATTTCGCCTGGAGGGGCGAGGTCATCACCGTGGGGGTGTCGCCGACGATGATGCGGCCCGCGTCGGGCTGATGGATGCCGCCCAGAACCTTCATCAGGGTTGATTTGCCAGCGCCGTTCTCACCCATCAGGGCATGCACCTCGCCCGGCATGACATCAAGCGACACACCATCGAGCGCGCGCACCCCGGGAAACGTCTTGACGATCCCTTCGAGGCGCAGCGCGGGGGTTTCTCCGGTCATATCTTGAGCTCCTCCTTGCCCTTGACGTTCAACTGCCGGTCCAGCAGCAGCACCGCGATCAGGATCAGGCCGATCACCAGATTGACGGTCGAGGTGTCGGCGCCGATATGCGCCAGCCCCTTGCGCAGAAGCTGGATCGCCAGCACCCCGCCGAAGGTCGAGATGATCGACCCCGCCCCGCCGCTGAGCTTGGTGCCGCCCAGCACGACGGCGGTGATCACCCAAAGCTCGTACAGCTCGCCGTCATTGGGGTTGACCGAGCCGGACTCAGAATAGAACACCACCGCCGAGAGCGCGGCGAGAGCGCCGATGATCATGAAATTGATCAGCATGTGCGGCCCCACCCGGATGCCTGCATTGACCGCCGCCTCGCGGTTGTCGCCGATGGCATAGGCGTTGCGGCCATGCACGGTCTTGTTCATCAGGAACCAGATCGCCGCCGTGACGATCAGCAGGACCCATGTCGCGGTGTGCAACCCCAGAACCTGCGCCTCGGCGAAATCCACCAGCGTCCAGTTGAGATGGCTGGTCGGCTGCTCGCCGTTATACATGAACACCAGCCCGCGATAGCCCAGCATCGCGCCGAGCGTGACGATGAACGCGTCGACCCCGGTTTTCCACACGATCAGCCCGTTGATCGCGCCCAGCACGGTGCCGGTGAGCAGCGCCAGCAGACAGGCCACGGGAATGACCCAATCGCCAAGCCCACCAAAGACCGGCCACGTCATCGCATCCAGCATCACGACCGCACTGAGCGCGTAGGTGGCCCCGACGGAGAGGTCGATATTACCGTTGACCATGACAATCGTCATGCCCATCGCGATGATGCCGATGGGGGCGGACTGCTTGAACAGGAGCAGCATGTTGTCGACGTCCATGAAGGCGTTTTCGCTGAGCGACAGGAACTGACCCGCTACTGTGAAGAAGATCAGCTCAAGGACGATAAAGCCCCAGATCGCGCCGTTTTTCAGATAGGTGCTGAGCTTGCCCGGTGTCATTTCCGTTCTCCTGTTCACGCGATGGGGGACCAGAGCCGGCCGCGCTTGGCCGCGATATCGAGCCAGACGGCGAGGATGATGATGACCCAGGTCACGACATACTGGACATAGAAGGGTAGCCCGACGAGCAGCAGCCCGTTCTGGATGAAGCCGAGGATCAGCACGCCGATCACGGTCTTGAAGATCGTACCCGACCCGCCCATCAGCGAGGCACCGCCGAGGATCACCGCCGCCAGCACTTCGAGTTCGAGACCCTGCCCGACGGTGTTTTGCGACCCCATCGAGCGGCTGGCCTGCAACAGCCCGGCGGTGGCCACGCAAAAGGCCGAGACCAGATAACAGCTGAACACCACCCGGGCGCGCGGAATACCCGAGAAGGTCGCCGCCATACCATTGCCGCCCACGGCATAGATCTTGCGCCCGAACGGTGTCTTGGCCAGCAACGCACCCAGCCCCAGGGCGAGCAGCAGAAAGATCAGGATGGGCACGGGGATGCCCAGAATTTCGCCGCGACCGAAGACGTCGAACCATGTGCCCGCCTTGTCGGCGATATCCATGTTCTTGCCCCCCGACCAGGTGAGGGTCAGGCCATGAATGGCCGACAGCATCCCCAGCGTGACGATCAGCGAGTTGAGCTTGAGATAGCCAACAAGGAAGCCGATGAAGGCCCCGAGACACAGGGTCATCGCGAACATCGCCGGAATGGCCAGTGCCGGGCCGATCTTGTCATGCAGGTCGAGCACGACGATGGTGGAAAACGACATCATCGAACCGACCGAGAGGTCGAGATTGCCGCTGATCACCACGAAGGTGACGCCAAGTGCCATGACCCCCAGGATGGCCGAGGAGCGGATGACCCCCATGACATTGTCTGGATCGAGAAACTGCCCATTGGCCAGCGTGAAGCCGATCATGAACAGGGCAAAGGCCACCAGAATGCCCTGTCGGGCGAGAAATCCGCCAATGTCCCTTTTGGTCAATGTCGCCATTTTCCCCCTCCTTCGGGCTCCGTCCTTCGGGGTGCTGACCTGCGCGTGACACGCAGGTCAGCTCTGCACGCGCCGGACGGTCGGGCGCGCAGGGCGTCGGGCGCAAGGTGCTTTCGCACCATGACGGTGTCGCGATGGTAGCATGTCCCGCAGGAATTCGAGCCACGGCCCGCCCGGCACCGCAAGGGCGCGGTCGTCAGAAGACCGGCTTGGTGAACTCGCCCATATTGTCCTGGGTGATCTTCGGCGTGTCGAAATAGTTGAGGAACGGAACGTCCTTGCCGTCGAGCACGTCGATCGCGGTCTGCAACGCCGCTTCGGCGTCATCCACCGGGGACTGGTAGATCGAGCCCCAGTAGTCACCGCGCGCCATCGCCTCATAGCCTACCGAGAAATTGGTGGCGCCGACGAAGACGATACCGTCGCGCCCGGCGGCGCGCGCGGCGTTGAGCGCGCCGACCCCCATGTTGTCATCGCCGGCATAGACGCCGTCAATGTCGTCATACTTGGTCAGGAAGGCCTCCATCACCGTCTGGGCCTTTTCGCGGTTCCAGTCGCCCGGCTGGGTGTCAAGGACGGTGACATCGGGACAGATCTCGGGCAGGCGATCCTCGAACCCCTTGGCGCGTTCGATGGCTGTGGTATAGCCCGGCTGGCCGGTGATGTGCACGACCTGCGCCTCCTCTGCGATGCCCATGTCCGCGAATTTGTCGCACATGATCTCGGCGGCGCGCGCGCCTTGCGTGATGTTGTTGGGCCCCGAGAAGGACGCGATGAAGTCGAACCCCTGCTCGGCTATGTTGGAATTGGTCACCACCACCGGGATACCGGCCTTCTTGGCCTTGCGCACGGCGGGGATCACCGCCTCGCCATTGGTAGGCCAGATGATGATGGCGTCGACCTCCTGCTGGATCAGATCCTCGATCTGCGCAATCTGGCGGGCGACATCGCCGCCTGCGTCCAGAACGACGGCCTCGATGTCCTCATTCGCGTCTGCGGCGGCGATGAACGCCTGTTCATAGGTTGTCTGATAGCTGTCCACGCCGACGTTGTTCTGCGTGATGCCGATCCTGTAGCCATCGGCCTGGGCCACGCTGGCCAGAGCGGTGCTGGCCACGGTCGCCGCGAGAACTGTACGAAATCTCATCAGGTTCTCCTCCCCGAATGTTCCTGTCATGTGCATTCCCCCTCCTCCGAAACGAGGGAATCACCGCCCGGAATGCCGGGCGACTGGTGAAAGCTTGCGCTCAAAGGCTTTCCGGCAATGCAGAAAATTTATCCATATTGGATATTTATATGTTCAAAATGGATATATCGTCGATACTTTCCGGGTCTGGACTTCGACACTGTGAAGAGGAGAACCGCGATGGTGAAATCGACTCCATCCAAAATGAATAATTCTGCGTCGGGTTTTCCGCGCAGACAGGTACAGGAGCCTGCCGCCGTCATGAACGCAATGGGTGCAAACGCGGAGAAAACGATGCACCCGTCCCTCGCGACGGGCGACCTGCTGCGCATCCTGTCCTATCTGGAGGAATGCAGCAACGAGTTGGAGACCGCCATCGAGTTGCAGGACCCCAACCCGGTTTTCCGCATGGCGCTGCACGCGATCAAGGGCCATCTCGAGGCCAAGGTGATGACGCCCACATCGCTGATCGCCGCCAGCAACGTGCCCTATGCCACCGCCAACCGGCGGCTTCGAGACATGCTGGCGGCGGGTCTGATCGAACAGCGCCCGCGCACGAAATCGGGCAAGAGCTTTTCCCTGCATCCCAGTGAAAAGCTGCTGGAGCAATGGAGCCAGATGTCGGAACGGGTGCGGCGGCTGGCCGAAACCCATTTCAACAGTCACGGCAGCGGCGACGACGCCCGCGATTACTATTTCGGCGGCTCTTACATGACCGCGCACGCGATTCCCCCGCTTCAGGTTCTGCCGGAACCGCTCAAGCTGGCGGGCGGGGTCCGCGTTCTGGTGCATGGCGACCCCACCTTCATGGTGATGGAAAACCTCAAGCGGCAATTCGAACAGGTGATCGGCACGCAAATCCATCAGCGCGCCTTTTCCATCGACCGGCTGCACGCCGAGACGTTGCGCAACGCCGACCGCCCCAAAAGCCGGTATGACCTGATCGCCGTCGACCTGCCCTGGGTGGGTGAATTCGCGGAAAAGGGGATCATCCGCCCCCTCGACGAGGTGATGGATATGGCGCGACTGGACACGGCGGATTTCCATACCGCCGGGTGGCGCGCGGCGCATTGGGACGGGCGGGCTTACGGTGTGCCCAGTCAAACCACCCCGGAACTGATGTTCTATCGCAAGGACTGGTTCGCACAGGACGGGCTGGCACCGCCGACGACGACCGATGCCGTCATTGAGGCCGCGCGCCATTTCCACAATCCGCGACGCGGACGTTATGGTGTGGCATGGAACGCCGCGCGCGGCACGGCACTTGGCCATACCTTCATGATGACCTGCGCAGCCTTTGGCCAACCGATCATCGACATTCCGAAAATTGCCGGCGGGTTCGATACCGACAAGCTGGCGCAGGGTGGCTTTCAACCGACACTGAACACCGACCGCGCGCTGGACGCCGCCGAGTACCTGATGCGCCTGCTGGATGTTTCTCCGCCCGACATTCTGTCGATGTCGTGGTATGAACGCATCCGCCCCTACGGTGCGGGCCATGTTGCGATGGCCTACGGCTATACCCTTCTGGCGCCGTATTTCGAACTGGATGAAAACAGCCCGGCGCATGGCAACACCGGCTATCTGCCCCACCCGCATGGGCCGATGGGCACGCCGATTGCCCCGGTCGGCGGCTATGTCCTGTGTATCCCGGCCAATCTTGCCGAAGAGCGCATTGATGACACGATCGAGGCGCTTGTGACATTCACATCGCCCGGGGCACAGAAACTTTACGCGCAGAACGGCAGCCGCACCGAACCGCGCTATTCCGTCGGCGCAGACCCCGAAGTGCGGCGCCTGTCACCGATCTTTGGTCTGCTCGACCAGATGTCATGGCGCGACGAAGTGCAATTCTGGCCGCGACCGCCGATTCCGCAAATCTCCGAGATCATCAACATCTGCGGTCACGAACTGCACGACATGCTGCGCGGGATCGTCACCCCGCGCACCGCGCTCGACCGGGTACAGGCCCGCGCCGAAGACGTTCTACGACATTAGAAAACTCAAGGGAGGAAATCATGGACCCCAATCGCCTGAACGGCAAAAACATCCTGATCACCGGTGCCGCGCGCGGCATGGGGGCCGCCAGTGCCGAAAACTTTGCCGCGCAGGGCGCCAATGTCTGTCTTGGCGATCTCGACGAGGCCGAGGCATGGAAGGTCGCCGACCGCATCAACGCCGCCGGAAACGGGCAGGCCATCGCGGTCAGGATGGATGTGACCAGCCGCGCCGACAACGCTGCGGCCGTCGCTGCCACGGTCGAGGCGTTCGGCTCGATCAATGTGGGGCTGTTCAACGCGGGTCTCAACAAGCCCCGGTTCTTCATGGATATCGACGAAGACAACTGGGACATGATCATGAACGTCAACACCAAGGCGATGTGGCTCGGCATGCAGGAGGTGGCCCGGCAGATGATCGCCCAGGGCCCGATGGAGGGCCACCCCTACAAGCTGATCAACGTGGGCAGTATCGCCTCGCGCAAGCCGCTGGTGGACGTGACGGTCTATTGCACCTCGAAATACGGCTGTCTCGCGCTGACCCATTGCGGGGCCATCGGCCTGGCCGAGCACAACATCACCGTCAACGGCTATGCCCCCGGCGTCGTGGTCACGCCGCTGTGGGAGCAGTTGGACAAGGATCTTGTCGATATCGGCTTCAAGGAACGCGAAGGCCAGGCCTATGACGACATCGTGCGCGACGCGCTCCAGATCAAGCGGGTCAGCTACCCCGACGACATCACCGGCACCGCGTCGTTCCTTGCCAGCGACGACAGCGACTACATGACCGGCCAGATGATCCATATCGACGGCGGCTGGTGCATCCAGTGACGCCTTGGGCAGGGGGTGCCCCGCCCGATCACAGCCTTGCCGAAACACACCAACGGTGGGCGCCACGCCCACGCAAAGGAGTAACCCATGACACGCGCCCTGATGCCCAACATGCTCACCCCGCAGGATCTTGAACCCAACTGGGAATGGCGGGAAAAGATCCCCGCCTGGGGCCATACCTCGGTCGATTTCGAGCGCCGGATCGACCATGACCGCCTGCGCCGCTACCGTCTCGCGCGGACCCGTCAGGCGCTTCAGGCCTCGGGTGCGGGCACGCTGCTGCTGTTTGACGTCAACAACATCCGCTATGTCTCGGCCACCAAGATCGGCGAGTGGGAGCGCGACAAGATGTGCCGCTTCTGTCTGCTGACCGGCGACGATAGCCCCTATGTGTGGGATTTCGGATCGGCTGCCGTGCATCACCAGCGCTATTCCGACTGGCTGGAGCCCGATCACTGCCTTGCCGGTGTGGTCGGCATGCGCGGCACGATCCCGCCGGAATTTGGCCTGATGCGCAAATACGCCAAAGATATCGCCCGGCTCATCAAGGAGGCCGGCATGGCCGACATGCCGGTCGGTGTGGATTATGCCGAAACCGCGATGTTCCACGCGCTTCAGGAGGAAGGGATAAACGTGATCGACGGCCAGCAGATCATGCTGGCGGCGCGCGAGATCAAGAACTGGGACGAGATCCAGTTGCTGACGCAGGCCGCCTCGATGGTCGATGGCGTCTATCACATGATTTATGAAGAGTTGAAGCCCGGCGTGCGCGAGAACGATATCGTCGCGCTCTCCAACAAGATGCTCTACGAGATGGGCAGCGACGACGTCGAGGCGATCAACGCCATTTCCGGCGAACGCTGTAATCCGCATCCGCACAACTTCACCGACCGGCTGTTCCGGCCCGGCGATCAGGCGTTTTTCGACATCCTGCAAAGCTATCAGGGCTATCGCACCTGCTATTACCGGACCTTCAATATCGGGCGTGCCACGCCCGCGCAGAACGACGCCTATGTCAAGGCGCGCGAGTGGATCGACGCCTCGATCGCCATGATCAAGCCGGGGGTGAGCACCGACAAGGTGGCCGAGGTCTGGCCCAAGGCCGAGGAGTTCGGCTTTCCCTCGGAAGAGGCGGCGTTCGGGCTGCAATTCGGCCACGGTCTGGGCCTTGCGCTGCACGAGCGCCCGATCATCAGCCGCGCCGTCAGTCTCGATCACCCGATGGAGATCCAGACCGGCATGGTTTTTGCGCTGGAAACCTACTGCCCCGCCGCCGACGGCTACTCTGCCGCGCGGATCGAGGAGGAAGTGGTGGTGACGCCAACCGGCTGCGAGGTGATCAGCCTCTTCCCGGCCGAAGACCTTCCCATTGCGAACCGGTATTGATCATGGCTAATCCGTTTGATCTTACCGGCCGCAAGGCCCTTGTTACCGGCGGCGCGACCGGCATCGGCGAGGGCATCGCCCTCGGCCTTGCCGCCGCCGGGGCCGATGTGGCGCTGACCTATCGCAGCCATCAACCCCAAGAGACCCTTGGCAAGATCGAGGGGCTGGGGCATAAAGGTGCGGCTATAAAGGCCGATTTTACGGGCCTCGATCAGACCGGCGCCGAAGAGGTCGTGCGCTTTGCCACGGACGCGCTCGGCGGCCTGGATATCCTGGTCAACAATGCCGGGATCATCCACCGCGAGGACAGCACGGAAATGCCGTTCGAGGAATGGCGCCGCGTCCTGTCGGTCAACCTTGATTCGGTCTGGCTTTTGTCGCAGGCGGCGGGCAGGCACATGGTCGCGCAAGGATCGGGCAAGATCGTGATCGTGTCCTCGGTGCTTGGCGCTCAGGGCGGGTTGCGCGTGCCGGCCTATGCCGCCAGCAAACATGCGGTGCTGGGGCTCACCAAGGCGCTGTGCAACGAATGGGCGCCCCACGGTGTCAACGTCAACAGCATTGCGCCCGGTTACACCGCGACGGACAACACGCAGGCGTTGCGGGACGATCCGGAGCGCGCACAGGCGCTGCTGGATCGCATCCCCGCCGGGCGCTTTGCCGAGCCGTCGGAAATCGCCGGGGCCGCCGTCTTTCTGGCCTCAAACGCCGCCAATTATTGCCACGGCAGCGTCGTGACCGTCGATGGCGGCTGGCTCGCGCGCTGAGGGAGGAGTCATGGAACAGACACTTGCAGGCAAGACCGCGCTGGTCACGGCAGCGGCAAACGGGATCGGGCGCGCCAGTGCCGAGGCGATGGCCGCGCACGGCGCACAGGTGATCGCCACCGATATCGACGGCGCGGCGGTCGAGGCGCTGGCGCAGACCAGTCCCAACATCACCGGCCATCAACTGGACGTGCTGGATGCGGTTGCGGTCGAGGCGCTCGTCGCCTCCGTGGCGCCCGTGCAAATTTTGCTGAACTGCGCCGGATGGGTGCATGACGGCACGATCCTCGACTGTGATGAGGCGGTCTGGGACCGGTCCTTTGACCTCAACGCCAAGGCGATGTTCCGCATCACCAAGGCGGTTCTGCCGGGCATGCTGGAGGCCGGGACCGGGTCGGTGATCAACATCGCCTCTATCGTGTCCAGCGAAAAGGGCGCGCCGCGCCGCTTTGCCTATGGCGCGTCCAAGGCCGCGATCATCGGCATGACCAAGTCCATCGCGGCGGATTTCGTCAAGGACGGCATTCGCTGCAACGCGATCTGCCCCGGGACGGTGCAAAGCCCGTCGCTGAACGAGCGGCTGGCCGCAACGGGGGATTTCGACAAAGCCCTTGCCGCCTTCAAGGACCGCCAGCCGATGGGGCGGCTTGGCCAGCCTGACGAAATCGCGGAAATGGTCTGCTATCTGGCCGGGGACATGTCGGGCTTCACCACCGGGCAAGCCTTTGCCATCGATGGCGGGTGGTCAATCTGATGGGGTTGGAGCGGGCCGCCTCGATCGACGATCTGCGCCTGCGGGCCCGGCGGCGCATTCCGCGCTTTGCCTTCGATCTGGTCGATGGCGGTGCGGAAAGCGAGCGCAACATGCGCCGCAATATCGAAGCCTTCGAGGAGATCGAACTAACGCCGCGCTACATGGTGGATGTGTCTGAGATCGACACGCGGGCGACGCTGTTCGGCCAGACCTATGACGCGCCCTTCGGCATGGCCCCCATTGGCATGCTCAATGCCTTCTGGCCGGGGGCGGACCTGACGCTCGCGCGTCTCTGCAAGCGTCGCAACATCCCCTATGTCGCAAGCTCTGCCGCCTCTACCACGCTCGAAGCCCTGGCAAAGGCGGCAGACGGTAACGGCTGGTTCCAGCTCTATGTTTCAAGCGATGCGAATGTGACCGAGGGCCTGATCGCGCGCGCCGAGGCCGCAGGCTATACCACGCTGATGGTCACCGCCGATGTGCCCGCAGCGGGCAAGCGCGACCGCGATATCCGCAACCAGCTTGCGGTGCCGTTTCGGATCACGCCCGAGGTGATCGCCGGACTGATCGCCAATCCGCGCTGGTCGCTGGAAACGTTGAGACATGGCAAGCCGAACATCGCCAATTACGCGGACCTGTTGCAAAGCGCCACCTCCTACGCCGATGTCCAGAAGACCCTGATCACACCGGGTTTCACCTGGGACGACCTGAAACGCCTGCGTGCGCGGTGGAACGGCACGCTTCTGGTCAAGGGTATCCTGCATCCACAAGACGCGGCGAAATGCGCGGAACTGGGCTCTGACGGCATCGTCGTCTCCAACCATGGGGGCCGGCAAGTCGCCTTTGGCCCGTCCACCATCGACGCGCTCCCGGCGATTGCGGAGGCCGTTGGCGAACGCATGACCGTCATCCTCGACAGCGGTATTCGTCGTGGCGCGGATATCTTGCGGGCCAAGGCGCGCGGCGCGGATTTCACCTTTGCCGGTCGGGCCCTCGCTTATGGCGTGGGCGCCGGAGGTCGGGCAGGCGCCGAGCGCGCCTTCGAGATTCTGCACCTGGAAATGGTCCGTGCCCTGGGTCAACTCGGTGTTCCCTCCTACCGGGATGTCGGGTCAGCGGCGCTCAGCCCACGTCGCCAAAGCGTGGCGCGGGGGTAGACCACGCGCGATTGCGGGGCACCGCGCGCGCATCCTTGAATATCGCCGCCCGCGTGTTGTCTGCGCCCGGCACCCCTCATCTGTAGATAAGGGTGGGCAGCCACATGGCGATGCCGGGCACGAAGGTCATCAGAAGCAGGCAAGCGAGCAGCGGGATCAGGAACGGTGCGGTGGACACCACGCATTTCTCGAAGGGCACACCCGACACGCGGCTGAGCACATAGAGCACCATGCCCACCGGCGGTGTCAGCAGACCGAGCATCAGGTTCAGCACCATGATGACCCCGAAATGAACCGGGTCGATGCCCAGTTCCACCGCGACCGGCAGCAGCACCGGCACCAGGATGGTGATGGCGGCGACCGTCTCCATGAAGCAGCCGACCACCAACAGGATCAGGTTGATGAGCAGCAGGATCACCCAAGGCCGATCCGACAGTGCCAGCAGCACGGTCGCTGCGGCCTCGGGCACCCGGTTCGAGGTCAGGATCCACGCAAAGATCGACGCCGCCGCGACCACGAACAGCACCACGGCGGTGGTTTCGATCGTGTCGTAGCTGACCCGCAGAAACCGCTTGAGCGACAGGGTACGGTAGACGACGAGCCCCAGGAAAAGCGCATAGGCACAGGCTGCGATGGCGGCTTCGGTCGGGGTGAAGGCCCCCGACAGGATGCCGCCAACGATTATGACCGGAGTCAGCAGCGACAGAAAGGCCCGCGCGAAGGTCACCCACAGCAGTTTGAGCGCAAAAGGTTGATCGCGTTTGAAGTTCCGCACCCGGGCGTAATAGGCGATCATCAGCATCAAAGAAGCCGCCATCACCATGCCCGGCAGGAAACCCGCTGCAAAGAGCTGACCGATTGACGCGCCTGATACCACGCCATAGATCACCATCGGAAGCGACGGCGGGATGATTGGACCGATGGTCGATGAGGCCGCCGTCACGCCGACGGCAAAGCCCGGATCATAGCCCGCATCGCGCATCGCCTTGATCTCGATGGAGCCAAGCCCACCGGCATCGGCCACGGCAGCGCCGGACATGCCGGCAAAGATCACCGAGGCGCCGACATTCACATGCCCCAGCCCGCCGCGCATCCAGCCGACCAGCGCCAGCGCAAAGCTGAAGATCCGCTCGGTGATACCGGCGCTGTTCATCAGGTTTCCCGCCAGGATGAAGAACGGCACCGCCAGCAACGGAAAGCTGTCGACCCCGTTGATGACCCGGTGCGCCACGATCAGCGGCGGCACATCCCCCATCAGGATGAAAAGCGCAGAGCCTCCGGCCAGCGCGATGGCGACTGGCACGCCGCAAAGCAGCAGCATGCCGATAAGAAGAAACAGGATCGTGAATGTCATCGGATCAATCCGCCCCTTTGAGGTCGCCGTGATCTTCCGGGTCGATCAGGCGGCTGGTGCCCGTGCGAATATGCCTTACGGTGTTGATCAGACCGTACAGCGTCATACCCGCAAAGCAGATGGCAACATAGTAGTAGACAACGGATTTCGGCACCTCGATGGAAACCATCAGCTGTGTCGTGCGTCCGGCAAGCTGCACCGTCAGGACGGTCATGCCAGCGTAGAACGCGGTCGAAAGGAGGTCGATGACGAATTGCGACACCCGCCGCACCGGGCGCGGGACATAGCGATACAGGAATTCCACGGCGATTTGGGAATTCTTGCGCGCTGCCATGATGGACCCTGTAAAAGTCACCGCGATCAGCAGAAACCGCGCAATCTCCTCGGTCCATCCCAGCGAATTGTTGAGCACGTAGCGGGTGAAGAACTGGAGAAAGACCACAAAGGCCAACACCCAGAAAATCACGAGGAGCGGATAATCCACCACGGACACATCCGCGAGGTCGATTTGCTCGTCCTCGACTTCGACCTCGACCTTGGTGACTTGGAGTTCGTCCTGGATCTGCGACATTGGCGAAACCTCATGCAGGCGGGTGTCAGGGCAAGACAGAGGCCGCACGCGTCGGCGCGGCCCCCCATCGTCAAGCCTTCGACTGAACGGTCAGCCGTCGGTCCCGATCGCTTGCAGGCGGTCATAGGTTTCCTGATCCCACGTCGCCATGTCGCCATTGTGCATCGGCATAACCGCTTCCCGGAACGGGGTTATGTCGATCTCATTGACGTTGTTGCCCTGTTCGCGGAACCACTCGGCCAGTTCCGCTTCGGAGGCGCGGATCTGCGTGGTCACGCATTCGGCGGTGTCATTGATCACTGCGGTCAGGGCCTCCTGGTCAGCGGCATCAAGGCTACCCCATGTCGGCCCGCCCACTATGGCCAGAAGCGAGTCGACGATATGCCCGGTCAGATTGATGTCGGACTGCACTTCGTAGAACTTCTTGGCCTGGATCGTCGGCAGCGGGTTTTCTTGCCCGTCGACGGTGCCCTGCTGCAACGCAAGGTAAACCTCGGCAAAGGCGATCGGTGTGGGATTGGCGTCAACCGCGCGCGGGAACATCATGTAGAGCGGTGCATTGGGCACGCGCAGCTTCATGTCCTTCATGTCGGCGGGCTCCAGGATCGGCTTGTTCGAGGTGGTGTGCCGTGCGCCGTAATAGGCCAGCGTCATCGCGTGGTTGCCGGTCGCGTCGTTATATCCCTGGATCAGTTCCGCGAACAGATCGCTGTTGCGGTAGGCTTCCCAATGGTCGTAGTCGCGGAACATGAAGGGTGCGCCGCCGATGGCGATCGGTCCGTAGGACCGGCCCGCAAACAACTGCCCGGTCCAGATCATGTCAACGGTGCCCAGGCCAAGCCCCTCGTTGATGTCGACTTCCTTGCCCAGCGAGGAGGCCGGGAAAACCTCGATCCCAAGCCGGTTGTCTGTCGCTTCGGCCAGTTGACCGCCAGCCTCGACAGCGCAGGTGTGGTAGGGTTCGCTGGACTCGTAGACATGCGCCCATTTCAGGACGCGGTCGGCATCCTGCGCGGCGACCGGCAAAGCCAGTCCGAGCACCGTCGTCGCGGTAAGCGTGTACTTGAGCGTGGCATTCTTGATGGTCATTTAAAGGTCCTCCCTTTTTCAGTCTTCATCTTTCACCGCTCAGTCGACGTTCTCCTCATAAGCGAGCGGTGCGATCTTTCGATGGACGGCAAAGGCGTTCAATGCCGTCACGGTCGTCTCGTCCAGCACGATGCCGCCGTCGCGGCGGCGGTCGGCCTCGGCCCATTCACGGTCGCCAGCGGCCATGATGGTCTCTAATGGGGCGGCGGTCGAACTCCGGAGTCCGTCACGGTAGCGCCGGATCACGCCCTCGAAGATGGCGCGCCCCATGAACGCCTCGGGGTCCAATGCCAGGACAAAGGCCCCCAACGCGCGCGGTGTCTGCATGTCGTCCGAGATCATCGGTGTAAGCTCGCGGCTCAGCGGTGAATCGGACAGCGCAGTCGACAGGATTTCGGATATCCCGGCAAGCCCGGCCCCCTTGTATCCAAAGGCTCCGCCCAAGGGTGCAAGCATTTCGACCAGCGCGGGCGTTACGGTGTCAATCCCGTTGCCGTCCGACGCCGTGCCGATTGGTAGCGTCATGCCCAGGGATTTCGCCAGTTGCACCTTGTTGAAAGGGATCGCGCTTGTTGCCATGTCGAAAAGCCAGGGTCGCTCCTCCGGGCCCGCACTGGCGGCAAAGGCGATTGGATTGGTGCCGTGGAACCGCTCGGCCCCGCCATGCAGACGGACAAAGGGATCGGAGTTGCACACGCACAATCCGACCATTCCAGCCTCGGCAATGGCAAGCGCATAGGCTCCCGCAGCCCCGAAATGTGACGAATTGCGGATCGCTATCGCGCCCACCCCCACCTCTGCCGCCATGGCGACCGCAGCCTCCACTGCAGCATAGGTCGCCCGCGCGCCGTGGCCGTCGCCCGCGTCGAGCACGGCCACTGCATCGGCCTTGCGCTCGATCTGAAGGGTCGGAGCGGGCTTGACCCGCCCCTCTTCAAGCACTGTAAGGTAATGCGGCAACAGCCTGTAACCATGGCTGTCGACCCCATGCAAGGACGCGTGGCTGAGCGCGCGCACGATGGCGTCGGTGCTTTCGCGGTCCGCCTGCACAGCCGCCAGCGCCCGCGCTGCGAAACGCTCGATCTCGTCAAGGCGGACGCGCCGTCGCCCACCGGGCAAGGCCCCGTCCGACTGGATTCCGGCGTAATCCTCGACATTGCTGCGGATGTGCTGGCTAAGCAGGTCGGCGGCGTAGTCGGCGTCCTTGTCCCGCACCGCGTCCAGGATTGCGAGATGTGTCGCGTGCGAGCGCCTAATCCGGCCGGGATCACCAGTCAGGCGCATGCGGATGCATTGTATCCGCGAGGCGATGGTCAAAAAGGACTTCTCGAGGTAGCTGTTCCCACAGCGGCGGAACATGTCCATGTGAAAATCGTGATCTGCACTGGAAAACGCCGCGATATCGTTTTTCTCGAGCGCCTGCGCGCCCTGCCGTGTGATCCGCTCCAGCGCCTGTGCCAGTCCTGCCGGGTCGCGTGCGATGGCCAGACGGACAGCTTGCGTCTCGAGCACATTGCGCAGAAACCCCAGTTCCCTGACATCCGCGCTGTCGAGCGTAATCACCCGTGCCGGGCGGTTGGGAGACATCACGACCAGCCCTTCCTGCGCCAGTTCCAGAAGTGCCTCGCGAATCGGGCTCTTGCTCATGTTCAGCCGCGCCGACAGATCGGATTCCCTGAGGGGACGGCCAAAGGCGAACTCATCGGACACGATGCGCTCCCGAATCCAGTCGCGCGCCTGCTCGGACAACTTCCTGCGCGTGTTCCCGTTTTGCGAGGTAATATCCTGTGGTAAGATTGACTCCATACCGAAACGATATCTGATATCCGATATATCACAAGGAGAATATTGTCCATTTTGGACATGCACCCTGTTGCCAGATCATTCTCCTGATCCAGTCGGCGTCATAGGCCTTGTCCGCCAGCATATGCTGGCCGGGTTGAAGATTGTCCGGGAGCGTGGGACATCTCCAATCGTTTTGATGGCTCTGTCGCGATAAACGTCGCGGAATTGTCACGGTTTCCCCGAGTGAACTTCGAATGGCTCAAAAGACACCTGCCCACGCTCTAAGAGGTGGTCGCAGAAATTCGGACCAGTTGTTAAGGTCACTCCAACCAGAGACCCGCGCCAAGCAGGCGAACGGGCAGTCGGCTCAATTCCGGCCACATCCCTACATTCCAGTTGATATCTGACATCAATGTCAGATAATGTCGGAGTCGCAGTACATTCGCTGCCATAGGGAGGAAACGAGAATGGTGAAACGCAGAAAGACACGCCTGAAGCATCTGGCGGAAAAGGTCCAGAAGGGCGAGCGCATCATCGGCATGGAGTGCCACGACACGCCGAGCGCCATCATGGCCGAAGACCTGGGCATGGATCTTCTATGCTGTGGCAGTCCCGGCCCGATGGGGCTCATGGGGCACAAGTCGATGGCCACGGTGGATTTCGAGGAACAGCTCTACATGCTGGAGGGCGTGCTGCGCGGCGCATCCTCGCCGTTCATCATCTGCAACATGCCCAACACGACGGCGTCCATCTCAATCGAAGAATCGGTGCGAAACGCCGCGAAAGTGGTCAAGCTCGGCGCCGATGGCGTCCATATCGAACCCTCGCTCGGCACAGTTCCGCATATCCGCGCCATCGTCGATGCGGGCATTCCCGTCGTCGGTCACTTCGGTGTGCAGGGGGAGCGGGCGGTGATGAATTCCGGTCATTCCCCGGCCGGTCGGACCGCGGAAGAGGCGGCGGCAATCGTGGAATTGGTCCGGGCCTCCATCGACGCCGGGATTTTCGCGGCCCTGTTCGAGCATACGTCGGTCGAATTGACGAAATGGTGCTACGAGAACCTGCCCGTTGCCGTGGCCAGTCTGGGTTCGGGGCCCTATGCACATGGCATATTCCATGTCTCAAGCGATATCATCGGGTGTTCGGCCTTCCCGATTCCGCCCAAGCGTGAGGTGTTTGGCGATGTCTGGGGCGAGATGCAAAAAGCCTATTCGGCCTATGTCAACGCGACCAGGGGCGGACAGTTTCCCAATCCGGATCTGTCGCACACCATGCTTGACGGCGAACACGAGAAATTCGTGTCTCTCGTCGGCTGATCTTCGTGGTTGACCAAACCGACAGACCCCTGGAGCCGGCGCAACTCATGCGCTGGCTCGCAAAGCTTCCGCAACGACAGCGCGTCGTTGTCGAGTGCGGTGCCGGTCACGCGGAACTGTGCCGGTTTCTCTCCGGTCATTTCAATCTTGCCATCGCAATCGACATAAATCCGCCACCCGGTGCCTACCCTGTGCCGGAAACCGAGCCCATAAGTTACATCAAGGGCTGTGCCACGCATCTCCCATTGCCGTCAGATAGCGTTGACTTGCTCGTGTCGATGCAGGCGCTGCATCACTTCGATGTGGCGCGCCACCTCGCCGAGGCCAACCGCGTTCTGAGCACCGGAGGCATCTTTGCCGCCCTGTCATGGGGCCAGATCGAGTTGCCTCATGATATCGGGGACGCCTGCGAAGATTTTCTCATACTCGCTGAAAGATACTGGGAGGCCGAGCGCGACTGGGTCGTGTCGGGGTATCCGGGGCTGGAATTCGTCGGCGAATGCGTGGACCTGCCGCATGCCACGATGTGCAAGACCCTTACGCTTGGTGATCTGAGCCGGACATTGCAAAGCTGGAGCGCCTATCGCCTCGGCACACGCGACTGTCCCGAGGCGTTTGAGGCCGCCCTCGAAAACCTGCACAGACTGGGTGAGATGGAGGTCGATGTGTCATGGCCCATCAAGGGTCGGATATTTCGGAAAATCCAGCACTTGTCCGACACCCCATGCTCCAAGTCGCAGACGTGACGATCACCGTACACCAGCTTCAGGAGATTCTACGGCGTGACACCTCTGATTTCCGGAGCAAATACCGGGATCGCATCCTCGATTATTCAGAACAGATGTGACGGATCAGGCAGAGTCGCCCCGCCAGATCATGTCTGCCAGGGGCGAGACTTCGGATACCGTGTTCATGGGACAGGTCGGGCATCCTGACCGGGACGGTTTGTTCTTGCAGCCACGGCATTCATTCACCGCACTCAGAACGCCGTTCACTTCGCCCTGTATCTCGATCGCCAGACGGGCCATGAGCATGAGATTGTCGGACAGTTCATTGAGCTTGGCCGCGACCTCATGGGAAGAGCCTGCGCCGGTCGCGTGCTTTGCCCTGACACCGGCGATGGCCGCAACGACCTCAAGCGGAATATCGAGATCGCGCATGCTCTGGATCAGCTTCGCCAGGGCCACGTCCCGCTCGCCATAGGTTCGTGTGCCACCTTCGCTGCGTTCGGGTTTCAGGATGCCCAGATCCTCGTAATGGCGCAGGGATCGCTCGCTCAACCGGCTGCGGCGCGCAAGCTCTCCGATCTTCATCTGCTTCTTGTCATGGGTCTTGGCCAAGGGTCTTCTTTCCGTAGTCTCGCCTTGCTGCTATCGCTCCATACATAGCAACGAAAAACGGAACACAATAGGTCAAGCCCGCTTTTACAAGATCACTTTCAGCGGAACCGAACACGGCATCCGTCTGATTGATCATGTTCAGGACGGTTCCGACCACAACAGCAACCTTGGCAGAGCGAAGCAGAACAGCTTTAGGTATCCTGATGCGGCGGGGTCTTGGCATGTCTGTCATGAGCGTCCCTTTTGTCCTGATGCGAATGCCCCCACCCGCAAATGTCGGCAGGGGCATTCACGCGGTGTGATGGCGCTTCGCGGTCAGAACCGGTAGCCAAAACCTATCCCGGCCACCACCGGGTCGATGGAGGCCTTTCCGGAAACCACTCCTCCGGCAACCACGTCAGCTTTGACATCGGCAAAGAACTTCTTGATGTCGGCATTGAAATACCAGTTGTTCTTGAGCTCGATGTCCACGCCCGCCTGTATCAGAAAGCCCGGATTGAACCTCCGCAACTTGAACGACGTCGCCGGGCCCTTGGCGCTGTCTGAGGCCGTGATCACCACGGTCGGTCCGGCCCCGAGATAGGGTTTGACGCCATTGCCGAGATGAAAGTGATACTGGATCGAGGCATCCAGCGGGATCAACCACGCCTCGCCGATCGTCGGCCCGCCATTCGCAATCGAGACCTCGTTGCGCGTGACGCAACAGATTGATTCCACCGCGATGTTGTCCGTGAAAAAATAGGACAGATCGAAATTCGGAATCACCGAATTGGACACGTGGGTTTCGACCGGAACATTGTAGTGCGCCTTGTCGCGGGGCAGCACCCCGGCAATCCGTCCGCGGACAAAGAACCGGTTTGCCCAGCCCTCGCCCGCCGTCTTGGCGCTTTGCGCCATAGCCACCCCCGTACCGTCCAGCAGCAAGACAAACGCTGTTAGAATGGTAGTCGAAGCATACGGTAGGTGTCTTAGCCGGTCGGCCCATCGAAGCACCGCTACCCGCGTTGTAGTTGGTTTCATCACTATCCCCTCCCTTTGGGCAGATTTTTTCTGGAGGGGGTACTGGTACATTATTATTTATAAGGAACTGTCAAATACATCCCCCACCAATATCTGACATTAATGTCATATATTGGTGAAATCAAGATCCTTTCGGCACAGGCTCGCCGTGCCTGCATCCTTGCTCACAGGGCGAACGTCAGATGCACCTTGACCGACCGCGCCCGATCCGCCGCCACCGAAAACGCCTCGCTTGCGCGATCTACCGCATATCGCTGCGTGATCATCGGGCGCACGTAGATGCGGCCCGACACGATGGCATCCACCGCGTCGGCGAATTCGTCATGGAACCGGAACGAGCCCTGCAAATTCAGCTCCTTGGCAACCACCGCGTTGAGCGGCAACGGCGTATCACCGGCGACACCGACCTGAACCAGCATTCCACGAGGGCGCAGCGCGGCGATGGCCGACCGGATCGCCGGTGCCGCCGCCGAGCATTCGAAGACGAGATCGAAATGGCCCTTCTCCGCCTCGTACTCCGCCATCGAAGCGCCGTCGCGCGCCACGTTGATGCAGCGCGTCGCGCCCATGCGCGCGGCCACCTCCAGCGCCGTGTCCTGCAAATCCGTCACCACGATCTCTGCCGCGCCATCGGCGGCGGCAATCGCCGTGCACAGGGCCCCGATCGGACCGGCCCCCGTGACCAGAACGCGCCGTCCCGTCAGATCGCCGGCCAGCTTCGCCGCATGCAGGCAGACCGCCAGCGGCTCGGCACAGGCGACGGCCCCAAGATCGGCACCGGCGGGCACTTTCAGACATTGCGCCGCCGCGACAACGATCCGGTCGCGGAACAGACCCTGTTCATGGGGCAGGCGCATGGCAGAGCCATTGAAGCGCATGTCCAGGCAATGCATCTGCAACCCTTCGGCGCAGTAGCGGCACGCGCCGCAGGGACGGCTTGGATTGATGGCGACCGCGTCCCCCTCGCCCAGATCCGTCACCCCCGGCCCGACCCCCAGCACCCGGCCCGACGCTTCGTGTCCCAGGATGATCGGCTCGCGCACCCGGATCGTGCCGATCCCGCCATCGGACAGGTAATGCATGTCCGACCCGCAGATGCCGCCTGACGCGATGGCCAGCAGGACCTGACCTTTGTCCGGGGCAGGTACATCCTCGGTCTCGATGCGAAGATCGTTTTGACCATGCAGACGGCAAACGCGGGTTTCCATGTGCGGCCTCATCTGGACAGGAGCGAGGGCAACCATGTCGCAAGCGCCGGGATGTAGGACACGGCGAGCAACACGGCGATGTTGGTCAGAAGGAACGGCAGGATCGCAACCACCACCGGCATGAGCGGCAGCCGGGCGATTCCGGCGCAGACGAACAGGCAGACACCGACCAGCGCGAGGATGCCCGCGGCCGAGGTGCCACTTTCGACAATGATCGCGGGCAGCTTCGAAATGGGCAATTCACGATAGATGAACGCCCTGACGATAAAGGCATAGGCGGAGGCCACAACGGCGGTTTCGGTGGGCGTAACAAGCCCGGACAGCAACCCGTAGAAGATCAGAAAGGTCATCGCCAGCGCCCAGAACGCACCACCGAAGGCGCGGACCACCTCGCCGACCCCCTGCCACTCCTGACGCGGAAAATTCCGGCGGGCCGAAATGACATAGGCGGTGACCATCATCGCGACCCCCATCAGGATGCCCGGCACGGCACCGGCAAGAAACATCTGTCCGACCGAGATGCCCGACAGCGCACCGACGATGATCATCGGCACCGAGGGCGGAATGATCGGCCCGACGGTGGAGGAGGCGGCGGTGACCGCCGCCGAGAAATCCGCCGGGTAGCCGACCTTTTTCATGCCGGGGATCATCACGCCCCCGATAGAGGCGGCATCGGCCACGGCGGCGCCGGTGATTCCGCCAAAGAGCATCGACGCGGCGATATTGGTCAGCCCCAGCCCGCCCTTGATCCAGCCCACGATGGAATTGGCAAAGCGGATGATCCGCTGCGTGATGCCGCCGCGATTCATCAGGTTTCCGGCAAGGATGAATCCCGGAATCGACAGCAGAACAAAGACATCCATCCCCGCATACATCTTTTGTGGCATGACCACGGGCGGGATACCGGCGAGCAGCAGATAGCAAAGCGACGACACGCCCAGCGTGATGGCCACGGGAAGTCCGCTGACCAGCCCGCCCACAAAGACACAGAACAACACGGCGACGTCCATCGGTCAGATATCCTCGTCCGGTTTGACGGGCTTGCCGTCCTCAGCGCCGGTCACCATGCCAAACACCCGCAGCCCTGAGAAAATCGCCAGAAGGATCAGCAGCAACCAGACGGCGAAATGAACGAAATCCATGCGCAGCCCCAAGGCGGGCGAGGTCTGCATCTTGCCGATGGATACATATCGCCAGGCATGCGGCAGCAGGAACAGCGCCAGCCCCGCCGTCACCAGCGCCGCGATCAGCCTCAGGACCCACGGCGCGCGTCCCGGCAGCGTTTCACAAACCACATCCATATTCACCAGATCGCCGGACCGAAAGGCCAGCCCGGCCCCGAGGGCCACCATGAACAGCAGCGCGTAGCGGGTCAGTTCCTCGGTCCACACCCATGACAGACCCGTCAGGCGACCGATCACCTGCAACAGGACGGCCACGATCAGAATGGCAAAGGAGAGCCCCGTGCCCCATTGGGCCAAGCGGGTTGTCACATGGATGATCCTGGCGGCGTGTCGCATTCGGGGCCCCGGCGGCGATGCCCGAGACGATTGATCTGCTGCCCGGCGCCTGGCGGCGTGTCGCATTCGGGGCCCCGGCGGCGATGGGTGTGCGGTGCCTCGGGCAAGGCACCGCCTCGGTCGGATCACTCCGAGAACAGGCCCTCGACGATCGGCTTGATCTCATCGTTGACGTTCATCAGGACCGCGTCCTTGGCCGCCGCCTGAAACGCGGCACCATCGACCTCGACAACGGTCATGTCCTTTTCCTCAAGGAAGGCGCGGTCGGCGGCGATGCTCTCGTTGAACAGTTCGCGCTCATGGGTCTGCGCTCGGCTGGCGGCCTCCATCACGTGGCCCCGATCCTCTTCGCTCAGCGTGGCCCAGGTGGATTCCGCGATGCGGCCATCGGTCAGCGCCGACAGCTCTCCGCCGAACGTCACCGAGGCCAGATGCCAGGGGTTATCCTCATTGGCGAGATGCCCCTGCTTCAGGGTCATGTCCTGCGCCAGCGCCGGTATCGCGGTCAGCGCGGCAACGCCTGCCGCCGCAATCGTCGTTTTCCAGTTGACTGTCATTTATCCACTCCTCCTTGGATAGGTGCATTGACCGGCTGCGGGATTTTCCCGTCCGGCAGGTGGAAAAAGTCAGGGGTCGCACCAAGGATCTTCGGCAGGTCGCCAAGAACCTCGCGCAGATGGCCGCGGATGGCCACATTGGCACCTTGTCGGTCGCCAATCTCGATATGATCCACGACCGCCTCATGTTGCTCGATCAGTTTTCTTACCGGAAAGTGACCCAGCGACAGAAACCGGACACGGTCCATCTGCGACTTGAGCCCTTCGATCAACCGCCACGCGCTGCGCTTTTCGGTGGCATCCGCCAACGTTCGGTGAAACCGATCATCCAACCCGATGAAATCGAGCGGATCGGTGCGCCCGACGGCGGCCTGTGCCTTGAGCTGCCCGCGCAATTCGCGAATGACGGCCGCGCCCCTCAGGGGCGACCTGCATGCGGGTCGACCTCGTCGATTTTGCCGCGTTCGACCTGCATATTCTGGCGCGCGACGGCGCGGCGGCGGATTTTGACGACGCCCTGCGCGACGCGGCGGCCGCGCGGTTTACCTCCATGAGCAAGACCCGCCGCGAAGGCCTGGCCAAGACCGTCGTGTTCGGCCTGCCGGGTGCTGCGGAAACCTTTTCGCTGAGCGACATCCGCCAACACATCGCGGAGTATGACACGATTGACGAGGATCGGCTGCGACAGCATCTGATCGACTTCCTCGAAGAGGTGGTTCCGGTCGCCGAAGCGCGCGGGCTACGGCTCTGCTGCCATCCCGACGATCCCCCGGTGCCGCTTCTTGGTTTGCCCCGCATCATGTCGACCGAGGCGCATTATGCGAGCATCATGCAAGCCGTGGATCGGCCTGCAAATGGCATGACGCTGTGTTCCGGCTCGCTCGGGGCGCGGTCGGACAATGACCTTCCGGGCATGATGCAACGGCTGGGCGACCGGGTGCATTTTCTGCACCTGCGCAACGTCAAGCGCGAGAGTGACGCCCTGTTCGGATCGTTCTTCGAGGACGAGTACCTCGCCGGTGATACCGACATGGCCGCCCTTGTCGCCGCCGTGCTGAACGAAGAGGCGCGACGTCGCGCGGCGGGGCGCGACGACTGGTCGATCCCGTTTCGACCGGATCACGGGCAGGACATTCTTGACGATCTCGGCCGCAAGGCGCAGCCGGGCTATCCCGCCATCGGTCGCCTGAAAGGGCTGGCGGAACTGCGCGGTCTCATTGCCGGGCTCCGGCATGGTCAGCGCCCGTCATGACCCGGCGGCTAACGACGACCAGGGGATTGCCTGACGCCGTGCGCGTTCCCGGCTACCGGCGCGGCGCGCATGGCGTGGGTATCGTGCATATCGGCATCGGCGCGTTCCACAAGGCGCATCAGGCGGCCTATACCGACACTGCCCTGTCCGAGGCCGGGGGCGACTGGCGGATCATCGGTGTCAGCCTGCGCAGCGAAACGGCGTCGACCGAACTGCGCCCGCAGGACGGACTCTACACGCTGATCGAACGGGACGCATCGGGCAGCCGCGCGCGCGTCATCGGCGCGGTTGCTGCCGCGTATTGCCTGCAAACCGACCCGCAGGCGGTCGAGGATGCGCTTCTTGCCCCCGCAACCCGGATCGTCTCGATCACGGTGACCGAGAAAGGCTATGGGCTGAACCGGGCAACCGGCGGTGTCGATCCCGCGCATCCCGCGATTGCGGGCGATCTCGCCCATCCGTCGCAACCTCAGGGGCTGGTCGGCCTTCTGGTCTGGGCGCTTGGCCGTCGGCGGGCGCTCGGCCTGCCCCCGTTTACCCTGCTGTCCTGCGACAACCTGCCCGAAAATGGCAGCGTTCTACGCGGCCTGCTGGTCGATTTCGCGCGCCATGCGGCACCGGCGCTTGTCGAACACATCGCACGCGAGGTGGCGTTTCCCTCGACCATGGTGGACCGGATTACACCCGCCCGCGGACCCGACACCCTCGCGCTTGCCCGTCAGATGACCGGGTGCCGGGATAACGCCGCCATCGAGACCGAAGGCTTCCACCAATGGGTGATCGAGGACGACTTTCCAAATGGCCGCCCGCGATGGGAGGCCGGGGGCGCGATCTTTGTGCCCGATGTGCGCCCTTGCGAGGCGATGAAGCTGCGCATGCTGAATGGCACCCACTCGATGCTGGCCTATGCCGGGTTCGCGGCAGGCCATCGTTACGTGCGGGACGTGATGGCCGATCCCGCCCTGTCGCGTCTGGTCGCGCGGCATCTGCGCGTTGCGGCGGCGACACTTCCGCCTCTGCCGGGGGTGGATTTCGACGACTACGCAACCCAGCTCGAAGAACGGTTTCGCAACCCGCATCTTGCACATGAGACGTTTCAGATCGCGATGGACGGGTCCCAGAAGATGCCCCAACGGGTATTTGCCGCCATCCCGGACGCGAGGGCCAAGGGCGGCGACATTCGTGCCTTTGCCTTTGCCACTGCGGCATGGATACGTCACCTGTCGCTATCGACCCACGACTGCGCCCCCTACCCGCTGCGCGACCCCCGCGCCGACGCCCTGATCGCCATGGCGCAGGGCCGACAAGCCCCCGAGGCGATCGAGGCTGAGCGCGCGGCGTCTTTCATCTCGCCCGCCGTCGTGCGGGACGAGGCGTTCTGGACCGACGTCGAGACCATCCTGCATGACATGCTCACCCGGCCCATGGCCGAGGTTATTTCGCAGGAGGCCGCGTGAGCCGTGGCACAAGACGCCCGGCCACTTCGATCAGCTCCCGCAGGCGGTCGCGCTCGTCGGGGTCAAGCTCGGTCAGGGGCGGACGCACCGCACCCGCGGGGTGGCCCACAAGCGCGGCACCGGCCTTGATCATGCTGACGGCATAGCCCTTTTTCCGGTCGCGCAGATCGAGCAACGGCAGGAAGAATTCCGACAGCCCGAGCCGGACCGCCGCCTTGTCGCGCGCCCGGACGGCACCGAAGAAGGCAAGCGCAAACTCGGGCACGAAATTGAACACCGCCGAGGAATAGGTATCGACGCCGATCTCCAGATAGGCCTGCGCAAAGACCTCCGCCGTCGGCAACCCGCCGAGATAGGTGAACCGCTCACCAAGCCGGGTGGTGATCTGCACGATCGACTGAAGATCGCCGACACCGTCCTTGTAGCCGATCAGGTTCGGGCAGTCCTCGGCCAGACGCAGCAATGTCCCGACACCAAGCCGACTGACCGAGCGGGCATAGAAGATGACCCCGATATCGACCGCGGCACAGATCGCGCGCAGGTGATTGGCGATGCCCTCCTCGGTGGCCTCGGTCAGGTAATGCGGCAGCACGAGGATGCCGTCGGCCCCGAGCGCCTCGGCGGTCTTCGCCTGTTCGCAGGCGATTCGCGTCGCCATCCCGACGCCCGCGATCACCGGCACATCGGATTGCCGCCCGGCAATGGCGGCGGCGATGACCCGGGGATATTCCTCCGGCGTGATCGAGAAATACTCACCGGTCCCGCCCGCCGCAAACAGCCCCGCCGCCGGGTAGGAGGCAAGCCAGTCCAGCCGCGCGCTGTAGGAGGCGGCGTCAAACGCGCCCGTCGCGTCGAAATCCGTGACCGGAAACGAGAGAAGCCCGCTTGCCAGTCTCGATTTCAGCTCGTCCGGGGTCAGTGGCATGGGATGTCCTTTCGGTGGTGGGTGGGCGCGTGGCCGCGTCAGTTCAGCATGCGGTCGGGCAATGACAGCGCGATCTCGGGAAACGCCATCACCAGCCCGAGCCCGACAAGCTGCAACAGCACGAAGGGCAGAACCCCGCGAAAGATCGTCGCCATCGCGATCTGCCGACCGGCAATCGCCTTTAGATAGAACAGCGACATGCCGAAGGGCGGCGTCAGGAACGAGGTTTGCAGGTTGATGGCAATCAGGATCGCGAACCAGAAGATCACGTCCCCGCGCGCCACATGCGGCGCAAAGTCCAGACCGATGATGATCGGGGTAAAGACCGGCAGGATGATCAGCGTGATCTCGACCCAGTCGAGAAAGAAGCCGAGCACGAACATCACCCCCATGATCAGCCCCAGCGTCCCCCAGGGGCCAACGCCGAGCGCGGCAATGATGCCCTCGATCAACTCGTCTCCGCCGAGAATGCGAAAGATCAGCGAAAACGCCGTCGCGCCGATGAAGATGAAGAAGATCATCCCGACCATCCGCGCCGTGCGCTGGCAGACATCGTCGATCACCGACCATGACGCGCGCCCTTTCAGTGCCGCCAGCAGCAGGGCGGCCAGCGCGCCGACACCCGCCGCCTCGGTCGGAGTGGCGATGCCGCCGAAGATCGAGCCGAGCACCGCCAGGATCAGGATCACCGGCGGCATGAGCCCGCGCAGGACCAACAGCCCGAGCGGCGTGTCGTCATCGGCGATGAGCGGGACGCGCCGTGGTGTCATATGAGGGCGGAGCAGCGCGGTCAGGAAGATGTAGAGCGCGTAGAGCCCGGCCAACAGCAGCCCCGGCAGCACTGCCCCGAGAAACAGCCGCCCGACCGAGACCGACATCATATCGGCCATCACCACCAGCATGATCGACGGCGGGATCAGAATCCCCAGCGTCGCCGAAGAGGCGATGGTCCCGGCGGCCAGCCCGCCATTGACCTCGGCGCGCAAAAGGCTGGGCAGCGCGAGGGTTGTCATCATCACCACCGACGCCCCCACGATACCGGTCGTCGCGGCAAAGATCGTCCCCAGCCCGGTGATCGACAGCAGCAATCCCCCCGGCATCCGGTGCAGGACCCGGTCGAGCGCGGACAGAAGATCCTCTGCCAATCCGCTGCGTTCCAGCATGGTCCCCATGAAGATGAAACTCGGCACCGAGACGAGAACCAGGTTCTCGGCGATCCCGCCCCAGATCCGCGGCACCAGATTGAAGAACATGATCGCGGGCATGTCCCCGAGCAGAATGGCCAGCCCGCCGAACAGCACCCCGACCCCGCCCAGCACGAAGGCCACCGGCAGACCGGTGAACATGCCCGCCGCCAGCGCCGCGAACATCGCAAGCGGCAGAACATCGACCAGCGCGCTCATGCGTCCTGCCCCGGCGTGCCGATGAGTGTCGAAAGGCGGCTGCCCTCCAGATCCGCGTCACCGCGCAGAAACACCACGATCCGCAGCGCGATGCTCAACCCCGCGAGGAATGTCATGCCAAAGCCGATCAGCAGCGCGCTCTTGATGATCCAGCGATTCGGTATGCCGCTGGCCGCGGTCGATCCCTCGCCGTTGATCCAGGATTGATGCACGAACCCCCAGGCGAAAAAGATCATCATCGCCATGTAGGGCAGCAGCGCAACAAGGATACCGGCCAGCTCGATCCAGGCGCGCCGCCGCGCCGTCATCCGCTCGCGCAGGATGTCGAGACGGACATGCGCATTCTCAAGATAGGTATAGCCGAGCGCGGTCAGGAAGATCACGCTATGCAAATGCCAGGAGAATTCGCGCAGCTTCACCGCCGACAGGTAATCGGCCAGAACAGATCCGAACAGCGCTCCGTGAACACCCGGAACCTTGCGCACGATCACATCAAGCATGACCGTCGCGATCAGCAGCAGCACAAGGCGCGCGCCATTGCGCCCGACAAGGCGCACCACCCGGTCCAGCGCGAAGGCGAGGTGAAGCAGTCCGGTCATCATCTGTCCTTGTCAGAAAGGCGGCGGGCCGTTTGAGCGGCCCGCCGGAACGGGCTCAGTTCCGAGGCAGATACGCCCGGTCGGCCCAGAGCTTGTAGCGGGAACGGAACTCCGAGAAACTGTCCCACATGCGCGCCCAGTCCGGATTGGCGGCCTTTTCCTCCTCGACCACCTCAAGCCAGGTCGCGTGGAACGTATCAAGCCACTCCTGCGGATAGGTGTGCAACGTCACGCCATCGGCGACATGCTGCTCCAGCGCCGCGAATTGCGTCGCCTCGCCCTCGGCCATGGTTTCCAGAATGGCCGCCTTGCACGAGACATGGATTGCCTCCTTCGCCCCGTCCGAAAGACCGTTCCACGCCGTCAGGTTGACCAGAAGCTCGTTGATCGCCTGTTGCTGATGCCAACCGGGAAAGTAATTGTGCTTCACCACTTCCGGCAGCCCGGCGCTGCGGTCGTTGGCGGGGAACGAGAGCTCCGCCGCGTCGATCGTGCCAAGCTCGATGGCCTGATAGATCTCGCCGCCGCCCATCAGTTGGGTCGAAACGCCAAGCTTGGTGAAGACCTTGGAGCCAAGCCCGGCAAACCGCATCGACAGACCCGCCAGGTCACCAACCCCGCTCAGCGGCTGCTTGAACCAGCCGCCGGTTTCGGCAACGACATTGCCGCAGGGATACCAGTAGATATTGTCGCGCGCATAAAGCTCCTGCGCCAGTTCCAGACCGCCGCCATTGAAGATCCAGGCGTAGTATTCCGGGGCCTGCGGACCGAACGGGATCGCCGAGACGAAATCATAGGCCGAGTTCTTCGACACCTCGAACCCGGCGGCCCCAAAGGCCGCATCGACAGATCCCTGGCTCACCGCGTCGTAATACTGGATCGCCGGGACAAGATCGCCCGGATCGAACACCTTGATTTTCACCTCACCGCCGGTGAACGTCTCGACGCGCTCGGCCAGAAGATGCGGCACCGGGCCGATCACGGCGGAATTCCGGCCTGCAAAGGTGTGCAGGTTTAGATTTTGCGCCATGCCCGGCATGGCCGCGACGGCGAAAACCGTCGCGCCCCCCAGGATGGCCAGTTTCTTGAGAATCGTCATTTTGCTTCCTCCTCCTCCATTGTGTCGTGTCAGGTCCGGCGCGCGCGTCCGCCCAGAACGCGGGCCGGGTCGCCGCGATATTCCGCGCCGACAAAGCCGCCGCCCTGAAGCGCACGGGACAGCGGATTGGCTTCGCGGGTGGCCGCGTGATCGAATGTCGCGGCATGGCTCTCGGCATTGTCCAGCGGGCGGTATCCCAGCTCATGCGCGCGGCTGTTGTCCCACCAGCCCCGGTCATTGCCGGAGACACCCCAGACGATCTCGTGATGCAGCGTCGGCGTCTCGAGCCCGATGGCAAACAGCTGCGCCAGATCGCGCCGCGATACCCAGGTCGAGAGAAACCGCTCGTTGGTCGGTTTCTCGAAGCAACTGCCGATTCGCACCGACAGGATACCGACGCCATACTGATCGGATACATACTGCCCCAGAAGCTCGCCAAAGGCCTTGCTCAGCCCATAGCGCGTGTCCGGTCGCGGCCGTTCTTCGGGCGTCAACCGCACGTCGCGCCGGTAGAATCCGACCACGTGATTGGAGCTGGCAAAGACGATCCGCCGGACCCCCGCCTTGGCGGCGGCGACGAAGAAATCATAGGTGGCATCTATGTTTACGCGCAGGATCGGTGCCCAGTCGTCCTCGACCGACAGCCCGCCAAGGTGGATGATCCCGTCAATCCCGTCGAGAAGGCGCGCATGCGTGGACCGCTCCGTCAGATCGGCACGCACCACCTCCTCGCCTTCGGCGGCCGGGTCCATCGCGGCAATATCGCTGCATCTCAGTAGCTTATATCGTCCGCGCAATTCCTCGCGCATGGCCAGGCCCACCTGTCCGGCGGCACCAGTCATGAGCACCCTCGACACTGACATGACCCTGCATCCCGCTTGAATTCATCATGCCATCACTTGTATGATGACTGATGATATGCTTACCTTCTGAAAAATGCGATTGCAACTGGAATTCCAAACCACGCTGGAATACCTCAGGTTGGATCGCGCCGTTAAAGTGCAGAAAGGACCGATGTGACGCCGCCCAGGACCCAGACCTCCGCACCGCAGCTTGGAAAGATCCGCTCGCGATCCAAGCTCAGCGAGTTGATCTCGGAGCAGTTGCGGGATCTCATCCTTCGCGGAGAATTGGCACCGGGCGCACAACTGCCGACGGAGAGCGAGATGATCGAGCAGTTCGGAGTCAGCCGAACGGTCGTCCGCGAGGCGGTGTCGGCGCTCAAGACCGACGGTCTCGTCACCGTGCATCAGGGACGGGGTGCGTTTGTCGCGACGGATCGCACCTTGCAGCCCTTTCGCATCGTCAATCCGGGGCTGAGCGAACGCGATCACATCGTGCAGATTCTGGAGTTGCGGCTGTGCCATGAGGTCGAGACGGCCGCATTGGCCGCCGAACGGCACACGGCGGACCAGATGGCCGAGATCGACCGCGCGCTTACTGCCATGGCCGAAGCCGTACGGCATGATGAGCCGGCCTATGAGCAGGATTTCGCCTTTCACGTCGCCATCGCCCAGGCGACCGGCAACCTCTATATCGCCAACTTTCTGAGCTATCTCGGCCCGTTCATCATTCCGCGCCCTGCTCTGCGTGCACGAATGAGCCGCGACCGCCGTGACTATGTGGAAACTCTTCAGATGGAACATGCCGAGATCCGCGATGCGATTGCGGAGCGCAACGCCGAGGCCGCGTCGCGGGCGATGCGGACCCATCTGACCCGCGGTCTCGATCTCAATCGGCAGTCCGGCTGAGCCCGGGATTGGCGGTCCGATGACAAATCCCACCGTCGATCTTGTCTTCTCCGGCCCTTTCGGCCTTGCCGAAGGCATCGTCTGGTCCGAGGACGCGCAGGCCTTGCTCTGGGTCGATATCGTGGGCAAAGCCGTGTTTCGCGGAGATCCGGCCACGGGCCAACTCGAGAGGTTCGAGATGCCGACCGAGGTCGGCTTCTGCTTTCCTGCCGCGGCGGACAGGATCATCATCGGGCTCAATGACGGCGTTGCCCTGTTTGATCCCGCCACCGCTGCGTTCACCGCGCTGTCGAGACCGGAACCCTTTTCCGTCGGCACCCGTTTCAACGATGCCGCGCTAGACCGCAGCGGGCGGCTCTGGGCCGGGACGATGCCCCTTGCCGGGCCGGGCCACGCGCCGGAGGGCGCGCTGTTCTGCATCACCGGCGACGGCACGGCGACCCAACGGTTCGGCGCGTTCTGGATACAAAACGGTCTCGCCTTCAGCCCCGATGGCAGAACCGGCTATGTCTCCGACTCCTTCTCCGACGCCCAGATGATCTGGCGCTACGATCTCGACAGCGAAGGACGACCGGATGATCCCGTCCCCTTCTTCGACACCTGTGCGATCGACGGGCGGCCCGATGGCGCCTGTGTCGATGCCGACGGGTGCTACTGGATGGCTGCGAACGACGGCTGGCAGGTCGTGCGCATCGCACCGAATGGCGAGATCGACCGCCGCATTCCGCTGCCGGTTGCCAAGCCAACCAAACTTGCTTTCGGTGGCCCGCGATTCGACACCCTGTTCGTCACGTCGATGGCGACAGGCTATGCGCCACATATACCGCCAGAGGCCCAGCCGCTTGCCGGTGCGGTTCTGGCGCTGAATGTCGGCGTGGCGGGTCTGCCCGACGCCCGTTTCACCGTGTCATAGAGGCGGACCACCTAGCGCCTGCGCACGATTTACAGCGACCCTGCAAGGGCGCGCACTCAGGCAAGCACGACACCTTTTGGCCCACGGCAACCGTGATCGCAAACGCCGACCCAAACACCGCCCTGTGTGCCCCCTTTTCAAAGCCCCAACCGGACCATACAGTTGCCACCACATCACGCACGGAAGGTTGCGGGCTTCTTCTCGATCAGGCGGCGAGCCAGACCTTTTCAAGGTGCATCTCGCGCAGCGGGTGCCGCTGATAGTTTTTCACCGCGTCGGTGTGATGCATCGCCAGCTCTCTCCAATAGGGCTGTACGATCACGCCGCTTTCCTGAAGCATCTTCTCGAGTTCAGCCATCAGCGGGCGTCGGGCGGCGGGATCGAAAATGCCAAGCGCCTCGGTCAGCTTGGCATCGAATTCCGGGTTCGAGTGCCCGCTTTCGTTCCACGCCTCGCCCGAGCGGTAGGCCAATGCGTAGACCTGCACCCCGAGCGGACGCCCACCCCAGGAGGTGGTCGAAAAGGCGTATTTGGTCCAATCGTTCCAGAAGGAGGCACCGGGCAGCGTCGTGCGTATCACGTCGACCCCCGCGTTGCGCAATTGCGCCGCGACCGAATCCGCAAGGATACGCAGCTCGCCGTCGTCAATGGACGTAAGTTCGACCTCGGTCACGCCTGCGGCTGCGAGTATCTCCCGCGCTTTTGCGACGTCCTGGGGAGGTCGCGGCACCTCGGCGTACTCGGGATGAACAGGGGCCACGTGATGGTTATCCGCCACCGAGCCAAGGCCCGAGATTGCCAGTTGGAGGCATATTTCGTTGTTTATGGCAAGCTGCACAGCGTTGCGCACGCTCTGATCCGTGAAGGGCTCGGCGTTGACATTCATGCGCGCCACAGCCGTTGTCGCCGTAAGCGCCACGGCACGGTTCAGCCCCATCGCGTTGAAGAGTTCTTCCGAGTTGCTCTGGGTCTCGTCGTTCATGTGGATCTCACCGCCATCGAACGCGGCCGCGAAGGTGGCGTCGTTATTGCCGAGGTCGATGAACTCGAGCCCGTCGAGATAGACCTCGCCACCCCACCACTTGCCATCCTCGCGGCGCTTGAGTACGGCGTTTCCTCCGACCTCGAATGAAACGAGTTCGAAGCCACCGGTTCCGATCGGCGCGTCCTGCAACTGCCCGGTGAAACTCTGGTGGACACAGAGCGCAGGGTAGTCACCGAAGGACGGGATCAACGAAATGTCCGCCACCACGAGGCTCAACTGCACCGAGTAGTCGTCGATCTTCTGAACGGCCGCTTCCGTTGCCACGGCCTCTCCGTCGGCGCGCAGCGCCGTCAGACGCGCCGCCATCGCGTTGCCCTCGACCCTGCTGTCGGACATACGGATGATGTTGTACACCACGTCGTCGGCGGTAAAGGGATCACCGTTGTTCCAGACTGCATCACGCCGCACATTGAGCGTGTAGGTGCGGGCGTCGTCGCTGACCTCCCAACTTTCGAGAAGCGACGGCGAAAAGCTGCCATCTGCCTCCCACCGCACCAGTGGTTCGCAGAATTGGCGCGCCACGTTGGCCTTTTGTGGCCAGTCGTAGGTGCGCGGATCGTTGATGTCGAGGATTTGCTGACCGATGCGCAACACGCCCCCGCGCTTGATCTCCTGCGCCTTGGCTCGTGTCGGGGTTACAGCCCCGATCATTGCACCCGCCATACCCGCGCTCACGCCGAAAATGCTGGCGAGCGCCATGAATTCCCGGCGGTCGAGCCGTCCGGCGCGAACTTCGCGTGCCCAGTTCTTCACGCGGTCGTCTTTGTCGTCTTGCATCTCGTTCACTCCCTGTTGGAATTGTTTCTTCCCAGACAAACGTTCACCAAGCCGTTGGACAAACGGGTAGGTCGGCAGGCGCTCGACACGGTGCGCGCGGATCCCGAACCGATCCTCGAGCGTGACGCCCGTCGCCGAACCGCCCCAGCCGACATGGCTTTCGCTGCAGATCATCATCCACGGTTCGAGCTGTCCGTACAGCAAATAGTTTTCGCCGCGCCCGTCCATGTGCGGGATGTTTGGAGATTCACCGGCCATGCCCAACGGTCGCGTAGCCCTTAATTGGGCTCTGCCTCAATTTGTGTGGCGGAACGGTAGCATTCTCGCCCGCAACAATTCTGGAGCGTCCCGGCCGTACATGGGGTAGATTCCGGTAGGGGGCAGGATCGTATCATAAGGCTTTCTGTCGGTGACGTTTGACGATCTCCGTGACTGTGTTTTTTGAGATCCCGAGATCGCGGGCGATCCAGCGGTAAGATCGACCACCTTCCACGGCCTGAAGCACCTTTGGCGCGAGCTTGTCGGACTTCGGACGTTGGCCGGGCTGTCTGCCGAGCTTTTTGCCCCTTGCCCGTGCGGCGGCGAGGCCGGATTTCACACGCTCGCTGAGGAGGTCACGCTCAAACTGGGCAATGCCTGCCAACATGGTGACCATCATCCGTCCGTGGGGTGTGTTGAGTTCAAAGGTCATGCCGTTCATGGCAACAACCGAGACTTTCCAGCCTGCAAGCCTGTTCAGGGTATCGAGCAGATCCTGGGTGGAACGCCCCCAACGCGAGAGCTCGCTGGCCAGGATCGCATCGATCTGCCGGGTCTGCGCGAGATCAAGCAACCGACTGCGGGCGGCTCGATTTGCCGATGCCCCGGAAGCCGTTTCCTTGAACACGCCGATTACATCGTAGCCGCCACGTTCCGCGAAGGCGGTCAGTTCGGCCACCTGCCGCTCGCAGGACTGGTCGGATGTGGAGACCTTGGCGTAAATGGCCGCGCGCTGTCCCATTTGAACCCCCTTGGATTTTGGCCTTGCAAGCCATTGATCTTGCTGGTGCAGATTTTGTCCCGAACAGACTAATGACTAACAAGGACAATTCAGCATGCCAAGACGGTCCATTCTGACCGAACGACAGCGCTCTACGCTGTTTGATTTGCCCACTGATGAAGCCACCCTCCTGCACCACTACACCCTGGCCGATGATGATATCGAACACATCCGCACCAGGCGGCAGGCGCGTAATCGGCTTGGCTTCGCACTGCAGTTGTGCGCGTTCCGGTATCCCGGTCGTCTTCTGCTGCCGTGGGAGATCATCCCCCTGGAAGTGAGCCGCTTCCTCGCTGCACAGCTTTGCGAACGCTCCGAAGACCTTGCCTGTTACGCCGAGACCGATGTGACACGGCGCAGGCACCTGATCGACCTTCGCCGGATTTACGGCTTCAAGGTGTTCTCGGGCCGTCGTGCGCGTGACTTGAAGGCGTGGCTTGAGCGCGAGGTCGAAACGGCCCGTTCCAACGAAGACCTGGCGCGCCGGTTTGTCGAGGAATGCCGTCGGACACAGACCATCCTGCCCGGTGTCTCGGTCATCGAGCGGCTGTGCGCCGACGCCCTCGTAGCGGCGGAGCGCAGAATAGAAAGCCGGATCGCCGCCAGGGCTGATGACCAAATGAAGGAACGGCTGGACGCGATGCTGACCGAGATGGTCGATGGCAAGGTCAGCCGGTTCGTCTGGTTGCGCCAGTTCGAGGTGGGCAACAACTCGGCGGGGGCATCCCGGCTCCTGGACAGATTGGAATTCCTGCAGGCATTGGCAGTGCCGCCCGGAATCCTGGAGGATGTTCCGCCCCATCGGGTCACGCGCCTGCGCCGTCAGGGTGAGAGATACTTTGCCGACGGGCTACGCGACATCACCAGCGACCGGCGTCTGGCGATCTTGGCAGTCTGCGCCATCGAATGGACCGCGACCATCGCTGATGCGGTGATCGAGACCCATGACCGGATTGTTGGCAAAACTTGGCGGGACGCGAAGAAACTGTGCGATGCGCGGATCGCCGATGCCAGATCTTCGCTGCAGGAGACGTTGCGGTCATTCAAAGACTTGGGCGCCGCCCTGCTGGAAGCCAAGGGAGATGACACATCCCTCGACGTGGCCACGGAAGCGGCATGCGGTTGGACACGTCTCGAAAATATGGTGGCAACCGCTGCCGAGCTGACCGACACGATGGCCGCCGACGCTCTGGCGCATGTCGTTCACGGATATCACCGGTTCCTGCGCTATGCGCCACGCATGCTGCGTGTGCTCGATGTCCGGAACGCCCCTGTGGCTGCGCCTTTGGTGAAAGCCGCCAAAATCCTCGCCGAAGATCAGACCGATGCGCCCCGCCAGTCCTCGTTCCTGCGCCGCACGTCAAAATGGCATCGCCACATCAATGCCCAGGAGCCCGATGACAACCGGCTTTGGGAGGTCGCCGTGCTGTTCCAGATCCGAGAAGCTTTCCGTTCCGGCGATATCTGGCTCCCGCATTCCCGGCGCTACGCTGACCTAAAACAGGCACTTGTGCCGATGGAGGCGGCGAAGGCGTCGCCGCGACTGACCATGCCCTTTGAGCCGGAGGTCTGGCTTGAAGATCGTAAACCGCGATTGGCGGAAGGCATGAATCGATTGGCTAGAGCCGCCCGAACTGGCGCAATCCCAGGTGGATCTATTGAAAATGGCGTTCTCAAGTTGGATCGCCTCACCGGCACCGTGCCCGGCAATGTCGACGACATGGTGCTCGATCTCTATGGCCGCCTGCCCGCAGTCCGCATCACCGATCTGCTGCAAGAAGTCGATGACGATATCGGCTGCACTGAAGCATTCACTCATCTACGCACCGGCGTTCCCTGTAGAGTAAGCCTCCGGCGGCGGCCGTCTGATCTCGTGATCGATCCGATGGTAAGTCCGACGTTATGGCCTGCTGCCGGTTTCGTGGACACGAAGATAAGATCGTGACCATGGAATTGGAGAGTGGATATGACGAGACGGAAGTTCAGCCGCGAGTTCA